>NZ_CP147247.1:346666-693333 GCF_002140975.2 Enterococcus sp. 9E7_DIV0242
TCAAAAATGCAAAGTCGTTTGGAACAGGTTCCTAGGACCTGTTTGAGACAGTCGAAAATAACTGAATGCTTCGATTAGTCCTTAAGTGATTCTCCATGCAAGTTGTTCCAAAGACTTTGCATGGAGTTTTTTGATGCAAATAACCATGATTGTATCCTCCTTGTTGCTACTATATTTTTTCATTATAACGGATTTTACCTATCGTGACGAGAGTGATTTGACTAATTCTTTGCCTCCTTCTATAGACAGCTCCTTAAATAAATGAAAGCAAGCTGATTCGATTATTTACCACGGCTGTTGAAAAAAATGTGTGAATATAGGTTGCCTAGAAAAATATCCGTCGTATGACCTATAGAAAATCCGTCGTGGGACTTATAGGAGAAAGATGGATACTGATATATACTCAATGTATAAATGAAAATAGTTAGGGGATAAAGAAAATGAAAAAAGTAGGATTAATAGCAGTAGGGTTAGGTACATGTTTTTTATTGGCAGGATGTCAATCTCTTGGGGGCTCTTCTTATGAAGAAAAGCACTATGAAAATGATGGCAATATTCAAATATTGGAAATTGCTGATGATAATATGAAGATCAATGTGGTTGGGGTTTCGAGTGATCAACCAATATCGATTAATTACTATGAAAGAAAAAATGAAACCTATACATTTAATGAAAAGAGCAACAAGGTTTCAATGAAAAAAAACAATCGTTCTTCCGGCTGGAATATTTTTTCTATCTTTAATTGGAACACTGAGAATATAGAAATGACTGTTGAAGTTCCGGAAAATCAATTAGATAATTTGATGGTCAAAACTGAAAACGGTAAAATTCTTTTAGAGAACATTGCAATTGAAGAGACAAACTTGAAAACAACAAATGGAAAGCTCGAGGTACAAGATAGTCAAGTGGATAAGCTGTTGAAGCTGGCAACAACCAACGGCAAAGTAGAGCTCGAAAATGTCAAAGCGAAAGATGTGACTATTGATACTACGAATGCCAAGATATTGTTTAATGATCTTATGATCAACAATTCTCTTAAAGCTGAGACGACCAATGGGAAAATCAGCGGAACCATTGATGGGAATCAAAAAGACTTTGCGATCGATTCACAAACAACAAATGGTAAGAATAGCTTAGGAAATACGAAATCGGGAAGCAAACAGCTAAAATTGAAAACGACAAATGGAGCGATCGATGTTGACTTCAATGAAGACTAGTCAGGAACATACATCTTAAAATAGGTTTATTCTTAGAGCTGTGGTAGCAGAAATTATCACAGCTCTTTTCGGTTTGTCTTCAAAAAGAAAAGGGGTTTTGTTAAAATGAGAGGGTAGAGTGATAGGATTTATCATTCTAATAGCGGAACAAGAGTATGAGAGAACTTTGACTAGTCTGAGTCGAGCTGAAGATAGGCTGTTCCTAATGAAAAGTTTGGAGGGCTGGTTTAGCTGTTGTACCGATTATGTTTATGAAGGAAAGACGCTTTATTCCGTAAGACGATTGATTTTAGAGAAATAATGATTATCGGTCACAGTGATCGAATAGAAAAGAACGGAGGAACATAAATGGCGAATGATTCATTAGATATACGAAAATTACAGGAGTCTATTTTTGTAAAAAAGGATGAAGGAACAGAGGTCAATTATTTTCTTTATCCAGAGTTTGAAATACATAAAAATGTTCTTACCGTAGGTGTTATTCAAGAGTGGCATACTCATACTGTTGTCGAGGAAGTCATCGTTTGCACAAACGGTGTGTTTCATGTTGAAACAATCGAGAACCATTCCATGTCCTCAGTGTGTGTTAAACCAGGGGATGTTGTTCGAGTAAAAAACAGTGTCCATCGTTTGGTGAACAGTGGAGAGGCAGATGCGGAGTTTCTTGTCTTTCGTTTTGTTCCGGATGGCACGAATAAGCAGGAAATCATCAAGCAAGACAAATGTGTGTATACAGAAAACCAAATTCAAGATTTGCTGAAAAAAAGAGAAGAGTAAAGCGAAAGAGTAGAGGGAAAATCGAACAAGAAGTAGTTTGTGGAAGAAGCAGTACAGGTTTATGAAATCTAGCTGTTCATCATCAAATCCTTGCGGTAGCAAAGAAATAGAAACTTCTTGTTTCATTTTTCATTTATGGTATACTTATGAAACAAACTTATAAAAGAATCTTTCATAAGGGGTGAGAAGTTGAAAAGTGTACAACCAAAAAACATGAAAAAGTATAATGAGCGATTACTTATTGAGTTTCTTTTATCCTGTTCAAATGCTACAAAGGCGGAAATTTCTGAAAAAACCGGGATGAGTATCACGACAGTGCGAACTCAGTTGCAGGCATTAATGGATAAAGAGGCAGTCTGTACTATGGGAGAACCCGAATCGATTGGCGGGAGACCGGCTGAAAAATATGCCTTATCCAGTTCTTATGCGCCCTTTCTATTTATCGATTTCGGTTTTGCAAAATCGACAGTAATTGTTCAGTCCTTATCTGGAAAAAAATTAGTGGAACAAGTTCTTCGGACAGAACAGATAGAAGCAGTAATCATTGCGTTATTGGATCAGTTTTCTCAAATTGAATTGATAGAGATTGCTGTGCCTGGAATACCAGTTGAACAGGGATTTCTCTATGGAGAAAATTTGGATGAAAAGAAGACGTATCATTTCGATTTTCTGAGTCAAGTGAGCGAGACTATTTCTGTTGAAGTCATTAATGATTTAAATTTATGTGCATTTGGTCAGCTACAGAAATATCCAGCTGTTGAGCACCTTGTCTATCTATCCTTTGGCGACTGCGTAGGGACAGGGATCATCATTGATCGCAAGCTTTATACCGGTTATCAAGCCTTTGCAGGAGAAATCGGGTTGTTAAACTACGAGGGCCATGTGATCGATGAATGGTTAAGAACTTCTGATGACAACCAAAGGGAAGCCGTCATTCGCTATGTCCTTGAGCTGGTTTCTTTGCTGCTCAGTCCGCAGATGATCATTATTTCTGAATGTCGATTATCTGAAAAAGCAATCGAAATGGTGAGTGAAGAGGTCAATAAACGGATTTGGTCAGAGCAACAGATTGTGCTGACGAAAGAAGCAGAAGGAGATCGATTATCCGGAGCTTATCGTCAAGCTGTAAATAATTTTATGGAGAAGGGATGGACGGAAGCATGAGTAAGAAAAAAATAACTCTTTTTTTACTAGTGATTTACTTGACCTTTATCAGTTTAGGTCTCCCTGATTCAGTATTAGGCACTGCTTGGCCGGTGATGTATGATGAGTTTCATGTGTCCTCAGGAGCAGCGGGGCTGATTGCGATGGTCGTCGCGATTTGTACTGTTATTTCCAGTTTGAAGACCGTTGCATTGGTTCAAAGATTTGGCACAGCTCGTTTAGTGATTTTCAGTGTGTTGCTGACGGCTGTCGGTCTTTTGGGGTTTGGAGTAACGCAACAATATCTCTTTTTCGTACTGTTTGCCATTCCTCTTGGGCTAGGTGCTGGAGCGATCGATACAGCGTTGAATGATTATGTTGCTTTGCACTTTAAAGCTCATCACATGAATTGGCTACATGGTTTTTGGGGCATTGGGGCAACGTTGGGTCCTATGATCATGGGGACCGTTCTCCTGAGGCAATGGAGCTGGAGATCCGGCTATTTCTTATTAGGAGGACTCCAACTTATTGTAGTCATCGTATTGTTGTTTAGTTTGCCGCTTTGGAGAATGCCTTCTAAAACAGCCAAAGCAAAGCAATCAAATGAGGCAGCAGGAATGAGTATTCGAGAGACCTTACGCATTCCAGGGGTATGGTACTCTGTGCTGTCGTTCATCTTTTATGTAGGTATCGAGGCATCGATGGGCTTGTGGGGCAGCAGTTATCTTATTCTGGTGAAAGGAACCACCGTTGGCCACGCCGGATTCATCGTTTCTGCCTTTTACGCAAGCTTGACGATCGGCCGAATGGTCTCTGGATTTTTGACCTTTCGATTTTCTAACCGATTTATTCTATACATGAGTGAGGTGCTATTGCTAGTTGGTGTGTTCCTCATTTTCTTATTTGAAGGAAGCTTGGGAATTATTGGGTTTGCATTGACCGGCTTAGGCAGTGCCGCTATTTTCCCAACAATGCTTCATGAGACACCAACCCGATTCGGTGTCACTCATTCCGGTCAGGTGATGGGCGTACAAATTGGTTTAGCTTATATAGGAACTGCAGGACTGCCCTTCTTGCTGGGATTGCTGGGTGAAACCTTTTCTATGGCGATTTTCCCACCAATGCTAATGACCTTTGGGGTGATACTATTAGTTGCTACGATCAGAATTGAAAAAATAACAGAAAATAAGGAAAAGAGGGGAAAAAATGACAATTATTGACAAACGACTATTTGACTGGTTAACGGAATCTTCTTGTGTCGTTAAGGAGAACGAGCTCCAAATGGAGGCAACAAAAAAATCAGATTACTTTATTCATCCGGAAACAGGAGAAAGCTCGTTGAATGCGCCTTTTTTGTATACAACAATCAGTGGCGATTTTACCATTCGTGCGAAAGTCACGCCTCAATTTAAGGAAATATATGATGCTTGCGGCTTACTGATTTATGATCGTGCGTCACTTTGGGGAAAATTATGTTTTGAATATACAGATATGGGCGTGAATGCTGTTGTTAGTGTGATCACTGATAAAGCTTCTGATGATGCCAACGGACAGTCATTGGTAAGTGACAATGTTTGGCTGCAAATTTCGAGAAAGGGACAGTTGTTTTCCATGCACTATTCTCTTGATGGAAAGGTATTTCGCATGGTGCGCTATTTCTCTCTACCATGTAATGAAGAAATCAAGGTTGGTTTCTTGGCCCAATCTCCTTTAGGTGATGGTGGCAGTCCCTTGTTCCAAAATATCTTTTTGGTAAATGAACCATTGACTGATATGAGACGAGGGGAGTAAATCATAGAGAAAAGCCTGAACCATTTATCAAATTCCTAGCGAACTATGCATCTAAAGAGAGTAACGGACAAGGCAACACTCTCTCCGAAGGTTGAGAAGAATAAAGATATAGAAACAGTTTTTTTGCTAAAAAGCCGAAATTCACCAAAAATCATGAAGCATTTTTGGTGAATTTCGGCTTTTTCTTTTCTTATATAATCATTTTGTCACAGTCTAAAGTCTATAAAAACTTGAAACTAAACACCTTAATTTTAGCTGTTTTAAATTATCTGATACATCAAAGTTATTTTATACAAGCGCAAGTTCTACATCGATATTTCCGCGTGTTGCTTTAGAATATGGGCAAAAGTCATGTGCTTTTACTAAATAGTCTTTCGCGGTAGCTTCATCAAGTCCTTCAATATGAACATCCATGACTACACCGATTTGATAGCCCCCATCATCCGTTGTATAAAGTGAAACACGAGCTTTTACTGTTGTTTCTGCTTCAATATTCCCTTCCTTTAAAACATGTTGCAAGGCACCGTTGAAGCAAGAAGCATATCCAGCGGCAAATAATTGTTCTGGGTTGGTACCTTCCGCATGAAGTCCCGGTGGTGTGATTTTCATGTGCATAGTTCCATTAGGAGCTTCTACATAACCGTCTCGTCCACCGTGGTTTGTCATAGCTGTTTCGTACATTTTCTTCATCTAAATTCCTCCGTCCTATTCCTTACCTCTATTCTATTGCTTAAATAGCTTTCATTCAATCAATTTGACTTGTAATATGTACGTGAAAATTAGATGGATCAACAAAAACTGAATATAAAATAACGATTGTAATCATCAGTACACGAGTATGGGTGTTTCGTCTTTAGCATTAAAATTTGAGTTAGCAGAACAGGACTAACTATTATTTTATAACTTATCTAGCTTGCTTTAAGGTTCCTTGACTATGCTTTCTTAAAGGTAGAAGGATTATGGTTCAAAAAATGATACACGCTTTCTTATCGTTGGAAAATAGGATACTATTAGAGGGAGTATGGTGACCAACATTTTTGATTCATCAAGATAAATGGTTCGCTAGGTGCGCCCTTTATTTTACCATTATGTGAGTCAGTTGCACCTTAATTTGGGAGGGGAAGCAGATGAAGAAGACACTTTTTGGTGGACGAGCAGATAAAATCTTTAAGCAGGCAGATACAGTAGTACGGCCTACAAATCGTTGGACAAAGAATGTTCACACATTCTTGCATTACCTGAAAAACAAAAAAATAGCGTTTGTTCCAACACCTATAAGTTTGATGGAGCAGGAAGAAGTCGTTTCTTTTATGCCAGGAAAGGTATACAACGAGCCATTACCGGCATCGTTTTTCACAGATGAATTGATTGTTTCAGCTGCACAACTGCTTCGTGATTTTCATGAGGCTGGATCAGATTATGTGGATCGACTGACAGGTACAGAGGAATGGATGCTAGCTGTAACAGAAAAGCCGGAAGTAATGTGTCATGGGGATTTTGCTCCATACAATGTGACTGTTAATGACGGGAAAGCAGTGGGAATGTTTGATTTTGATACATTGCATCCAGGAAGTCGCATAGAGGACATTGCGTATGCTGTTTATCGTTGGGTTCCCTTCTATGATGGAAACCAAAGTACTGAAAAAGCTCAGAATACTTGGAGGCGCTTTCGATTGTTTATTGATGCGTATGGACTTGAGGCTTCTGAAAAAGAGCAGCTGCCTGCTGCAATGGTAAAAAGATTGGATCAGTTGATTGCATTTATGAAGAGGGAAGCAGAAAAGGGAAATAGTGACTTTAGAAGGAATATCGAAGAGGGACATCTTGATAAATATAGGATTGATCGCATATATATTAGTGAGATGAAGGCAAAGATGCTTCGGATAATGAACGATCCTTCTGTTTTGATAGAGGAGGACAACAGATGTTGATTCAGGATGAGTTGTATGGAAGTTACTTACTTGAGGATGTTCTGGTCGACTTATTGGAGAGTGACGAGGTACAGCGGTTGAAGGATGTTCATATGGCAGGAGCTGCTTGTCTGGTCAACCCGGCATGGAATGAAACCCGTTATGAGCACTCGGTGGGTGTTATGTTGTTGATTCGTCGTCTTGGCGGGTCGTTGGAGGAACAAATCGCCGGGCTTCTTCATGATATCTCACATACAGCCTTTTCCCATTTAATTGATTTTGTTCTGAAAAAGGAGAAGTAGGATTTCCACGAAGAAATCAAAGCAGAATGGCTTCAAGGAAGCTCGATCCCAAGTATTCTTTCAAAGCACGGATATGAGTATACGCAATTATTGTTGGATGATTCGAAATGGTTTCTGTTGGAACAATCGGTACCGGATTTATGTGCAGATCGGATCGATTACACCTTGAGAGAAGTTCATCGTTACTTTGATGTTGCGCTTGAGGAAATCCATGCGTTTATCAGTCAACTTGTTGTCAACGAAGGAAAAGTCTGTTTACGTGATCTGCATTCAGGAGAATGGTTTGTCCGCCAGTATCGGAAAATCGTGATTGATTTTTTCTATGATCCATTGAATGTATTTAGCCATGAAATTGTTGGGAAAGTACTTTCTTACGCTATAGAGGCTGGCGAAATTACTCTATTCGATTTGATGCAAACGGATACGGAGGTTTGGGAAAAAATACAAGCAATCAGTGATCCTGAAATTGTTGATTTCTTGACGCTGCTCACTACCCCGATTATTTTTGAGCGGGTTGACGAAAATGGGCCTTATGACGGCTTTCAACGGAAAAAAGTGAGGTATGTAGATCCATTGGTACTTAATCAAGAGAGATATGTTAGAGTATCTGAGTGTTCCGTAGAAGCTAAAAGAATAATTGAAGCTACATTGGTGGATGGCAATAAGGGCATCTATTTTAAGTATCGCAATAATTAGTTAGTCATTACATGTACTAAGAATAAGAATGGGGGAGCAAATATGGAAATAGTCTATATGTCGATGAATTTAGAACAGTTACCTGTACAGGCCTATGAACCACTAGAGGTGACTGTTTGTAATATCTATAATAATAAGTTTCAACAAATTCCACAGTCCGTTTTTAAAATGACAAATTTACATGAGTTAAACATCTCAGCAAATCAGATTACGACGATTCCAAGTGAAATCGCTCTATTAAGTAAGCTACGGTCCGTAGATTTTGGGCACAATCAAATTGAAGAACTGCCGGAAAGCTTCTTTTCGTTATCTGAGCTGAAAGAGTATGTGTATCTACATAATAATCAGCTAAAAGAAATTCCTGATCTGTTTGATAAAACCAATAAGATTGAATATCTAAACTTGAGTGACAATCAACTAGAAAAAGTACCAACTAGCATCGGTACGTTGAAAAATCTACTTGAATTGAGAACTATGAACAACTGCCTTAAAGAGCTTCCGGAATCGCTGAGCGAGACGATCGAATTAAGAGAGCTTCATTTACGAAACAATCAACTGCAATATCTTCGTTTTGATAGACTTCAGTGGCATAAATTGCGTGTACTTGACGTTGAGGCAAATCAAATTGCTGACATTTCGCTTGATTTTTCTGTATTAAAAAATCTACAAAGGCTCAATCTGAGACAGAATGCGTTGACTGAGCTGCCAAAATCTATTGGACAAGCGAAGGGATTGATTGAGCTCGATTTAAGAAGTAATGAATTACAAAGCTTACCAATAGAGCTGATGGAGTTGCATCAGCTGAAACGTCTTGATCTACGTTGGAATCATAAGCTTGTAAAGCCTAATTGGTTAAATGAGCTGAAAAGCAGAGGATGTATTGTTTATATGTAAGAGGGAGATGCGTTGATTAGGAGAAAACAGTTACTTTTTACAGCGTATTAATTGACTTAAAGTGGGCTCGAAGGTGTATACTTATTGTTGTTATGTATTTCATACAACAAAGGAGGAGATGCATGTGTCTGGAGCGCTAAAATCAATTGAGGGATCTGTTCAACGAAAAGTGGCTGTTCATTTTTCTTTTTCAAACCGCAATCTTTATTTGATCCCTGTTAAGGAAGAGTTCCAGGAAAGTCTGATTGTTCCGCTGGATAAGATTGCTGTTGCTTGTAATGATACGAATGTTCAATTAACCTTTGTGGAATCTGACAGCTGTTATGAATTTTCGTTTAGCACGACACATATGAATCGGAACTTATGGAACCGATTGAGCCAATAAAAATAAGCGTTAGGACAGAAGTAGTTATTCTGCCCTAACGCTTATTTTGGTCAAAAGGGTTGTTACTTGCTCGTGTTACAACTCCGTCTTGCGCTGAAACACAATGCCTGAACGCGGTTGTTCTTATTTCAGTGTTCCCCCGTGAAAAAAGCATTCGTACACTGCTTCGCTTCGGTATAAAATTTCTTCGTATCCTTGAAACCAATCTATCGATCCAGTTACTTTGCAGTTATACAAATAGTCGCCGTTTTGGTAAAAAGTGGGCCCTCTATATGGAAATTTGGCGGAAACGGAGAGTAGTTGTTTATGCTAGTTTAAAAAGGGGCCACTTTTCATAGAAACGATGGTTGAAAAAGGGACCACTACTAACTCACAATAAGTAAAGAATCAATTTACTTATTGGAGGTCTTGGAGTGATAACTTTTATGGATAAATTAACAATCATTCGTCTGCTGGAAGGTGGCCGTTCTCAACGTTCTGTTGCGAAAGAACTGGGTCTCAATCGAAAAACTGTTGGTCGTTACTGGCGGCAGTATCAAGCAGCACAACGATCATTGGAACAAGATCCTGCCAATCCGATAAAAAAAGAGCAGTTAACGGCTCCACCAACTTATCAAACAGAGAATAGGCAACCTAGAAAATATACACCTGAAATCGACCAACGGGTCGAAGAAATTCTCGCATTTGATCAATTAAAAGCCAAACAGCTTGGTCCTCATAAACAACGATTGACCACTGTAGCGATTCACGAAATGTTGGTATCAGAAGGGTTTGATATTGGACAGAGTACATTACGTCCATATATTCGAGAAAAACTTCAAGCAAAAAAAGAGGCGTATATCAAGCAGCTTTACCCATTGGGTTATCGAACCGAGTTTGATTTTGGTGAAGTAAAATGTCTGATCAACCAACAAAAGAGAACATTGACGATCGCGGTATTCTCTTGCCCAGCTTCTGGTTACCGCTGGGGAAAGCTCTATGAATCTGCCAACCAACAGGTTTTCTTGGATGCCCATATTTGTTTCTTTGAACAGCTTCAGGGTGTTTACTCTACGGTTGTTTATGACAATATGCGAAACGTAGTGAAACGCTTTGTCGGCCGACATGAGAAGGAACTCAATGACGAGTTAGTGAAAATGGCTCTTTATTATCGCTTTGAGCCAGTGGTGACCAATCCCTTCAGCGGCCATGAAAAGGGACACGTAGAGAAAAGTGTGCAGGTTTTACGCCGAAAAGCGTTCACAAAACAGTATGAGTTTGAATCGATTGGACATGCCCAAAAACATTTAGATCAAGCTATACTTGAATTAAACTTAGACTCGACGATCGCTGTGGAACAGGCACAATTACAGCCGCTCCGAGGATTTTATGACTACGGTATCACTACAAAGCAAACCGTAGATAAATATAGTTTTGTCCATGTGAATGGCAACTACTATTCCGTTCCAGATTATCTGGTTGGTCAGAAAGTCATCGTGAAACGTTATCTCAATGAACTGAAAATTGTCGGTTCCAGCCAGATTATCGCGACACACCTTATTCAGAAGGGAGAAAAGCAATACTCGATCGATATTCGTCATTATTTAACGACTTTTTTACGGAAGCCTAAGTCATTGGAACACTCGCTTGTTTTGAAGAAGACACCTAAGTTGCGGCATTGTTTTCTTCAGTATTATCAAAAGACCCCGCGTAGATTTCTTCAATTTATTGAAAATCATTTAAGTATCTCTTTGGATCAATTGATCATCCAGTTAGAAGAAGAAGCGTTGAAAGACCATAAGGTCTCTAAAACACCACCTAGTCGAGCGGTAAATGAAGCGAGAAACCAACTGCAGGAATATAATCTGATCCACCAAGTGAGAAAGGCGGCCAATAAATGATCGAAGCATATGCCAAGCAATTAAAATTACCTTATCTGAAGAAAAACTATTCCACTTTACTCCAGCAAGCGATCGACCTGGATCAAAATTTTGAGGAGTTTCTTACACAGCTGCTTACGTTAGAGATTGAACAGCGGCAAAACAATCGGATTCAAACACTGATTCGTCAATCAAAATTGCCAAGTAAAGTGACGTTCGATGACTACATGGACAGTCATTTAGAAGTGAAAATGAAGAAACAAATCAAAGAGTTGAAAACATTACGATTCATCGATCAAAAAGAGAATCTTATTTTAATGGGCAATCCTGGCGTTGGGAAAACCCATTTAGCAACTGTTCTCGGAATGGAAGCCTGTCTTTCCGGAAAAAGTGTCCTCTTTACGAATATCCCTAACTTGGTCATCGAACTAAAAGAATCCATGAGTGCGAACCAGTTGAATTTTTATAAGCGCCGGTTTGGCAAATACGACTTAGTTATTCTAGATGAATTAGGTTATGTGTCATTTGATCAAATAGGAAGCGAGATTCTCTTTAATCTTCTCTCGAATCGAACGACTGCCGGCTCGATGATCATCACGACGAACCTGTCCTTCGATCGCTGGGAAGAAACCTTTAAAGATCCAATGCTTACAGCAGCAATGGTGGACCGTTTGGCCCATCGGGCTCATGTGTTGGATCTCAGTGGTCCATCTTTTCGTGTAGAAGATACAAAGAAATGGCTAAACTAATTTTTGGCCCCTTTTTGAATCATCCAGTGGCCCCTTTTTCAGTTGCGTTTAACAGTAGTGCAGCTTTCAGAAAGTCACTACTGAAGGATTCACTTAAGACTCTGCCTTGGTAATTCATTGAGTAAATTGGTTGTGACTTATACCAAACAGCTTCTTCCCCCGAAAATGCTGAATTTCCCAAGTAAGTATCAATGTATAAATAGTCGTCGGAATCATAGAGATAGTCTTGAGACATAGGGCGAGAAGAAGCCACTTTCCCTTTTTTCGCTGCATAGGTTTGCTTTTTAGCTTGAACCAAGAAGTCAATTAACGCAGCTTCGGAGCCTTTATCCAATAACTTTAACTCCTTTTCACACTCATTGTCTTTTACAAGATAATCAACAGTTAATCCAAAGATCGTACTGACAGCGATTAAGTTATTGATGTCCGGATAGGTCTGGCCACTTTCCCATTTAGCTACGGCCTGTCTTGATACGTGTAGATTTTCTGCCAGTTCCTCTTGTGTTAGTCCTCTACTTTTTCTTATTAATTGAAGCTTTTCCGAAAAAATCATTAGTTATCACCTCTGGAATTAGTATAGCACCGCTCTCTCTGAAAAAATATGAACCTCTGGGTGCAATTTTGCTCCTTTTCATTGCCTAATCTGCTGAAGCTATCGATTATCCATGATACACTAGTACAAAAAGGAAGGGTGAGCATGCTGGATTATATTATTAGACCATTAAAAAAAGAAGAGGTCTATTTGCTGGAGACGTTTCTTTATGAAGCGATTTTCCAACGACCAGGAGTGGAAAAGCTGCCCGAATATGTGATTCATGAGCCTGAGATTTGGGTATATATTGATAGTTTTGGTAAAGATACAGATCATTGCTTAGTGGCCGAGTATCGCTCCGAAATCGTAGGCGCAGTATGGACCAGAATTTTGGGTGGGGCTGTTTCCGGGTTTGGACATCTTGATAATCAAACGCCCGAATTTGCACTCTCAGTTTTGGAAGACTTCCGCGGACAAGGAATAGGAAAAAGCTTGATGGAACGAATGGTGAAGGACCTGAAAGAATTAGGCTTCTCACAAGCCTCATTAGCTGTTCAAAAGGATAATTATGCTGTACGACTGTACCAGCAGGTTGGTTTTCAAATCATTGATGAGAATGAAGAGGAGTTTATCATGCTATGCAAGCTGTAAAAGCATTCATAAGGGGAAAAGGCGTTGCTATCGATTATTTCATGGATAGCAACGCCTCTTCCTATTGAAATCAATGTGAACTAACGGTATAGTAAATGTACTTATAGTTCAGAAAGGTAAGAAATAATGAATAAAAAAGAAATGCTTGCTCAACTTCATAAAAAACGAATCATTGAAGTAGCTGAGGCTCTTTTCTTACAATATGGGGTAGAAGCGACAACAATGGACAGGATTGCTAAAGAAGCAAACTACAGTAAAACGACAATTTATAAGTATTTTGAAAGTAAACAGGAGATTTATTATATAGTCACGTATCAGAGTTTTGTGATGCAAAAGAAAATACTTGAAGAAGCCATTGAGAAAGAACAGAATTTTTTTGATCAATATTTTTGTTTGTGTGAGGAGATGGTCGTTTTTCAGAAAAAGTATCCTCTCTATTTTGATACATTGATGGAAACCATAGATATTAATTCTGAAACGCCTATTTTGAATGAGATTTACGATATTGGTGAAGAGATCAACAGTATCCTTCAACGACTTTTAGAGAAAGGAATCAAAGATGGGATGATTTCCAGCAATATAAAGTTTCCCGAGGTCATTTACATCATGTGGTCTTCTATTTCAGGAATCATCACAATGGCTAGCAAAAAAGAGCAATATTTTACCCAGACTTCAGATATGTCGATAACTGCTTTTAGAAATTATGGATTTAAAATTTTACTTCAAGGGTTGATGTAAGGAGGAGATGCACATGAAACATAAAAAGAAGATGATTTATTGGATAGTTGGTCTTGTAGTCGTAGCTAGTCTTATCTTTGGAGGAAATTATCTATACAGAATGCAAAAGTACAAGACAATAGTTGCAGCTATTGAAATCGCACCTGTTGATTTGACTCAAATATCGGATGGAGTATATACAGGTCAATTTGATGCCGTGCTTGTTGGAGCAAAGACGAAGGTGACTGTAAAAAGCAATCAGATTACCGCAGTTGAACTGATGGAGCACAAAACAGAGCTTGGAGCAAAGGCGGAGAAGATTGTCGATAGTGTTGTCAGTCAACAGTCTGTGCAGGTCGATGCTGTTAGTGGTGCCACTAATAGTAGTAAAGTTATCTTGAAATCAATTGAAAAAGCATTGCATTCCAAAGTGAGTGAGTAGTTTTTTTGAATGTTTGCAACAGAGTAATTATAGATAAAGCAGCTTATTTTTAATGGATTAGCACACTTTTATTTCATTTATGGTAAAAAACAAGTGCTTTTTATCAAAAAAAGGGTGAAAAACTCAAAAAACTATGAAAACATCAGTTATTTTGACTGATGTTTTTGCTATACTTAGAGAGGTGGAACTGTTCATAGGAAAAAAGGGGCGTTTTTAAAAATGGTTTAAAGCCATTTAGAATAAGTAGTAAGTGTCAAATGAAAAATGTTTACAACTTTTCGTTTGTAGACCAAAAGAGCGTTAGGGGAAGATGTGTGTGAGTTTTTATATGGATGTCCAATTTGTGGATGAGAAAAAGGGAAATATCAGTGTTTTTGAAGTGGTCTTTTCTAATCACTCAGATGACAAAATGATTGAAGGAATCATCTCTGGTGGACTAAACGCGTTTCAAAAGAGAAATCCGTATATCCAAGTAGAAGATGGTTTTATTGAGTTTTTTGATGATAACTCGATCAAATTACGAATTGAAAGTATTTGTAAGTATCCTTTATCCAAAAGAAGAATCGAAGATCTGAAACAAGAATTGATTGTTGCTTTTAAAATGACCAGTGAGGAAAGAGCACTTTTACAGAGTAAGCGTCAAGTCGAAAATAAAGACAAACAAGTATTGACTGCTATTCAAGAAATGAGAGAAGAGTGGGATACTCGTCTAGTTAATGAAATCGCAGAGCTGAGAAAATCTTTCACTGATCAACTTTCAGCCCTTCAGCCTGGGGTGGATCAAGGAATTGGTTTACAGCTGCAAGCAAAAGAAGCACAACAACTCCTTCAGTATCAGGAGCTTCAAGAAGCGATCATGCTGGGAAATGAATACATGACGGAGCATGTGCAGGAAATCATTCAAAAAGAGAAGAGCAGTTCCGCTCAACTAAAGAAGAGAATTGCTGCGCTAGACTCATCGATAGGCAAAAGAAATGAAGAGTTGAGTAGCTCATTGACAGAGATCTATAAGGAAATAACTGCGGGTAATTTCGAAAAAGTTGATTTTCTAAAAGAAAAGCTTTCCAGCGAAATTGATGAAAATAATTTTGAACTAAAAGAAGAAATCAGAAACCTGAATACAGTTTTGAGCAAGAAAATTGAGGAGGATGTGCAGCAATCCGTTAGCAAAATCCAACAGTTGGCTGAACAGCTTGTTTCCGGTAATAAGAAAGCAACTGAAAGTGAGAAACAGCTCAATCAACGTCTCAATAATCTTATTGCAACTTTTGAACAGGTTGATAAAAGAGTAGCGCCACTGAGTACTCTCTTAGATGAAAAGCTTGGAGAAAAAATAACTGCTATTGAGCAGTCAATCAATGCACTTTCTGAAAAAGTGATTAAATTACCTTCTGTGCAGGTAGAGGATCATAGTGATATTCTTTTATCCAAAATCTCCGAAGTCAAAAATGAACTGGATAAGAAGATGGATAGTCAAACGCAGACAATCACAGAAGCAGTCCAATTGACGCAGGAAAAATCTACTGTGGAAACAAATGGACATGCGGCTGTCGATCTTGAAGCGCAGTTGAACAAGATGAAACAGTTGATCAGTGCAAATGTGCACCAAATCACACCGATGTTTTCTACCTTGCAAAAAGAGAATATTTTACTTTCTCGCAAAATCGATAGCCTTGAATCAATGATTACTGAATTAAAAGAGGCCAATGAAGAAAGACAAGTTTCTACTACGAGCGAAGCGGTAATAAAGGAACCTGTTGTAAGCTTACCTGAGAAAGAGGTGGTGATTGCAGAAAAAATTGTTCCGAAAGCTGCAGAACCGAAACCAGAAGCGAGTGCTGCTACTCCTGTTTTAAATAAGGAGCAGGTAAAGCCTAAAGAACCGTCGAAACTTTCTGAGCCAGAACGAACAATCAAAAAAATTACTGCGAAGGATTCTAAACCGGTAGAAGGGGAGAACTCCAATCCAGTAAAAGAAGAAAAAACAGATGTTTTGAAGACGAAACGACCAGCACCACAGCGTCTTCTTCCTAAAGCAGAAGAGGTAGGAACTACGCGGAAAGAACCGAGGAAGCGGCCAGTTGTCAATCCATTTCGTTCGGATTTTCTGACATTAAAAGAATGTTTTTTAGAATTGGAAAACGCACCGCGTTTTGACAAGCAGGTTCGATTGAGTAAATTTGATTATCGAAAATCTGTTACTCATGTTCATTATATCGAGTACCGTTGGGAGAATGCAGTTCTTGATAAGGATGATTATCAGTTTTTCGGATTAGAGAACTTTGAGAAGCAGGTCAAAGAGTTACCAGAATTTCTTGCGGTCTTGAAATCTGATAGCAAAAAGGAATCGCTCTTTAATCAGAATAGCTTCAAAATGAAAAAGACTGTTTGGGAAAGAATAAAGGCCTACCATTTATTAAGTATTTATTTGGACCAGATTCTTGAATGGCGTCAAGGATAATCCCAATTTTTCATAGTGACGGGGCAAGGTGGCTAGGACTCTATGAGTGTCCTAACTACTTTGCCCTATTGAGATTATAGGAACAAGGAGAAAGATGAGACAATGAAGCTTATTTCCGTAAAAGAACAGCCTGAGTATCAAGAAGCTGCTATACAGTATTTCCAAAAACGTTGGGGAAGTGAAGAAACAAATGCGCTTTATGCAGATGCTATCTCGCATGCTGTTACATCCGATTCACCTCTTCCTCAGTGGTATTTGTTGTACAAAAATCAGCAGATTGTCGGCTGTGCCGGTTTGATCACGAATGATTTTATCAGCAGAATGGATCTATACCCATGGCTTTGTGCGTTGTATGTGGAGAAAGCAGCTCGGGGCCACAATTTGAGTCGTCTATTAGTAGAGCAGGCAAAAATAGATGCGGAAGAATCGGGTTTCAAACAACTGTATTTATGTACAGATCATGTTGGATTTTATGAAAAAATGGGTTTCTCCTATATCGGGGATGGCTATCATCCGTGGGGAGAAAAGAGCCGAATTTATTCTGTTTCACTCAATGAACAAAATGAAGAATTAAACATTATTTATAAAGATTAAAGGAGGGAAAAGTATGAAATCAATAGTAGATTATGAAGTTGTTTTTTTAAAGAGAAAAGTGTTGATGGGGCTTTCTTCAGATGTACAAGAGGAAACGCCCGATATGGAGTTATGGGGAGCCTTCTATAAAAACTTTTATGAGAAGGTACCAAACAGGTTGAACGAAAAGGTTTATGAAGTATACTCTAGTATTGATTCACATCTGTTGACCTGCCAGGTTACTATCGGTTGTGAGGTCGCTAACTCAGAGAAGCCTCCGAAAAATGCTAGGGAAATAGTGATTCCAGCGGGGAACTTTGCTAAATTTACGCTTAGAGGAAATGTTTACGAGATAGTTCCAAATTTTTGGAAGCAATTGAAGCATGTGACTCTTCCGTTTGAACGCAGCTATAGCTATGATTTTGAAGAATACCCGACAAGTGAAACAGATGATGTAACTGTTTCTGTCTATTTAGGTATTCAATGAGGGCATAGTAATTTTTAGAAAAGGATAAGGAGGTACGTGTGAGCAATAAAGAACAGGAGCTATTTGAGCTTCATTATCGAGGGCAAGGATTTGTTATTATGAAAAGCAAATTATCCTATCAAATCAGGTGGTTAGTAGGTGCTTTTGGTAGAGAAGCAATTTATCCTATTTCTGAAGAACTCGTGCAGACAGCAATGCAATCAAACGCAGAGGCTTGTGCGGTAATGAATTATGTAGAGACAGGGAACTGGCCAACAAAACAAACAGAAGCTGAGAAGGAACAAGCAACGAAAGCCTTTTTAAGGAGACATCCGGAGCTGCTGATTAAGATACCGGATAATCAGAAAAAGTTTGATTCGAAGGAGTTGAAAGACCTATTGTCTCGTGGTAAGCGTATTTTAGAGAAATAGGGTGATCTGATTAAAAGGATACGGAAAAGGGCGTAGCTGATGATTATAGCAGAAGGATTTTTTCCTGAGAATATTACAGGGTTTGGGGTAGTTGAACGAGACAAGCACTGTGACGAGGTACTTCGGACACAAGTTTATCAAGCTGTAAGGATGTGCTAAAAAGAAGTAATCTCTTGGGTGCCTCCAACGTATCCTAAGAATTTTTATTAAGCCTTTTTGATTGGGAGAGGGCAATAGCTGAGTTGTTTGATACATGAGACATATAACCGCGTGAATTGAATGTAAGAGACGATATAGGAGATACAATGGATGAGCTGATTCCGTCATTAGAAATGGATACTTGAAGTGTTTGCTGAGGCGCTAAGGGCTATCAAGACCTGTCGGCAGCTCACTGTATAGTATATCCAATCACAATAATGTTTTAACCTCTGAGGTATTTGATCAAATTCTGACCATGATTTAAGAAGAAATGGAACAAATCAAACCACGTTTTTTGAGAACAGGCTGTTTTTCATTTTTTATTCTGTTATACTAAAAGAAAGAACAAACGTTCTTATTATTTATTGGCGAAGGAGAAGAGGCAATGAAGAATATTCAAGGAACCTGTTTGTGTGGGAAAAATCATTTGGTAATCAAAGAGTATGGGCATTTTGTCTACAGTTGTCACTGTGATATGTGCCGCAAAATGTCAGCGGGGCCTGTCATGGCAGTTGATCCTGAAACAAGTGATAATGTGGAATTACAACTGGATGATTCTTCAGTTACTTACTATCATTCAAGCCCGGAAGTAGAGCGGGCCTTCTGCTCGACATGCGGGACCTATTTGTTTTGGCATCATATCGAACGAGACCATTACTGTATGAATGCTGAGTTGTTCCCAGATATCATCAAAGGGGCTGAGTTTGGGTTGCAGGTGTTTTATGATAAAAAGCCGAACTACTATGATTTTTCAAATAAAACAAAGAAAATGAGCAGCAAGTGGGAAGAAATGTAAAAGAATAGTTAATAGAAAAGGCTGGGCTGATACATCGGTCTTTTCAGCTATCTTGAGGCCCTTATTAGTACAAATACAACGCAGCATAACCTAGTTGAACAACTTGTTTCGTTTGTCTTAGAAGAAAGTACAAAGGAGAAAGTGAGGGATTGTATGCTACGATATACCGAACGTCTAGTTTTACGTCCTTGGAAAGAAGAGGATGCCGAGTGTCTCTACGAACTCGCGAAAGACCCTAAGGTAGGACCCATGGCTGGTTGGCCACCACACATTAGCGTCGAGAATAGTAAAGAAATCATTCAGCAGGCCTTAATGGCTCCTCTTACTTTCGCATTAGCATTGAAGGATGAGCCACATAAAGTAATCGGAAGTATAGGTATTATGCTGAATTCGGAAGAAATCCGTTTCCCTTTTATGGATCAAAAGGATGCAGAAATCGGTTTTTGGTTAGGCGTTCCTTATTGGGGAAAGGGCTATGTACCGGAAGCAGTAAGAAATCTCTTAGCCTACTGCTTTGAAGAATTGCTTTTAGATAATATCTGGTGTGGGTATTATGAAGGAAATGACAAATCTAAAAGAGTTCAGGAGAAGCTTGGATTTGACTATGTCCGAACGGAAAAGCAGCTTTACGCTCCTTTGCTTGATGAATACCGCGATGAACATTTTACAAAATTGAGTAAGAAACAATGGCTCATTGTCAAATTGGACTGATGAGTAGAAATAAGGAGGTTGGTTATTGAAAGAGAAAATCTTTTGATAACCAACTTCTTTGTTATGTCATTTTTATCAGATCGTTCATAAGAAAAATTCGTGTTTTCATATTTTGAAAGGATTTAAACCCATAAGAGACACGCTTTAGTGCTTTTATATGAGTATTCATTGCTTCTATTTTTCCATTCGAATAAGGATAAATCATGGCATTTCGGATTCCTTCTTCATAGGTTAATAAGTTGGTGATTGATTGACGAAATACTTCATCTAATTCTTCTGGAAGGGTCCGTAGTTGTTCAAAGAATTGTTCATGATCTTTCCTTCGGAAAGCCTCGGTTAATTCATGAAATACTTGATACGTAAAATGCAGTGCCGGAGAAAACTCAAGGAGTCGATCAATCATCATGGCTTCTGTCAGATAAGGAAACTTAGGGGCTCTAAAGCTGCGCCAAGTTTTGTAGATCGAATGATTAATATGGGCTCGATTTTTCAATAAAAAGCGCCAATTACTTTTTAATTTATTCGCTAAAGGATGTTTATTTTCCTGTCTCAATCGCGCAACCTCTTTGATACGAAAGGCATTAAAGGCCCGATTAAGGTGTTGAACAACATGAAATCGGTCAACGACCAACTTTGCTTGAGGGAATACACGGGGAATCAATTGAAAATAAGCGGCATTCATATCTGTGACTAGAAATTGTACCTTCTCCGGATTTGAACATTTTTGAAAGTAATGAACCAAATGGTTCAATTTTCTAGAAGGAAGAATATCAACCAGTTCACCTGTTTCTCCATCAGCACAAATAAAACTCATCTTATCTTCAATAGACGTATGAGAACGGAATTCATCAACCATTAAAACAGAAGGCAGATAGGTTCGTTTTCGTGTAGGAAGATAGGCTTCTGTTGTCTTAAGTACACGAATGACTGTCGTAATAGAGACATGGCACAGAGAGGCAATCAGGCGAAGAGATATCTTCTCTTTTAGTAGTGCAAGAATTTTAACCTGTAACTGTTTGGCAATAAAGCAATGTGGTGCAACGAAATAAGACTGAGCCGTCCAGTGGCGAGAACAGGAACGACAAAAGTAGCGTTGTTTCGCTAATTTCATGACTAGGGGCAAGTATTGATAGGAATCAAAACGAATCATTGTCGCTTTTGTTCCATTTTTAACCACTGCTTGTTTCCCCGTGAGGGGAACTTTTGAAGAAGAGCAGTAGGGACAATGAGCCATACAGGGAGAAAGCTTGGCGTGAACGATAAGTGTCTGCGTTCCTTTGATTTTTTGTTCTGAGACTTCTGAAATAGTTAGGTTTTTGTCTATGATTCGTAGCATTTTTTTGATAGTATTAGTCATAGCATATCGTTCCTTCCGATTAGATTTGGTTGTGGTGACTTAATCCTATCAGAGAACGATATGTTTTTTTAGATAAAAATAAACATGGGACTGAAAAAAGTATTTCTACTTTCATCAGTCCCATTTATTATAGAGCCGAAACAATGGGGACTAAAGAAAGCATGTGAATAAAAAAATAAGCCTTTAAACCTTTTCATATGAGAAGGTTTAAAGGACGATGGTTCTTCTGGATTAGAAGAAGAAGCCAATGATAGTCATAGCTGCATCATATAAAAATTGTAAAGCACCAAAAATGAATGACATTTAAGTAACCTCTTTATTTCTTAATGTAATAATAAAATAACATATATCTACGCTGAACACAATACTTTTTTTGAAAGAAATTATTTACATTAGAAAAAGATGTGAGACCTCTACCAAAAAAGCTTTAGAACGAATGATTTAGTCGGAATAAAGATAATCTATTAATTTCTACTAGGGTGGTTTACATTTGATTCTTTTTTTTATATACTTAGTTAAGCAACTTAATTAAGTTCGTTAATTAATTAATTGGTTGGTGAGGAAAGGAATGGATTCTGTGACTATCAATAAAAAGCATTTGATAAAGGAAGAAAACTTAAAGAATATGAAGATGTTCCTTTATCAGAAGGAGATGGCAACAAAAGCGGAGTTGGCTGAGGCGGCAAATGTCAGTGTGGTAACCTCCAACGCTTTAGTAAAAGAACTTGTTGAAGCGTCCATTTTTCTTGAGGGTGCACAAATCCAGCGAGAAATGGGGCGTCCGGCAACGAACTATTATTTCAATTATAACTATCAGCACTACTTATTACTTTCCATTCAAGAAAAAGATCGTGTGTTAAAAATTATGGCAAGAGTTATTAATTCTAAAGGGATGTCTTGCTTAGATCAAGAAGTTGATTTTAGCTCCGTTGATTTAGATGAATTGGCAGTATTGAGTAAAAAGCTTTGTGAAACTTTCCCCACAATTGTTGCTATTGGTATTTCATTTCCGGGGAAAACCGCGGGTGATATCGTGACATCTAGTTGGTATGACAAGATGAATGGGTGGAATTTCAAAGCAAAAATCAGCGAGGTTCTCTCTCTTCCCGTATATGTTCAAAACGATGCTAACTTAGCAACCATTGGGTATTGTCTTACACATGGAATATCACCCTCTCGTTTAGTCACTGGCATTTATTATCCAGAAAAGAGCATGCCGGGGATATCTGTATTTGTGAATAATCATTTGCTTCTCGGGAATAATGGCTTAGCAGGAGAAGCGAAATACTTGCCGCTTTTTATTGATCAGGAAGATACGCAGCAGCTTGATTTTGAACAGTATTATAAGAACTTGATTGAGCTTATTATTCTTTATAATGGCTTTATTGCCCCACATACCATAGTTGTTTTCAACTATGGTAATGATCTATTAGCAGAGCAGATAGAGCAGAGCTTAGCGAAAACAAAAGCATTTACTCGTCAACCGAATCGACCAAAAATCAGTGTCACAGATTCATTTGATACGAGTGTATTTAAAGGAATTCAATGGCTGGCGATGAAAGAATCGATCTATTTTGATGCGCTGAGCTAGAATATAAATAGTAGGAGGAAGATACAGATGATCAAATTAATTTTATCGGATATGGATGGTACGTTCCTTAATCGACAAGGCGATTTTAATCGAGAGCTGTTTCAGGAAATGCAGCAGCTGCTGAAAGAGACAGGAGTTATTTTTGCGCCATGTACCGGGAAACAATGTGAACGCATCGAGGAGCTTTTTGGCTCAGAGACAGCAAAGGATTTCTGGATCCTGGGAGATAGTGCAACACGGATCAAACATGAGCAGGCATATGTCTATCAGTCACTATTACCGAATGAACTAGGACTGCAAATGATTCAAAAATTGGAAGATATCAGTAAAGAATATACTATTATTGCGTGCACACCAACTGCAGCTTTTGTAAAGAAGACGATCTCTTCAGAGGAATTGAAAATCGTTATGGGGTCTTATGCAAAGGTAATTCAATTGGATGCATTTGAGGAAATAGAAGAAGATTTCGTTAAAATCACGATCCATGACAAAAAGCTTCAATGCTTTAAAACAAGAGAAAAACTATCTGATTTCTTTGACAAGGCGTATATCGTCGCTTCTGAAGCAGCTTGGATCGATATTTCTAACTTAAATGTCCATAAAGGGACAACGGTTGAAAAGCTTCAAGAGATGCTAGGGATCGATTATGAGGAAACGATGGTTTTTGGTGATGGCTTGAACGATGTCGAGCTGATGGAGAGAGGGGCTTTCAGCTTTGCGATGAGAGATGGCTTCGAGGAAACGAAGGAAGCTGCGAACTACATTATTCGGACAAATGAAGAGGATAGCGTGATGAAAACGATCATGCAAATTGTCTCTTTGCAGAAAAAGTAATTTTACTACTAAACTATTTTACAAACAGCTGGGACTATTTTCAATGTCCCAGTTGTTTTTTTGAGAGTAGAACACCATGTTTAGTCGGTTATCTCGACCAATGGACAAGGATACTTTGCTGTATTTTCTAGTGAAAAAAGAAAAAGGAGAGCACGTTTATCTGTGGGGAAATGATATACTAAAGGAAAAAGTGGAGTGATGATAGGATGAGGAATCAAGAGTTTTACAGCGAGTTTGTTAAGCAGTTTGCTAAGGCCGGTCGGAAAAGGAGCGATATGAAAGCTGCCTATATTATTGGCTCTCAAGCTAGAAAGAAGCATCCTGCGGATCAATGGTCAGATTTAGATATTTTGATCTATACAGCTGATCCCGCGTATTATTTGGAGACTTCTGATTTTTTACAACAGTTTGGTGAAATATGGAGTTCCTTTGCGACGAAAACATTGGGTGGCGATAAAGAGCGGCTGACACTTTTTGCAGGTGGATTTCAGGTGGATCTTGTTGTGAAAACCGCGCAGGAATACGACCAGCAAGTTGCTTCTAGACAAGCTCCCTGGTTGTTTAAGCGAGGAGTTCAGCTAATTATCGATAATACTGGTCATGCAGAAGAGTTATTACCAAAAGAAGACATCTTACCGGAAAAATTGCCGTTAAATGAAGCGACACTCAATGAGATGAATCAGATGTTCTGGTTTGTGACGATGTATATCAGCAAACAGCTGTTACGAGAAGATAATTGGGCAGCGAAAGCCAGAGATATGGACTATAAAAATATTTTACTTCAACTCATTGAATGGTATGAGCAAAGCCTACATGGATCAGCTTATGATACATGGCATGGTGGAAGATTTATGAAAGTATGGGTTGAATCGGACATTTATAATGAGCTTTTTGGCATTTTTGGTCATTTTGATTTGGCAGATAGTTGGTCAGCCTTGGAGCAATCAATTAGATTGTTCATAAAATTGAATGATGGCATTCAAGCATCAACAGGTATCTTTATTGAAAAACACCTCCAAGCGAATGTAACCAATTGGATAAAAAGTAAAAAAGCGGATTTTGCAATAGACTAAATAAGTGATTCGATCCTCGTTGAGCGAGAGGATTGGCTCAGATAGCGGATAAGAAAAACGAGCACTCTTACCAGCTCAATGTCTGGGAGAGGTGCTCGTTCATTTTATGCTCTTTTTTGTACTCTTGCAGCAACTCTATATACAATAAAGCTCATTAGCAAGGATAGCAGTAGGAACCATAGATTATCATAAATGTCTAACGGGAGAATTTTTCCACCAAAGTAGAAGAGTGCAAATGTTGCTAAAGCAAAAACCAAAGCAGTTATTTTTTTACGGACATTTCGTTTCGAATAGTTTGACGTTATAGAGTCATCAGAGGGAACATAGGCAGAAAGATTAGGATCACGGCTCAGCATTTTGTTGTCCCGGTCGATATCATTTTTTCCAACAGACCAGCGCTTATCACCCATACTCATTGTGTTCATCTCCTATCTGAATCATATATAGTAAGTATAACATATATCGAACAATACCGTATCAGAGCTGTTTAGCAACTTGGACATGAGAGACAAAGAAATACGTGAAAAAAATGCTTAACTACGCCATTATCTTTGGTATAATTTCTTTAAAGAGGTGAGAAAAATGAAAAAATTTGAAACAAGAGGTTACGTTGTGAGAGAGACAGGGCCCGTTTATTATACAAAAGATATGGATCGAACCATCCAGTGGTTTGAATCAGTTCTTGGTTGGTATAGTGAAGTGGATGAAAGAAATGCCTCTGGATTTGGCTTGTACGGTTGTGTGTATGATACACCACCGGTATTTGAAAATTTACATTTAGCTCCGTTTACAGGAATCCATCTGTTTTATGGTGAGCCAAAGCAGGGGATGGTCGCCTTTTTAAAAGTGTCTGGTATAGAAAAGCTTCATGAGTATGTAAAGCTGACTGGTTGGAAAGAAATGACGGAAATCAAACTGGAGCCTTGGGGCGGAAAAACCTGTTCAATAGAGACTGTTGATGGCTGTGAATTACGGTTCTTTGAATAGTAGCGAAGAAAGGTTAGGGGAAAATGGTAAATGAAAAGTTGAGGGTAGCATATTCCTTGTCTGTAGAGGACAATTTGATTTATCTGAAAAAGATTTTTTTTAGTAAAAAGAATCCCAGTATTGTGGAGGGCATCCAACGTTGGATAAGAAAAGCTTTTTTGTTGCTTGTTGTATTGTATCCATTATTGATATTTGTCCTGACAAACTCAGTTAGGTCTGCCATAATCACAGGTCTAATTGGTTTACTGCTGATGGGTGTATTATGGTTAAATGCAACGAAGATTTATTGGGCAAGGTATTGTTCAAAAGCGAAAAAGGATTTAATCAGGTTTCATTTTGACAATGATCCAGAGGGAAGAGTTCCAATTGAAGCTGTATTTACCGAAGAAGAAGTAACGATTATTTCAGAAGCCAGAACGAAGACTCTTCGAAGTTCAGACATTTGTTTGACAGAAGTCACAGAGGATTACATTATTTTCTACACAATCAAATACGATGGTTCATTCATTCCTTTAAATGGTCTTATAAACAAGCAAGAAGTCATTGCATGGTTCAGCTAACCAGATAAACACTGTTTTGGGAAATGCAGGGAGAATAGCTAGAGCAAAAGAATTAAAAAATGAGGTTTTTCGGGAGGAATTTTTACGATGTTAACAATCAGAACTGCAACAGAAAAGGACAGTAAAGCATTACTTGCTATTTATGCCCCCTATGTTTTGGAAACACCGATTACATTTGAGTACACTGTTCCATCATTGGAGGAATTTACCCAAAGAATAGTAAATACTTTGTCGAGCTATCCGTATCTGGTGGCAGTGGATGAAAAACATACTATTGTGGGCTACGCCTATGCCCATAGCTATAAAGCTAGAACTGCTTACGATTGGTCAGTAGAGGTGACAGTTTATATAGCAGAACGTGCACATGGACTTGGGGCAGGAAAGCTGCTCTACCGCGCGCTTGAAAAAGAACTTGCGGCACAGAATGTGGTAAATTTGACTGCCTGTATCACGGGACAAAATGATGGCAGCATTCGCTTCCATGAAAAGATGGGCTACAAGTATGTGGGGGCGTTTGAAAAAATCGGCTATAAATTTGATCGATGGTATGATGTCATCTGGATGCAGAAGCGCTTGGAGAATAACTCAGAGCAGGCTGCGTTCATCCCTTATTCTGATTTAGGAAGATAAGCAACTAAGAGTTTGTGACTAGACAGAAAAATGTCTGGTCCTTTTTTTTTATTGAATGTAAAAAATAGGCATACTTAGATTACCATAATTATATTATGTAAACCGGCCAATGTAACTCCAGTTTTTTGTTGCATTTACTACAAAAAAGTTGTAGGATAACAATAAGAAAAAGAAGGGGAGGAAGAAAAGGATGGTGGATATTCTCAGGGATATAGGGGTGATCCATCGAGCCTTGGATTCGATTGCTAACATAGAGTTCAAGGATTTCGCGCTTACCAGGGGACAATATCTCTACTTGGTGAGGATAGTTGAAAATCCTGGTATCATTCCAGATAAATTAGCGGAAATGATCAAGGTCGACCGGACAACAACGGCCAGAGCTGTAAAAAAGCTGGAAGATACTGGCTTTATCGAAAAAAAGCCAGATGAACAGAATAAAAAAATTAAACGACTATTCCCAACAAGTAGAGGAGAGGAAGTAGCAGCATATATTATTAAAGAGACTATCTACTCGAACAGTCGGGCATTAACAGGATTTAGTGAAGAAGAGGCAGAGGAACTTTCACTGTTGCTTCAAAGGGTTAGAGCCAATATCGAAGATGATTGGGATTATGTAAAAAAAGGGAATCATCGAACATATTAGGAAAGGGAGCTAAGACAATGACAACGAAAATTACCCCATGTACTAAGAATGACTTAGAAACACTGCAAAAAATCAGTATTGAAACTTATTCAGATACCTTTGGTGCACAAAACACCGAAGAAAATCTTAAAACCTATTTGGAGCAAGCGTTTAATTTGAAGAAGCTACAGGATGAGCTATCAAATCCCACAAGTAAATTTTTCTTTATTTACTATGAGGACCAATTGGCTGGGTATCTTAAGGTAAATTATGATGGTGCACAGACGGAAGACATTGCAGAAAATGCCTTGGAGGTTGAACGTATCTACATTCGAGTAGCGTTCAAGCGAAACGGATTGGGGCAATTGTTGATCAATAAGGCGATTGACTGCGCAGAGGAGCTGCAAAAGAAGCACATTTGGCTAGGCGTTTGGGAAGAAAATGATGCTGCGTTAAAATTTTATCAAAAAATGGGCTTTGTGCAATCAGGGCAACATTCCTTTTTCATGGGCGACGATGAACAGACGGATTTAATCATGGTCAAGGCTCTGACAGAATAATCCAAAGTCTGATATTTTTAGGAGGAGAAGATGGAATTTATAAATTTTCGTAGTGACGAGGCTATTTATCAGGAGTCATTAGTCCTACGTAATCGGATCTTACGCTTGCCACTGGGAAGAGATGTTTATGCGGAAGACCTTCTGATCGAAAAAGAGAATGATTTCTATGGTATTCTGATAGATGAAAAGCTCATTGCAACGATGAGTGTGTATAGAGAAGCGCCGTTTATTGCTCATTTAACAGCTTTTGCTGTTGACAGCTCTTATCAAAGAAAAGGATATGGTCGTGAGCTGCTTGAATTCGTTCTAGCCGACTTAAAAAAGAAAGGCTATAAAAGAATCAATGTCGATGCACGTGCGGAGGCCAAAGTATTTTATGAAAAATGTGGTTTTGGAATTATCGGAAAGACTGTTCAAAACAAATTACTAGGTATTGATGAGTACAAAATGAGCTACGTATTTTAAAAGCAGTGGGTGTAACAACAATGACAAAGAATACGTAGCCGACTTGTCGGAAGAGCGGAGGGAACCAGTATGCAAGAACCTGTGATGACACAATTAATGGATTTTTTCGAAAGCAATGATGATTTAAAAATTTTCAGTATGAACGGCTCAAAAACAAACACGAATATTCCTGATGATATTTTTAAGGATTACGATGTGGTCTTTTTTACAGACAATGTTTCTAAGTATAAAATAGATTCGAGCTTTTTAGAGCAGTTTGGCGAGATCCTTTTATTCACTGAGCCGGAAATTGAAGCTGTCGATCCACTGTTCCCACAAGGCAATGGCTATATTTATCTTGTACAGTATACGAATGGCGTTCGGATCGATGTTCAATTTCGTTCGCTGGATCAGCTAGAGACTTATCTAAAAGAAGATAGTTTAACACAACTTATCGCTGATAAGGAAGGCTTGGTAACAAAAGCACCGCTACCTAATGACTCTGATTATTGGCTGAAGCCGCCAACGAAAACAACCTTCGAAGCATCGGTCAAAGAGTTTTGGTGGGAAATGAATAATACGTTGAAGGCTACACTTAGGGGCGAGCTTTTATTGGCACAATTCTACTTAGCGTTGACAAGAGAAGAGCTGATCCTTTTGATGACTTGGACGCTTGCGCATGAGCATGGTTACGAAAGAAATTACGGGAAAAAGTATACTGGTATACTCAAGTATCTATCTGACGAAGAAAGACAGCTGTTGATGGGAACCTTTGACACAGGTTCAACAGAAAAAATATATCATTCATTGAAGCAGATGAAAAAACTGGAAGAAGATTATCTGCCGGTCCTTGGAGAGGCGTGTGGCTTTGATTACCAAGACCTAATTAGCCTGAACGAGGTACCAGCAAAGTACCTAAATAGTAAAAATCAGCAAGAATTAGCTGCATATTTTGAAAGCTAGGAACAAAAAAATAGGACAAGCAGCAAAAAGGAAATGGGAAGGAGGAGATCGAATGATTGAAACCAATAGACTGATAATAAGAGAAATGGATTCCTCTGACCGAGATATCGAAGCACTTTATGCTATTTTATCCGATGTGGAAGTGAATGCTTACCTTCCTTGGTATCCACTTAAAAGCGTGGACGAAGCAAAAACGTACTTCCAACAAAGAATCCAACCTAAGTACGATGCAGTGGATGAAGGGTATTACTTTGCTGTTTGTAAAAAAGCGGACAACAAACCAATCGGGTATATTGCAGTAAGCGGGGATGAGAGTCACGATTTTGGCTATGGGCTGAGAAAGGATTTTTGGAATCAAGGGATCATTACTGAGGCAGCAGCTGCTGTGATCGATTTTTTGAAGACCAAGAAATGGTCCTATATTACTGCAACACATGATCGCAAAAATCCTGCAAGCGGAGCGGTCATGAAAAAACTAGGCATGGACTATAAATATTCCTATAACGAGCAATGGCAACCCAAAGATATATTGGTCACTTTTAGGATGTACCAGATGAATTTTGATGGAAAAGAGCGTACCTATCAACAATATTGGGAGAAATATTCGGAGCATTTTATTGAGGACGAAGTACAATAGTTCAGAATAGATGGAAGCCTCTCCGGACATCCAAGAGATTGATTTGTCCGGAGAGGCTTTTTTGTTGGGCTATACGTTCATTTTTCGTTCTGCCATCCAACGAATCATAGCGGGATCAGCATGAGAGAAAAATTGACTTTCACCTTGATTTAGCGCAGTGATCGCCAGTTTATCTTCGTCTGTAAGAGAAAAGTCAAAAATGTCTAAATTTTCGGCCATTCGTTCAAGCTTGACAGATTTTGCTAAAACGACGAGTTCCTGTTCGACTAACCAGCGCAGAATAACTTGCGCAACTGTTTTATTGTATTTTGCTCCAATCTTCATCAAGGTATCATTCGTGAATATATGGTTCTTTCCTTCGGCAAAGGGAGCCCAAGCTTCTGGAATGATTTTCTCTTCTTTCAATGCTTGAATCACTTGTGTTTGCTGGTTGAACGGATTGATTTCTATTTGATTTATCTGAGGTGTTACTTTATTGAATTCAGCGAGATCGACTGCTCGATCAACCGCAAAGTTCGAAATACCGATCGAGCGAACGAGCTTTTCCTCCAACAGTTCTTCCATAGCACGCCAAGCACCATAGACATCGTTGTAAGGTTGATGAATCAGCAAAAGATCAATATATTCAAGCCCAAGACGTTCAAGAGAGCGTTGAAAGGATTCCTTTACCCCATGATAGGAAACATTCTCTACCCATATTTTAGTAGTAATAAAGAGTTCGTCTCTAGCGATCCCAGAGGCGGCAATTCCTTGACCGACTGCGGCTTCGTTTTGATAGGATTGGGCGGTATCGATATGACGATATCCTGCCTGCAATGCATCAATCACAGCTTGACGTGCCTCGTTTGGATCAGTGATTTGGTAGGTGCCAAAGCCAAGTACAGGGATTTCTACACCATTATTCATTGTGATTGTTTTCATTCTGATTTTCCTCCGCTTCTTCTTTAAAATGGGGCATTTTCCACAATTCTTCGATATCATCGTCTGACGTCTCTCCACTTTTAAACTTCGCTAGATGCTCATCATAGGTATCGATCTTGTATTCAAGAAGATTACGCACACGCATCATCTCTTCAAGCTTGTCATTCAATTCGTTCAGTTGTTCGTTCAAAATATCTTTTTGCGCGAGTCGTTTGTCATCTTTAAGCTGGGAAAGCGCAGCAAATTCAATCAATGATTCAATGGAAAGACCAGCGTTGCGCAAACTTTTTGCTAGAAACACCCAGTTTAAATCACGTTTTTTAAATATACGGTAGCCATTTTTATCTCGTTCAACTGGCGGAATCACACCAACTCGTTCGTAATAACGAATGGTTTCGACAGTCAAGTCGAACATGTCTGCTACTTGTTTGATATTCAATGGTCTGTCCTCCTTTTATGAGTGATTATGGGATGAGCACTCAATCAAGAATAGAAAAATCATGATTGATAATTTCCAATAACTCAAAAGAATCATCAGCAAATGCAAATTTTAGAATGCAGCAATTGCCAATTCGTGCTTGTTGCTCGATCCCGCTTGTATGTTCCCAGTTTCTCATAAATTGGCGACAAGAGGCCCCATGAGAAACGACAAGAACGGTTTTACCCGCTGTTTCCTGCATCAGCTGCAGCATAGTATCAGACATTCGTTTCCTAAATGCCTGCTCCTCTTCGCCACCGTAAGCCACAAAGAAGTCGCGATAGGGGAGAGGTGGGTTCAAGTATTCATGCTCGGCTTCCATTGAACCAAAATTCCACTCCTTCAGACCTTTGAGCTGTTTGTAATCAAGGTCTGTGACCAGCTCTAATGTATCACAGGCTCGTTCAGAGGTTGACGAAAATGCTTGATCAAAATAAATACCTTTCGATAAAAAATACTCTCGGGCGATCATGGCCTGCTGTTTGCCTTTTTCCGTCAATGGAGAATCACACCAGCCTTGAATTTTTTTCTGTTGATTAAACAATGTTTCTCCATGGCGCATTAAATAAACTGTTTTCATTCCTGAACATCCTTTCCTTCACATTGTCTATCTATCATAAACCCTTAAGTGGACTTCAGGGCAAGAGATAAAGTGAATTTTTTTTAAAAAGGTATCGGTGCCACACATGAAAGCGCTGAGTAACCCATATACAAGCGAGGAGGGATGCGATAAACTGAGTGTGTGACAAACGAATGGATAAAGGAGTTGTAGGGATGTTTATTGAATATGGTGAATTAAGCACAATAATGTACGAGTTGACCAAGCCTGTCGGTTCTTCGATGAATGGCGATGTAGAATATTACTATGAACAACTAGTGGGTACAACTGGAAAAATTTTAGAAGCCGGTGTAGGCACAGGTAGAATGATGATTCCTCTTCTTCAGAAGGGGCTATCTATAGAAGGTGTTGATTTGTCTGAGCAAATGTTAGCACAATGCCGCAATAATCTGGAAGAAGCAGGACTTAGTGCCCCCCTGTATCAAGGGGATCTAACAGCGTTGCGGCTGGAAAATAAGTATGAGGCAATTATCATGCCAACAGGTAGTTTCTGCCTTCTTCCAAGAAGCTGTGTACAGGCAGTTTTGCAGTCATTTTTTACCCATTTAGAAGTTGGCGGCAGACTTATCATTGATTTGGAGCTACCATCATGGTTTGTGGCAAAGGAAGTCGAAACAAGTGAGTACCCAATGGATAAGGAATCTGGCATTCTTTTTACTTGTACAGCCCAAACGATGGATTGGCATGAGCAGAAAACCTCTTATATCCATCGTTATGAGTTGGTAAGAAACGGTTATGTTGAGAAAACAGAGCTATCAAATTTTGTTCTCTATTGGTATGGTATTGAGGAGTTCACGATGCTGTTGAAGGCAGCTGGTTTTTCTTCAATTTCTTATGAGGTAGGTTACGGGAAAGATCCTGCCGCTTCTCTCCTAACATTTTTTGCAGAGAAATAACGTGCGTCAAATCAGTTAGAAGGAATCGTTTTTACACAATACTGCAAATCAAGAAAAGACATAGGGGGTAACTATGAACAGACAAGCAATCATTTTTGATATGGATGGCGTTATCGTTGATACTGAATTTTTAGATTTTCAGATTCAAAAGGAGTTTATCAATAACCTCAATGGAACACAGGTGACGGATGAAACACTGGATTACAGTGTGCTAGTTGGCAGGTCGTATGATGATTTGTATCGAACCATGCAAACCTTCATCAAGCAACAATATTCCTTAGTTGAGTTAAAAGAACTGTTTCAACATTTTAATGCCAAAAGATACTGCCAATTGGACTATCCTTCCTTGTTTAGAAAGGATATCGTCAGCATTCTGCAAAAAGCCAAACAGCAGGAACGATTACTGGCTGTCGCATCTTCATCAGAGCATGCTCATATTCTCGAAGTGCTGGAGGCTTGCGGGATTGTGGACTATTTTGATGTCATTTATAGCGGGGAATTCGTAAAAGAAAGCAAACCACATCCGGAGATTTATCTAAATACGTTAACTAAACTAGGCGTTCTTCCTGAGCAGGCCATTGCCATTGAAGATTCTCCTCATGGGATAAGAGCGGCCAAAGGTGCTGGTATCCAGACGATTGCCTTTGAGGAAACGAGAATGAACATCGATCAATCGGAAGCGGATTATTTAGGTGGAAACATGATTGAAATTAGAGGAATCATTGATGAACACTTTGGGAATATGAATAACTAGAAGAGTGTGTTCGAGCGTAGATGACAAGCTCTCTTTTTGAATTTTGAAAGGTGGAGGTTTATATGTATGGACTATAGATATCAAAAGCTTGAAGGAGTAGATACTCCGTTGCTTTATCAGACTTTTTTAGCTGCTTTTTCAGATTATGCTGTTGATCTCACTCTTTCCTATGAAGACTATAAAAAAATGCTAGAAAGACGCGGACTAACGAAACACATTTCAATAGGTGCCTATCAGCAATCTGATTATTCACTAATCGGTATGATACTCAACGGCTTACGGGAATGGCAAGGAAAACGAACAGCCTATGATTTGATGACGGGCGTTGCCCCCGACCATAGAAAATTAGGGGTCACAAAGAAAATGTTTGCAGAAGTATTGACCGTTTTAAAAGAGGAGCAGGTCGAACAATACTTGCTTGAGGTTTTGCAGGAAAATCAGGCAGCAGTCTCTTTGTATAAAAATCAAGGATTTGAAATAACAAGAGCGTTCTCGGTTTTCAAAGGGAGTAAAGAAGAGCTCCTCAAACGATCGATTCCCGATACTAAAGATGTTTCTATCCTTGATGCAATCGAACGACTTGATTGGAAGCAGCTCAGCAATTTCTGGGATTTTCAGCCATCTTGGCAAAATTCTATTGCTTCTATCTGTGCGGTTGAAAAGGCTTTCTGTTGTGTAGCAGTATTCCACAGCGGACAAATCATAGGGTATGGTCTGATTGATAAAAAAACAGGGGATATCCCTCAACTCGCTGTTCATAGAAGCTATCGGAGGCAGGGGATTGGCAAGAGTCTGGTTGTAGCATTAGCGAATCAGGCAGAGGTGCAATCAGTTAGTATGATCAATGTTGATGACCAATGTGACGAAATGGTTCAATTCTTACGGCATTTGAATTTCACACTAACGACCAAGCAATATGAAATGATGTTGACTCTTAAGAATATGAAATAAGAAAAAAGGGCTAGGACATTCGTGTGCCTCAGCCCTTTAAAACCGGATAAACGGTGTTCCAGACGCAGCGTCTGTCACAACCTATTTTTCATAGCTATCAGTAATAGTTATAGTACATTTCATTGGCATTACTCAACGTTCTCGACGAGCACGAAGCGCTGATAAAATGGAAACCGTGTCAACAACTTCCTGAAGAGCTGCGCCTAAAAGTGCTGGGATGATTCCAGTGCTGGCAACTAACATGAGAAAAACACAAATAAATATACCGATAAGCACAGATTGGCGGGCAATGGTCATCGTATCTTGAGAGATTTTTACGGCTTCTGCTACTCGTGTTAGATCATCCTTCAATATGACCGCATCTGCACTTTCACTGGCAGCTGTTGAACCGCGGGCACCCATAGCAATTCCAATATCTGCAACTGCCAAAGCTGGTGCATCGTTGACACCATCACCAACCATTACAACCGGACGGTCGGATTCAGCCGCTTGATTCAGAACGGCAATTTTCTCTTTTGGTAGACATTGTGCGTGCACCTCAGTTATTCCAACCTGACCAGCTATTTGTTCTGCAACGGCTGATTGGTCACCAGTCAACATCAACAGTCTGTTTATTCCTAAGTGTCTCAGTTTTGAGATTGTTTCTTTTGATTCAGGGCGGATGCTGTCTTTGAAACTGATTTTCCCGCTATAGACCTGATCGATTGATACCCATACACTTGTTTGATCAGCAAACGCTTCTTCATCACAATCAGCGAATGCAGCTTTTCCAACCTTGATCAGCTGCCCCTTAACTAGTGCTTGAATTCCTTGTCCAGTGATTTCCTCTAGGTTAGTTACCGGGTAGAGAAGAAGAGTGGTATCTTTTGCATAGGCAACTAAAGAACGAGCCAGAATATGTGAAGACTCTTGTTCCGCACTGGCAGCTAATCGAAGGAGCTCTTCAGAAGTAATTTTTGGAGAGTCTGGTTCGATTGAGTCAACGAGCAGTTTCCCTTCAGTTAATGTTCCTGTCTTGTCAAAGGCGATTGTTCTTGCTCGTGCTAATTTCTCAATGGTTGTCCCACTTTTCACAACAATTCCATTTCGACTGGATCGACTCATCCCTGCGACTAACGCAATAGGGGCAGCTAAAATCAACGGACAAGGGGAAGCAACCACTAATACTTCCGCAAACCGCACAGGATCTTTCGAGAAGAACCAAGCAAGTCCACCAATAATATAAGCAATGATGGTAAAAGGGACAGCGTACCTATCTGCTAATCGAACAAAGTGTGCTGGTTTCGCTTCGGACTCCTTAACTAGTTTGACGAGTGTTTGATATTGACTGTCAGCTGCTCTCTTTGTTACCTTGAAACGTAAGGCTGTATCCCCATTGATCGATCCTGACATCAATTCATCAGACCGCTTTTTTTCTACAGGTGTTGATTCACCGGTAAGTGAAGATTCATCAACCAAAGATTCTCCGTCAATAATAATGCCATCGACTGGAACCAATTCACCGGGTCTTACTAACAGTAAATCATTGATCTGCACATCATTTACAGGGATATCCTCATTCTTTTCGGATGAAATACGATGTGCAGTTTGAGGAGAGTTATCAAGCAGTGCTCGAAGCTCCTTACCAGCTTGCTTTCCGGCATAATCCTCTAAGCTATCTCCACCCGTCAGCATGACAAGGACCATCAGACTAGCCCAATATTCACCTACAGCCAAGGTTGCAATGATGGCGGTGATTGCCAGAATATCGACCCCGTATTTCCCTGATTTCAAGGTTTCGATCATCCCCCACAGCATGGAAATCGTTGTGACACCACCTACAAAAACAATTAGCCAGAAAGCGAGAGTAGGCTGATCAAAAATAAACTCACTGATTAATGCGGCAACTCCGACCAGAATCGTAACTGTAAATTTCTTAAAATTACTCATAATAATTCCTCCGTTTCATTCTCCTTGCTTTGAGTATAGCATCAGGATAAGAAGCAGAATAACAAATAGGGCTAAGTGAAAATGATAGTCATTTCAAGTGCTTTCAATACGTAAATGTGGTCAGATACTATAATCCGCCGTAACACCCATTAAGTGCCTATAAACAGAAGGAAGCAATTGATCTAACTATGCCTGCATTTGACCCGTTCGAAGCAAAAAACTGGATGAACTTACTCCTAAAATGATTGAAAGCTATCCTTCATAAAAAAGTCGAAAATAAAATGGTCCAATCGCCAAACTATGCTACACTGTTTCTATAGATGCTGTTCGCTTATAATGTATAACTGAAATTGAAAGCTAAAAAGGGAGTGTTGTAATCAATGGATAAGCATTTAGAGCAAGTTGGGCAATCTTATGATAAAGCAATTGACTATGGCAGCAAGGGAATCGATCTCTATCAGAATCTTCCTGATCATATTATTAATGATCCTGATTACCTGTTTTATCAAAAATGTGAATCAGATAGTTCTTTTTCAGATAGTGGACGCAAAGAAATTTTTGAGTTTCTAAAACCACAAACAGGTATGTTGTTCGTTGATTTGGGCTGTTGTTTAAACCTCATGTTTCGCGGATATGATACATGGCCTTCCACATATTATGGTGTGGATATAAGCAATAAGACGATTCAATTGTTGAAGCATTTTGTGTCATCAGAAAACTCAACAGTTGGTGCATTGCATAATGGAAGTATTCATGAAACCCCATTTGCAGAGGCACAATTTGATATTGGTGCATGTATCGGTGTGCTTGAATATTTTGACCGTGATTTTGTAGAAAAAGCCTTGAAGGAAATGAGTAGGATCATGAAACCGGAGGGAAGACTAGTGATTGATGTTCCCGATTTGGGCAGCCCAGAGTGCCGGATTGCGATGATGATCGAGGCACATTTGGAAAGACCGGACAATTATAATTTATCCGTCGAAGAATTTGAGAAGCTGCTCCATCCTCATTTTATTATAGAGAGGAAAGAGAAAGTGGGACCAATGATCCAGTATTTCTTGCGGTGCGAGGGCCAGAATTTACGGTGAGAAGGGGAGGGGCAGTCAGTCATTTCGAAGGAGAGATAGCCTGTGAGCAAAGCAGAGAAAATACAGAACGATTACCCGAGTTTCACCATTGAATCCATGCAATATTTAAGTTCTGGCTATGACAGTGAAGCATATAGTGTTAATGAAGACTTGATTTTCAAATTCCCAAAACATGGGAAGGCAGCAGTTAATCTTTATAAAGAAGCCCATGTCTTATTGGAGATTAGAGACCGGTTGCCAATCAAGGTTCCTGAGGTAAAGTTTTTAGGTAAAGCAGAAAATGAGGGAGCTATGGCATTTGTTGGTTACGAAAAGCTAACTGGTGAGCAAATGACTCCTGAATTGATTGATTCATTAAGTGAAGAAAGAATGGATGAACTCGCCCAAGAAATTGCTGCTTTTTTTAAAGCACTGCATAGTATCAACTTGAAGAGTCCGATTGATGGATTACCTCTTGATAAGAAAGCGAAAGCATCAAAGGAGTTTGAAGTAATTAAAAGTGTTGCTTTTCCCGTTGTATCAGAAGAAATTAGGGAACAAATCACTATGATTTATGCGTGTATTTTGACCACTATCTATACGGAGCCCAGTTGCTTGGTTCATAATGATTTTGGTGCAAGTAATATTTTCTTTGATAGACAAACAAACAAGCTTTGCGGGATTATCGATTTTGGAGATATTGCCATTTATGATAAGGATATTGATTTTGTGTGCTTGTTGCAAAGCCAGGAAGAAGGATTTGATCAAGCATTTGTTGATAAAGTCTTAACTTATTATGGGCATCAAAATAGAAAACTATTGGAAAAGAAGAATGCGTTTAATCAATTTTATGCTCAGCTTGAAAATGTGGTGTTGGGTCATGTATTTGAAATGGAAGGACTACTTGAAGAGAGCTTAGAAAATTTAAGATTGGGAATTGTAGGTTATGAAAAGCATATCTTGATTGAAAAAAATTATAGATACTATATTTAGCAAGTAATCACTAAAGTAAGGAGGGATCGTATGATCTACGCACCATTATGTGAATGTGATGTACCAAATTTCTGCTAATCAGCGGAAGTTCTCCGCTGGAAGAAGATACGATAAAATAAAAGATCTATTATGCGGAGGTTTACAAGAAATGAGTATTAAAAAATTAGAACAATTGCCTGATTCGGCCCGATTGGCTGTAACAGAAATAAAACTGGTCAATAGTAGCTATGACGAACAGCTATGGCAGACATATCTGAATCCATTGATAGATAGTCTACAGGATCATTCGATAGAAGAAATCCGGACGGAACCACGTATTTTAGCGACAAGAAAAGCCTATAAAAATTTGGGTTTGGACCCGTCAAGGTATCGTCCATCCTCCGAAAGTCTTCTTCGTAGGGTGAGTAAAGGTAACGGGCTATATCAAATCAACACATTGGTGGATTTCAATAATTACCTTTCTTTACTGCTACGTTTTCCTGTTGGCAGCTACGATAAGGCAAAAATAGCAGAACCAATCGTTTATGGAGTTGGACGAGAAGGGCAATATTATGATGGGATTGGAAAGAAGAGCATCACTATCAATCACTTTCCCGTATTGATCGACCAAATGGGCCCCTTCGGCAGCCCGATATCTGATTCTACGAAAGCTATGATTTCATTGGAAACGGAGCATGCGCTACTTATTGTCTATTGCTTCGATGAAACCGAAGAGGGGATAGAAAAAATGCAAACCACGATCAAGGGAGCCATTGAGAACATGCTGCCGAAAGCTCAAGTTATTCAGCAGTTAATCGTTTAGTGGATTAAGCTGTTTGATACTACTTACAAAGTAAGACAATGTCAAAAAAACATTGTCTTACTTTTTTTCATCAATACTTCGCTGCTATTATCGCTAGTTCTTATATGTCGGAACGAAGTGCAATACTCAGTGTATTCTTGTTGGCTATTTTTTCTGTGGAATAATAAGCAACTCCTATAAGACAAATTTTATAATAGCAACCAATAAAAAATAGACTTAGTGAAGTATGAACTTTTTACAAAAGGGATAAATAGCAACTCTCTATAAAATAGCATAGCTAACTTATTATGCACACCAAATCAAGTAAAAAAGAAGACGTTTTGTAAAGTATAGATTTACCGAATAAAAGGATAACGACTACTATGCCACTATCCTTTTAATACATTCTTTTGAAGGTAATCTATTTTTGTGGTTAACAATTTATCAGCTTGTTCTAATTTGTTTATATCAGCCTGAATTGTTTTTCGATAATCTATTAAATAATCAACTCGTTCTTGCATACTAGTGCCCTGAATGCCAATCAAACTTTTGATGGGAATACCAATTTTTCGGATAATAATGATAACTTTAATCCAGTCGATATCCTCTTCTGTATAGCGGCGATAGCCATTTTTATTGCGCATAATTGGGCCAATAATTTCATTTTGTTCATAGAAACGTAAAGCTGCCTTTGATGTACCAACTAATTGGGCAGCTTGTTCTGCTGAAAAGGTCTGTTGATTCATGAATAATTCTCCTTGCTATAAAGTTTGCTTTATAGTTTATAATCAACTCAACTTAAAAGCAAGGAGAAATTGACATGACAAACAAAGTAGCATTAATTATTGGCGGAAATTCTGGCGTAGGGAAAAAGACTGCTCAAGATTTGACTCAAAAAAACTATCGAATTCTAATCGTGGGCCGAAATGAGCAAAAAGGGAAGCAAGTCGTTCAGCAGTTGAATCAACTCAATTCCAATTCACAAGTCTTTTTTCTGCAAGCTGATTTAAGTACTAAAGCTGCAGTTAATGATTTAGCTAAAAGACTTGCTGATCTGGTGGATCACATTGATGTACTCGTTAGTTCTGTGGGGATTTTGGAAGAGACGCAAGTGTTAACCGAAGAGGGATATGATCAAAATTTTGTTTTAAATTATTTAGCCCATTTTTGGTTAATAAACGCTTTATTACCATTATTAAAAAAATCTTCTCAAGGTCGGATACTATTGGTTGGAGCTTTGCCCATCATCATTCGCCATCTTAAAGTACAGGTACCGCAACCAGTTCCTAGTAAAGAAGGTTATAGTGGGATGGTGATTACCGGACAGGCACTGGCTGGTAGACTCTTACTAACAAAAAAATTATCCAAAAGATTGCAAGATACAAAAGTTACGGTAAATATCTTTCATCCGGGTAATATTCCAGACTCTGATTATGGTTCGACAAGCAGTAGTTTATTTCTGAATTTAATGGGTTCCTTGCTTGCTAAGTTATCGAAAAAAAATAGATCGATTGGTGCCCAACAACCGATCCTAAACTTGCCCAAACAAGTGGTCAATTCTTTAATGAATCGGGTAAATCTATCCCATTTCCGAGCCAATTTTCTGAAGAAATGGCTGATCAATGGTGGGCTGTTAGTCAAGGCTTATAAAAGCTCTTACGATAAAATATAGAAGAGAGTTTTTGGAAGTAGAAAATGGTAAAAGAATATATTGTAAAAGCAAGAAGTGGAATAAACATTCCAGTGAAGAAGGGGGGGAATTGAAATCATTTTTCTTGGCGAACATCAATCAGACCGTAAATGTGGTATTCAAGACTGAAAAAGAAGAGGTTACTCCATTCAACATAATGGCAAACTTATGGTCTTTTTTTCTACATGACTATGCAGTTTTAAGTACTCTAAAATAGATATATTGAGTGGATGACTTTAAGAAAATTGGGAATAAAATGATTATCAAATAATAATACCTCAGGAAAAATTGGAAAAATAAAACTTTTCACTTGCTCTGGAACTAGTTCCATCATTTATGCTGTTTATATAGAAAATAGTAAGAGACAAATTTTCCGAAAAACAGTGAAATGATCAGGAGGAGGAACAAGCGATGTTTACCAATTTGGAGATACAAGAAAATACAAGTAGACGATTCAACCATGTAAGATTGACGATTGAAGGGGCGAATGTGGTAATCAAGAGTTTAGCAGGTGATGATAGAGGACAGCAGGTAGTGATACCTATTAATAAGCTGGAGTCGCAGGTCTTTGATTTATATTGGGGTGGCCAAAGGTGGTCCTTTGAGTTTTCAGGAGTTACCTGGACAGTCTTTGAAATTGGCTTAGGATTATTTGAATATATTAAGAAAAATTTGCCTGAGAAGGTAGCATCCTAGTTTTTAGTAGATGGATATATCTAGCTAAAAAAGCCTTGATGGGTATCATAATCAATCAAGGCTTTTACAAGTTAGAGATTTACTAAATTGACTACATTATTTTTTTCTACCTATACTGTTAACTCAAACTGTTAACTCAAGTAGATTCCCTTCTGGATCAGAGACAACTGCTTCATAGTAGCCATCGCCAGTCCAACGTGGTCCATTTAGAATTTCGAACCCATCGTTGATAAACTGAGTGGCCATTCTATCAACATCAGCAACTTCACCAACTTTAATTGCTAGGTGGGCAAAACCGAAAGCCAAATTATTGGCTGCTGCAAGCCCTTCTTTATGTTGGATTTCCAATCGCGCGCCATCTTCAAAGTTTAAGAAATAAGAACGGAAACCTGTTTTAGGGTTATGATATAGTTCAGTTGACGTTACATCAAAGTATTTTGTATAAAAAGCCTTCATTTCTTCTAAATTATTTACCCAAAGTCCGACATGTTCGATTTTCATATTGAATTACCTTCTTTCATTATATTCGATAAAAGTTTATTATAAAGTAACTATATTCTATGGAACGCGTTCCAAGTCAAGGGGAAAAGGGGAGTATAAAAAATGGCGACTATCTCAGATATTGCAAAAATTGCAGGAGTATCAAAAACAACAGTATCCAGAGTGTTAAATTCAGAAAAATATGTGTCAGATGACTTAAGAGCACGAGTTAAAACAGTTGCTGATGAGCTAGGATATATTCCTAATGGCAATGCAATCAGTCTTAGTACCGGGAAGACCAACACATTAGGAATCTTATTACCTGCTAACGATTATTGCTACGATGAGTTGGTCAATTCTATTTTGTTGAATGCGAAAGAAAAGAATTATCGTGTAATGGTTCTGCCGAGTTATTACGAAACAATGGCAGAACAAGCGTATTATGAGATGTTTAGAATGAAAGTTGTTGATGGTTTGATCCTTGCTTCCACCAATACACCAGAAGAAATTACAGAAAAACTACAGAATTATGGGAAAATAGTCTCTGCTGAGAAATTGGAAAATACGGATATTTCAATGATTTATCCAGATAGAAAAAAAGGGTATCAAACCTTATTTGCTCATTTAAAATCAACAGAAAAAAAGGATGTTGTTTTTACATTAGAAAGAGATCCTAAGGTTAGTAAAAGTTCAAGATATAAAATAAATGCGTATAAAGAATATTTTGATGAACCAATTGAGAACGAAAATTATTTCGTTGGAATCAAAGGGTTTATAGAAGGATACGAATGGGCCAAACAAACTTTTTCAACAAGAGAAATACCGGAAGTGATTTACACTAGTGGTGATCAGATCGCTGCTGGCGTTATCAAAGCCCTGAATGAACAACAAGTTTATCACGGTCAAGAGTATGAAATAATAGGTGAAGGAAATACACCATATAGTCAATCCATGGATTTTTCTTCTGTTGATTTTCGATTACATGAAATTGGAAAAGAGCTTGTTGAATTTATGCTTTCTGACGCAGAGCGCAAAGTAAAGTCCTATGAGCCTCAATTTCATTTTAGGTATGATTAGAATCGATAAGTTGTCAATTATAGAACGCTAGAGCCAATGTGATTGATGATGTATTTGTATTTAAGAGGGTGATAGGGGCCCTTAAAAGAACTTTTAAATGGATAAAGTGCAACACTCAGCATGTTTTGGTTGAGTGTTTTTGTTATGGAAAGATTAATATTGACAAATCCTCTTTATATAGTTAGTATACTAACTATATAATTAACGCACTAATTATATTGAAAGGAGAAAGATAATGGACACAGGCTATTTATTAATGAACATTTCTAAAAACTTAAAATATACACTGAATCAAGCTCTAATAAAAAAAGGGGTGACTATCCAACAATGGGCAGTTATTCAGCAATTGTCTATACGCAAAGGGTGCACTGCAGCAGAATTAGCAGTCATTCTAGATATGGATAAACCAACAATTTCGGGAATTGTGAAAAGACTCGAACTAAAAAAGTTATTGGTAAAAAATGATAATCCTTTAGATCAACGCTCTAAGTTCCTGTCATTAACTAATTTAGGGGAGGTTCTGCTAAATGAATGCCAAGACATAAGTGAAACAATTATTAGTAAATACTTAGTTGTACTGTCTTCCGAAGAACAACAAAAGTTGAATCAGCTACTAATGAAAATCAATAAGAATGAAGTGGGGGAATCGTAATGGATCATATACTTATAATTGGGGGAACTGGAAATATCGGATTTCCATTAATTGAAAGTTTATCAAAAAACAAAGAGTTAAAAATTAAAGTAGGGATTCGTACTATTTCACCAAACATAAAAGAACAATTTGAGCATTTAAATAATCTGAGCTTTGTTCACTTTGACTTTCTTGATCCGAATACATTTCCAGAGGCATTTATTGGCGTGAACAAAGTGTTTTTTGTTCGACCACCTCAATTATCTACCCCTAAAGAAGACATGTTCCCATTTTTATCCTATGCTAATCAACAAAAGCTTCAGCAAATTGTTTTTGTTTCACTTATTGGTGTTGAGAAAAATCCAGTTACCCCACATCACAAAATCGAAAAAATGATTCGCCAGCTAGAAATACCTTATACCTTTATTCGCCCAAGCTTCTTTATGCAAAATTTAACTACAACACATCTGGAAGACATAAAAATTCAGCATGATCTTTTCATTCCTGCTGGTCATGCGAAAACTAGTTTTATTGATACCAGAGACATTGGAGAAGTAGCAGCTGTTTGCTTAACAGATTCAAATTATATCAATCAAGAATTAGAGCTGACTGGTCCAGAAGCTCTGACTTATAACGAAATAGCCAAAGATATGAGTAATATTTTAGGAGTAGAAATAACATATAGTAAGCCTGGTTTGTTAAAATTTCGACGAGTTATGATAAAGAGAGGAATTCCTAAAGAGTATGTAAATGTTATGGTGATGCTTTATCTAATTACTCAGTTGGGAAATGCGAAAAAAGTAACGAATACTGTAGAGAAGGTTTTGAAACACTCGCCAAGGAATATCAAAGAATTTATCAATGATTACAAGAATGATTTCACCGGATAAAGCTGAGCAGAGTTGCTATAAAAGAAGAAGTTGCGCTTGTGTCAATATTATGCGCAACTTCAAAACAGTTCGAAACAACTCCTTTTAAAAACAACTCCTACATGTCAGAATAAAGTGCAACATTCACCATGCCTCTGTTGGGTATTTTTGTTATGGAATGAGGAAGCTTGAAATTACTGAAGCTTCGTATTAACATATAGGGTATAGGGGTATGCTCTATATATTAATTAAGGAGTGAACTATATGTCACATCATCCAGATCATGAAGTAGGTAATTTAGTTAAGCGCATCAATAGAATCGAAGGACAGGTAGGTGGAATTAAAAACATGATTATTGAAGAACGTCCTTACGACGAAGTAATCATCCAATTGAATTCTGCTAGATCTGCTCTTCAAAAAGTCAGTCAGATCCTTTTAGAAGCTCATGCCGATCACACATTTATGGACGCCGTTCAATCAGGCCAGACTGAAAAAGAGCTCGCAAGTCTTAGACGGGCCATTCAGCAATACAGTAAAATGTTGTAATTAGGAAAGTAGTAGGTGATATGTATGAATACATGGAAGGAAAACAAAATCATTTGCTTAGCATTACCAGCAACTATAGAGAATGTTCTTCAAACACTTGTTGGCTTCATCGATACTCTTATGATTTCCAAAATCGGACTATTAGCTGTAACAGCCGTTGGTGTCGCGAATACCATTTTAAACGTGTATCTAGCGTTGTTTATTGCTTTAGGAGTAGGAACATCTGCGTTGATCGCTCAAAAAATTGGTGCCGGCAAGGGAAAAGAAGCACAGACTATTACCAACCAATCGGTGATCTTGGCCATCTTGATCGGGCTTTTTTTAGGTGTGATCTCCATCCTGTTTGGCCGCCCGTTATTAGGGATTATGGGTGCATCAGCGGAAGTCTTAGATTCCGGAATGCAGTTTTTTCTGGTTGTTGGGGGAGCTTCTGTGTTTATCGCTTTAATGACTATTTTTGGGAGCATCCTACGTGCAACTGGTGATACAAAATCACCTATGGAAATAAGTGTTGTAGTAAATATTGGGAATATCGTGATTGATTACATTTTGATTTTTGGGTTTGGTCCAATTCCAGCTCTAGGTGTACTGGGTACAGCGATTGGGACAGTTCTATCACGAGTGATTGGTTGTGTACTGCTTTACAGAAAGGTGCAACAGTCCCAAAGTCCAATTGATTTACCTAACTTATTTTCAAAGAGCAATTTCAAACCGCTGATCGATATTTCTATTCCAGCTGCATTAGAACGTTTGGTTATGCGACTGGGACAGGTTGTTTATTTTGGTTTAATTGTCAGTATTGGCGCTAAGACATTCGCTGCCCATTCAATTGCCGGGAACATTGAAAGCTTTACTTACATGCCTGGTTATGGATTAGCGACAGCAGCAACTACTCTGGTTGGAAACAGTATCGGTGCTAAGAACTATAAGCAGACGAAGGAATATGCTTACTCATCTGTAAGATATGGGGTAATCGTCATGTCAACCCTTGGTGTGATTCTTTTCTTTGGCGCACCATTCTTCGCTTCTTTATTTACTGACGATCAGGAAGCTATTCGACAAATCATTATTGCTTTAAAAATTGATGCTTTCGCTCAGCCAGGGTTGGCAATAAGTTTAATCACCACAGGTGCTCTTCAGGGAATGGGGGATACTAAAGCACCATTGTATAGTACCGCCCTTGGAATGTGGGGTGTCCGAGTGGTGGGAGTTATTCTTCTTTCGAAAGTATTGAATATGGGGATTGCAGGAATTTGGCTATCTATAGCCGTTGATTTATACTTACGTTCACTGTTTTTGGTTTATAGATTTGGAAAGAATTTGAAAACCTATGAGAAAAATAGGAAATAATCTGTTAGTTCTCTATTTGGTAAGACTCTTATTCATGTAAAGGAAAGGAAGTCTGTTATACCAGGCTTCCTTTTATTCCGGCAGCAAAGTAATTTAAACTATACAAAAGGAGAGTGTAATTGTTCATGTCAACTTATCAACATTTAACAGCTGAGGAACGAGGAAAAATCGAAGCATACTTAGACGAAGGTTTGTCTCAGGCTGAGATAGCAAGACGTTTAGACCGGCATCGATCAACAATCTCCAGAGAAATCCGGAGAAACAGCGAAGAGAGAAAAGCAAACAGCCTGGCAGCATTGCGCTATCAGGCTTCAAGTGCTGGTAATTTGGCTCGCATGAGAAAAAGAAACTGTGGAACAACTACAAAAGCAACTGTACATAATACAAAAACTATTTTGAAATACTTGAAGAAGAAATACTCTCCAGAACAGATAGCAAACAGTGTACGCAGCATCAATGTATCTACAAATACCATCTACAACTGGATTTATTCTGGTTTGATCAAGTTTCCAATAAAGAAGCTACGACTGAAAGGGAAGAGATACCGGAGAAAATATAGCGGTAGATTACTGAAGAAAACTCCATCACCACAATTCTATGAGAATCGCTTAGTCACTGATCGACCTGAAGCAACTATTCTAAGAACTGATTTTGGTCATTGGGAAGCTGATACAGTACTCTCTAAGCGTGGTGTAGAAACTTGTCTAGCAACGTTCGTAGAACGTAAATCACGGCATTATGTGGCCATTAAAATGACTCGAAAAGACGGTGCTTGTATGTTGGCAGCTATGGAACGCTTGGTTGAAATGTATCCCTCAGGTGTGAAATCAATTACCTGTGATCGTGGTATTGAATTCGTGAACTTCCATAATGTAAAACACATGGAAGATACCTATGGTATTAAAACATATTATGCGCACCCATATGCGCCACACGAACGTGGATCAAACGAATACCATAATGGACTACTAAGAGAGTATTTTCCAAAGCCTACAGACTTCAATAAAGTATCCCAGTTAAAGATCGATCAATCAACAAATGAAATCAACAATCGGCCAAGAAAACTGTTCAAATGGAAGTCAGCAAACCATAAATTCCATTTGGAGTACGCTAAAATATAAAACAATGTTATTCAATGAAAAGCATTTTCAAGCAAACCGTTTAAAAAAGCGGAACAAAATTGTATAATGAAAACCATTAAGAATGTTATTAAGATTTGTTTAAGATGTTGCACTTAGTATTGACAAGTGCCACCTTAAAACAACTTCGTATAATATATATTATGTAAACTAGAACAAAGAATTTTATATCAAGCGCTGTAAATACACATCCACTATTCCTCACATCAGTTGATCATAAAAAGTATCCAGTTCTTTTTGGTTTTTTATAACCACTAGCTTTTCTTCATAAGTAGTTGTGATCTTTTTAAACGCATCTCGCTTTTTCTTATCTCTTCCTTTATAGAGAATCCACCAAATGAATTCAGCATCTAATTTTTCTATACAACCATCTGTGACATCCGGTCGAGTCTTGCCGCGATATGTCTTGTACCGTTGAATAATTCTTTTTAAGCAAACCAAACGCGGGAAATCCAAAAAAATAATTTGATCTGCTTGTTCCAGGCGATCTTTTTGATAGAGGCTTTGATAGTTGCCCTCAATGATCCAGCTCTCTTGATTCAAATGATTTTTTACTATTGTGAGGGCCTCTTCTTGTTCTCTGATTTGCCAGTCTCGATCAAAATAAACCTGATCCAAATGCAGCAGTGGCATTTGTTTTGTTTCAGCTATATATTTTGCAAGGGTTGACTTGCCGCAACCGCTATGCCCTAAAATCACTAATTTCATTTTTACTACTCCCCTTCCCTAACCATCGCTTATAGTATCATAAAAAATACTTCTATTTCTACACTCTTTTTTCATTCTCAACGATAAGTTCCTTCCTTTGATTTCTCTATAAAAAGTTGTTCACTTCATTTTTGTTTATTATATGGCAGGACTGAGAATAATTATTTTGACAATCAAAGTATTTTATTGAATAATAGTGATTAGAGCTTTCACCTGTTGAAGCTGTGACCACAAAATAAACAATGGTTAATTTAAACGTTAATTAGGAGGAATAATCATACATGGGATTTTTAGAGGGTAAAAAGATTGTAATTATGGGTGTGGCTAATAAACGCAGTATTGCTATGGGCTGTGCCAATGCAATGCTAGAGCAAGGCGCAGAGCTTATCTATACCTATCAAAATGGGCGCATGAAAAAATCAGTGGAAAAGCTGGTAGATGCTTCAGCTTTACTGGTTGAATGTGACGTGGCTAGTGATGATAGTATCGCTACAGCATTTGAAACAATTGAAAATACAGTTGGAAAAATTGATGGTGTCGTCCATTCTGTAGCTTTTGCTAAAAAAGAGGAGCTTTCTGGAGATGTGACCGATATCAGCCGAGATGGCTATGCTCTTGCGCAAGATATCAGCAGCTATTCTCTTCTCGCTGTTTCTAAATATGCCTTACCAATATTAAACGAAAATAGTGCAATTGTGAGTTTATCTTATTTAGGAGCTGTACGTGCAATCCCGAATTATAATATGATGGGGATCGCTAAAGCGGCGTTAGAAGCTGCTATTCGTTATTTGGCAGCTGAGCTAGCTCCTAAAGGTGTACGTGTGAACGGGATTTCTGCCGGAGCCATCAAAACATTAGCTGTGACAGGTGTAAAGGATTATCAAAAGCTGATTCAGCTTTCTGAGGATCGGACACCTGATAAGGTGGGTGTGACGATTGAGGAAGTTGGTAATACTTGCGCGTTTCTTATGAGCCCTCTTTCAAGTGGGATTATTGGAGATATTGTTTATGTAGATAAAGGAGTCCATCTCACTTAATTTCATATACTATCAAAAAAGAAGTACCGTGAAAATGACATCACGATACTTCTTTTTTTGTATTCAGAGTTTTCTTACTGATTCAATAGCTAGTCTTATGCATGTATTTGCATGTAACGATCTCTTAGCTGTTCCATTTTTCGTTCTCTGGAATGACTGATTTCTTTTGTACTCCCCTTTGGTAACACCTTATCAGAGGTACATTGGCTTTCGCGGTCCCACGTCATAGGGTCGCCATAGTCAAATTGAGTTAAAAATTGTACGGTTTCACGGATAACGTAGGTCGGTGTGGATGCACCACCGGTTACGCCAACAACATTGACATCCTTCAGCCACTCAATCTTGATATCAGAAATATCTTCGATCAAATGAGCGGGCGTCCCTGCTTGCTCGATCGATACCTGTGCCAAACGATTACTGTTGTTACTTTTCGCATCCCCTACGACTAACAGCAAGTCACAATCGCCGGCTTGCTCTACTACAGCTGCTTGACGCTCGATTGTCGCACTGCAAATATCTTTGTTGTAAATAGCATTTGGAAACTTGTTCATTAGGTGTTCTGTCATTTCTTCTACATCCCATTGACTCATGGTTGTTTCATTTGAAATGTAAATCTTATCATTATCAAGCTCAATTGCTTCCGCATCCTCAAGTGATGTTATCAAATGAACTTTTTCAGGATTGATCCCAATTGTTCCAACGGCTTCCGGGTGACCCGCCATGCCTATATAGAGGACATCAAAACCATCTTCAACTCTTTGTGCTACGATTTCATGAATAATTGCAACTTCCGGACAGGTTGTATCAACAACCGCCAGATTTTTTGCTGCAGCAATCTCTCTCACTTTAGGAGAAACCCCGTGTGCGGTAAAAATAACTGTACCGGAATCGATTTTTTCCAGCATTTCTTCTCGATCGCCTTCCATCACGATGATTCCTGCTTCTTCAAATGCTTTGGCCACGATCGTGTTATGCACGACATACCCAAGTGAATAGATTGGTCTTGGTAAGCTTGTGTCCTTCACCACATTTTTAGATAAAACTAACGCATCAACAACGCCATAACAATGCCCTCTTGGTGTAATATTTAGAACGTTCATTTAATAAAATCCCCTTTTCGTTTGAATAGATATGAACTGTACTCAGTAGCAGTCATTTCATCTATTTTTCGTATTTTTTTATGCATACTGATTAATAACTGCTGCCGTTTCCGTATTTTCTGTGATAAAGAAGTGACCGCCCTCTACTTGGAAGAATCTGCATTCGGCTGTTGTATATTTTTGCCAGTCTTCATGATGTTCTAAAGCATCTGCATCTTCTTTCCCGTTGATGACAAGTAACTCTCCATCTACCGGTTCTGGTATCTGTGACACTAATGAGTTCAATAAACGATAGTCAGCTTGAACAATCGGTAAAAATAGTTCTACCAGCTCCGGACTTTCAAAGAACTCTTCAGATGTCGCACCTCCTTTCTTCATTTCATCTAGAAGTGAAGCTTCATCTGTCTCCGCCAGTGTTAAGTGCTCTGGCGGTTCCGCCCCACAGATAATTAGCCCTTTTGGGGGAGTTCCGCCGCGTTTTGTGATCATATGATAAAGGTGAGGCAGAAGCTCTCCCCCCATGCTATGACCAAGAAGATAGTACGGCTTATCCTGCTGAGTATACTGTGACAAGGTCGATTCGAGCGCCTTGAACAGCTCCTCTGTTGATAGCGCACATTCTTCACCAAAACGCATCCCCCGTCCTGGTAACTCCAAAGGGACAAGAGTAAATCTCTTGTTATCCAGCTCCCCAGCTAGTACATCCGTTAAAATGGCTGCAGATCCTCCAGCGTAAGGGAGACAAAGTATGTCGATTGTTCCCATTAAAATACCTCCTGTTACGTATTGTTTACATAGATGTGTAAAATGAATTCGTTTCGGCGGACGACAGAGGGTCCAGCCGCCGAAACGAGTTATTATTTCTCTTTCAGTGAACGAATAAACTGTTTCAGCTCGAAATCAAGCGTTTCAATCAGTTCTTTTTCTGCACCACTTTTACACTCTAGATTTGTCAAAATAATTTGGTCTGTTGTGTGAAGAATATTTGCTACTTTTCTACTATTGGTTGTTCCAACTGCTTCGTCATTTGCTAACAGTTGGCGTTCATCGAACAAGCTGTTTTCCTGATCAAACATCATCAGGAAATTGACGATTTGTGTTGGTAAATCAGCTAAATCTATTCTATTCACGATTTCTGCTACATTCGGGTATTGTTGCTGCAATGCTTGATTTTCCATTAATGTCAACAGATGTACATGATGTGCACTCATATAGCTTAGACTATTTCGACTTTTTTCAGTCAATGATTGTGTTTGTCCCGCTTTCACTGTTAGCGGCAATAGATCTATATAACTGCCGATTTGTTCTGTAAACTGCTGTTTTCCATAACTTCTGCCAATTTGAATCATCAAAAGCGGAATATCGATAGTTGAGAACGTATGTCTCAAAGCACTCAGATACAAATGCTCAGCTAAACGGAAACCTTCATCCTCTGCTAATGCATACTTAGACATATCGTGATGATAAGTCACCCAGGTATGGGCAGTTTTCGCTTTAGTTGTTTGGTAATCGGTCAAGGCTCGATCGAAATCAGAAAGTTCCATTGCCTCAATTAGTTCTGCTTCAGTAGCGGATACAGGTCCCGCTTCCAGAAGCTGCGTGTAGTCTGTATAGTGCGCAATTTCAGCTGCTATTGGGTTGTCCATCGCTAATAACTCATGGAACCTGGCGTTGAGAATCTCGCTACTAAAGCCATCAAAGACCAAATGAGATACCGGAAGCAGGACTTCATATTTTTGCGCATGCCATTTTACAACAAATAAATGATGCGTCAAATCGTCATGAATAGGATAGTCAGGATTGCTGTAGCATTCAATCTGTCCCTCGATTTTCTTAAGATGCTGTGCTCTTTCTTCTGCCGGATAAACAGAAAGGTCAATGAATGGAATTGTCTGGATTTGTGTTGATTCCATTAATTTCATCGTTCCTTGTGCCGGATCGATCTGGCTACGCAACATCTCTTGTTCTTGTAGGAGCGTGTTCCAGATAGTAATAAACTGCGCTTTATCCCACGAACGATTTACCTGAATTCGTCCAAAAGAACCCATGACATCCATTGCATATAAGGCATTTTGAGAGGCAGACAGGGTTGTAGTCAACGCAGTGTCTGCTGAAAGGACCTCCTCACTATACTTCACAGCTTGGCTTAATGCCTGCTGTAGTTGTTCATCAATTGATACCGCAGTTTTTAAGGATAGCTCAGTCGCATCTGCTGTTTCTACGCTTCGAGCTGCTTCAGCTTGAAGCTCCGCTAGTTTATTTCCAAGCTCCTTCACGCTTCTGTATTGGAAAATATCTCGGACAGATAGCTTTATTTGTTCCTTCGTCAATAAGGATAAAATACTGATGGCTTTGATTGAATCGCCGCCAAGCTCAAAGAAATCATCTGTTCGGCTGATTTGTGGTACACTCAAAACCTTTTCAAACATTGCCGCCAACATCTCTTCATTGCTTCCAATAGGAGCTTCGTATTGTCGATCAGTTTTCAGTTCTATTTGAGGTAAGCTGTGCTTGTCTACTTTCCCAGTAGCAGTTACCGGTATTTCGTCTAATTGCATCATATAGGATGGCACCATGTAATCAGGCAATTCACTTCGTAAAGCTTCGCGCAGTTGTGGCAACTGCAGGTTTTCTTGGCTGACCATGTAGGCGTGGATAGCAGATTCTCCAGTATGATCTGGTTTAACAACGACTGCGGCATTCTGGATATGTGTTTGCTTCCGCAGGACACTTTCGATTTCTCCAAGCTCCACTCTTAAGCCGCGAATTTTCACCTGATCGTCCATCCGACCCATATATTCCAAGACACCGTTTGGTAACCAACGAACGAGGTCACCGGCATGATACATCTGACCAGAACCGAATGGATTTGGTACAAACTTTTCAGCGGTCAATTCAGGTCTATTCATATACCCGCGCCCGAGGTTTTCCCCTGTAATACACAGTTCTCCCGGCATACCTACACCACACAGTTGTCCCTCATTCAAGACATAAATTTGGTTATTCGGTACCGGTTTTCCTAACGGAATATAGCTACTGTCAGTGACTTCATGTGTCACGATCAGAACGGTTGCTTCTGTTGGCCCACACATATTGAATATTCGAGCATCCGTGTGTCTGCGCATTTGCTCATACAAGGCGCCTGGGAAGACTTCTCCACCTAAAACGATGGTTGTCAAATGACGCATATATGCACAATTTTCTTCATCCATCATGAACATTTTCATTTTAGACGGAGTCGTTACCATTAAGTTTGCTTTACTTTGTTCGACCAGTTGAGCCAGAAGTGCCTGACTTTCCTGCTCTTCTTCGTCTGCCAAGACAATCTTGATTTGATTCAAGAGTGGCAAGAAGCTTTCTTTGATAAATACATCAAAACAGTAGGTTGTCACAGAAATAAAGGTTGGTTCCGGATGGCTCAGCATGGAATCTCCAAAGGCCATTTTTCCTGTACAGTAATTGACAATATTTCGATGCTCCAACATAGCCCCTTTTGGTTTTCCAGTTGTTCCGGACGTATAGAGACAGCAAAACAGATCTGTCGGTTGATTGACCCCAGGTAGATTTTTTGTTGGTAATTGAGCCAATTCGGGATTCTCGTATAAATCGATCACCGGAATCTCTGTTACTATTGGTAGGACACGATGTGCCGTCAAAATGGCTTTCGGTTGACTATCTTCCAACATATAGGTGATTCGTTCCTCTGGATAACTTGGATCGATCGGCACATAGGCACCGCCGGCTTTAATAACGCCTAGCATAGCAACCAAAAGCTCTACACTTCGAGCAGTGAACAAGGCCACCCGGTCATCTGGCTGAAGGCCCATTTCACGAAGTTTTACAGCTAACTGATTTGCCCGCTGATTCAACGCGTCATAAGTGATTTCTTGCTCTTTAAAGACAAGTGCAGTTTTTTGCGGTACTTTCGCTACTTCTGCTTCAAACAATTCAACCATTGTTTTCCCTTTTGCATAAGGTGTCTCTGTATCATTGAAGGTCGTCAGAACAAGCTGTGTTTCAGCATCATCCAATAAGGATAGTTGACGAAGGGTTTGGTTCGGCTCCATCAGCATGGCTTGAACAAGCTGCTTCATTCGTTTTACAATCAATTGAATTTCTTCATTTTTATAAATAGCTGGATCATAGAGCACTTCGATCGTTAATTGCTCATTCATGAAGACTTTGACCGTGATCGGGTAATTCGTTTGCTCTCTAACTGCTTTTGTCTCAAATGCAGTTCCCTGTTCTACAGATTGACGAACCGTTTCATCAATGTAGTAGTTTTCAAAAATGAACAACGTTTTGAATAGCTCAGAGCCCAAACTACTTTGCTGTTGCACCTCTGCTAAGGAAAGGTAATCATAGCTACTGCTTTCAATGGACTGCTGCTGCACCTCTTTTAAAAGCTCAAGGAGGGATCGATCTTTTTCAGCAGTTACACGAACAGGAACAGTGTTGATAAATAGTCCGACTGCTTTTTCGATGTCTGTCAGTGGCACATTTCGTCCGGAGACAACTTTCCCGAAAACAGCATCCTTTGTATGATTTAGGTAATGCAGGGTCAATCCCCAAGCGGTTTCCAAAATGCTGCTTAGTGTTAGTTGGTTTTTAACAGACAACTCTTGTAGTCGTCCACTCTCTTCTTTCGTCAACATGACCTGTGCAGCCGCTACCTGCTCTTGGGTCTCTTCCCTCCCCCCTAGCATTGGGATGATTTCTGCTGTTTCTGAGTAATCGACCAGCAACCTTTGCCAATAGCTAAGTGCCTCTTCTTTATCTTGTGCTCGCTGCCAATGAATATACTGTTGATAATTGGGTAGCGTAGCCTCCTCTGCCTTCGCTTTTTCAGCTAAAGCAGCCATTGCCCTACCTTCTGCGAGTGCTTGATAGTTTTCCATAAAATCCTTGAATAAAATCGGGAAACACCAGCCATCTAAAATAATATGATGGGCACTCCAAATCAATAAGGTCTCCTCTTTAGAACGCTGAACCGTCAGTCGTATCAAAGAATCTGTGTCAAAGTCAAAACCTCTTTCGACATCGGCTTCAATCACTGTTTTACGTTCGTTTTCTGTTTCCGATACATCGATCACAGTTGCTTCCAGTTCCAGTGTTTTCATCACAGCCTGGACTGGATGGATCAAGTCTTTAAACACGATTTTTGTTCTTAGAACAGGATACTTGTACTGCAATAACTTGAAGCTTTGGCGCAATGTGTCTATATCTGCTGGAACAGTCAAGCGGAGAATTTGCTGCATGAAGTATTCTCCGGAGCGTTCATTTTTTAGTCGATGATACAAAATACCTGACTGCATCGGGCTTAACGGATAAACCGCATCTACCTCATCTAAGTCGACTTGCTGTTTTAGCAGTTCGAACTCTTCTGCTGGCATATCCAGACTAAAATCAGAAGCAGTGAGTACGCGTTCTTTTTGAGCCAAGCAATGCTTGGTCAGCTCATGAAGGCTATTTTTGAAATTATCAGAGAAATCAGCAATAGCCTTCTCCGTATAGTTAAGCGCATCGTAGATCATTGTGATTTTCAATTGCTCATCGATGATCGAACAATTAATCGTCAACGGCTGATCCATCTTATTTTGACAAGAAATGTTATCGCCCGTGCTATAAATAGATTGCTGGAAGAAAACCGAAGCTTCCTGCTTATTGTTCCCAAGATAATTAAAGGCGATTTCCGTCTGGATTTCCGGCAGCTCATACTCGCTGTTATAACGGATGATGCCATAGCCTAATCCATTATCAGGTACTTTTCTTAGCATCTCTTTCGTATGGACAATCGTCTCTTTTAGAGTCTCTTGGTTTGTTAATACCAATGGATATAAGCTGGTAAACCAGCCCACTGTTCGATCGATATCCGGAGAATTCGGTATTTTTTCCCGACCGTGACTTTCCAATTGTACACTGATTTTATCTTTTCCAAGCCATTGAGAAGCAGCTTGGCTTAAACCAGTCAATAATAAATCGTTGATTTCCGTTCCATAGGCTTTCCCTGCTTGATAAAGGAGTGCTTCAGTAGTGTCCTGCCCTATTTCCAGATGTGCTTCCTTGTACATCGGCTCAACTTCAGTATTTGAAGTTACAGTAACTGTCTGCATATCAGTGATTTCTTCTGCGATGTTCTCCCAGAATGGCACTTCTTTTTTGAGCTCAACACTTTGACTATGCCTTTCTAAAGCAGTCGCCCATTGATCGAACGCAGCAGTTTTTTCAGGTAATTGAACGGTTCCTTGCTGTAGCAGCTGCTGATAGCTTGTCGCTAAATCTTCTAAAATAATCTGCCAAGATACTGCGTCTACAACCAAGTGATGAATGCAGATAAAGAGTTCATCTGCTTCTTTAAGGCGATACAGTACGGCTTTCACCAACGGGCCTTTTTCAAGGTTCATGCTAGATTGGATACGTGTATTTCCTTTTTTAATTTTTTCTGTGACGTCTATTTCTTTTCGCCAGTCTACAGTTTGGACTTCTACAAGTAAGCTGTCTTCTGTACTCTGAATGCGTTGTTGCCCATTTTTATACACACTTCTTAGTTGGTCGTGGTGTGCGACTACTTTATCAAAGGCTGCTTTCAATACCACATTATCCATCCGTTCAGCTGCTCGCAACATCAATGACTGATTGAAGTGTTCCGGGTGTTTATGAGCTGTTTGGAAGAAGTGTTTTTGTACAGGTGTCAAGGCAACAGGACCCGTCACTTCTCCTTGCGCATATACAACTACTGCGGCTTTGGTGATCCGCAGAGCAATCGATTGGACTGTATAAAGCTGCATGATATCCTTCACGCTGACTTCAAACCCTTTTTCTCTCATTTTTGAAACGGCTCGAATGGCTTTGATTGAATCACCGCCAAGTTCGAAAAAGCTGTCCGTGATGCCAATTGGTGATACGGCTAGCACCTCTTCAAAAACAGTCACAAGAGCGTGTTCCATGTCATTGCTCGGTGAAACATACGCTCGTTCTGTCGAAATTTCTATTTGAGGTAATCGGCGTTTGTCAACCTTTCCTGTTGGTGTTACAGGAATCTCCTCTAGCTGCAGCATATAAGGCGGCACCATAAAATCAGGTAGTTCTTGTCTCAATACTTCGCGCAAGTGAGATAGATCAAGAGTCTCAGGACTGACCAAGTAAGCATGGATCGCCGGCTCCTCTGTATGATCCGGTTTAACGACAACTGCAGCATTGGTAATGCGAGCTTGTCTGCGTAGTACACTTTCAATTTCTCCCAGCTCAACACGCAAGCCGCGTATTTTGACCTGATCATCAATTCGACCCAAGTATTCTAAATCACCATTTGGTAACCAACGGACGAGATCTCCTGCATGATACAACTGGCCGGGACCGTACGGGTTTGGTATGAACTTCTCAGCAGTCAGCTCCGGACGCTTCATATAGCCTCGTCCAAGATTTTCTCCAGCAATACATAATTCCCCTGGCATACCTACACCACAAAGCTCGCCATGATCCATCACATAAATCTGATTGTTCGGCACAGGTTTTCCTAATGGGATATAAGCACTGTCAGTCACTTCATGGGTTACAATCAGAACGGTTGCTTCTGTCGGCCCACACATATTGAAAATTCGCGCATCTGTTTGTCTACGCATCTGCTCATACAAACTTCCCGGAAAGACCTCTCCCCCTAAAATAATCGTTGTAAAATGGCGCATGTAGTGACAATTGGATTCATCCATCATGAACATTTTCATTTTAGATGGTGTTGTTACCAGCAAATTCGCTTCATGCTTCTCTACAAGCTGTGCAAGTAAATGCTGACTCTCCTGCTCCTCTTCATCAGCCAAAACGATTTTAATCTGGTTCAGCAATGGCAAGAAGCTTTCTTTGATAAAAATGTCAAAACAATACGTCGTGACCGAAACAAAGGTTGGGTTAGGATGGCTCAAGAAAGAATCCCCGAAGGCCATTTTTCCAGTACAATAGTTCACGATATTTCGGTGCTCCAGCATCACGCCTTTTGGTTTACCTGTTGTTCCGGAAGTATACAGACAACAAAATAAATCTGTTGGGGTATTCACTGCTGCTAAATTACTGACATCCGGAACCTCTGTACAAGTATCAGGAGTTGTGACCTCAATAACTGGGATAGTAACAGCCAACGGCAATTCTCTATGAGCAGTCAAAACGGCTTTTGCTTCGCTGTCCTCCAACATATATTGGATGCGTTCTTCCGGATAGCTTGGATCGATCGGTACATACGCTCCACCAGCTTTGATGACTCCTAACATAGCCACAAGCAACTCCACACTTCGAGCCGTGAAAAGAGCTACACGATCGTCCGGCTTGATTCCTGTTGAACGTAAATACCAAGCAAGACAGTTCGCCCGCTGGTTCAACTCTCTGTAAGTTACTTGCTGCTCTTTAAAGACGACAGCTACCTTATCAGGTGTCCGTGCAGCTTGCTCTTCGAAGAGTTCAACGATCGTTTTTCCTTTTTCTGAAGGAGTCTCTGTATCATTAAAGGTTTGAAGAACAAGCTGCTGCTCTTCAAGTGATAAAGCATTCAACGAGTGAATCGAGCGCTGGGCATTGTGAGTAACCTCCTGTAACAGCTGCTCATAATGAGCAATCATATAGTGAATCGTTGCTTCATCAAATAAGTCAGTCGCATATTCAACGCTTAATTCGTAGCCTTCGTTTTTCTCAATTAGATTGAATGTCAGATCAAACTTGGCAGCTGGATGGTTCAAGGTCAACTCCTCGACCTCAATGTCCTTCAAATGGATAGTGGCAGATTCGTTATTCTGTAGAACGAACATGACATCAAACAAGGGATTCCTAGAGAAATCTCTAGCTAATGCCAAATCCTCTACCACTTCCTCAAATGGATATTCTTGATGCTCATAAGCTTTCAAGCTTTCCTCTTTGATTTCACGTAAGAAGGTATCAAATGATTTCTCTGGTGTTGGTTTCCCTCGCATGGCCAGTGTATTAACAAACATACCAAGGATTTTCTCGGTATCCTTATGCGTTCTTCCGGAAATCGAGGTTCCGACAATAATATCTTCTTGGCGACTATGCTTGTGAAGCAACAGCATGCATGCTGAAAGTAAAACCATATATTCTGTTGCTCCATGGGCTTGCGCCAATTGCAGTACACCATTTTTTAGCTCAGGTGCCAGTGTTTTTTTGAGCATAGCCCCACGGTAGGTTGGCTGCAAAGGTCGTGGATGATCTAATGGTAGATCAAGGACCGGCAGCTCTCCGCTAAAGTGTTCTTTCCAGAATTCTTGCTGTTCTGCCAATCCTTTCTCCGCAAACCACTGACTGTAATCCTTATAGGAAACCGTAAGTTCAGGGAGCGTAGCGGAGGAATCGTTATATAAAACGGAAAATTCTTCAAACAATTGATTGATTGAAATTGCATCTGCAATGATATGGTGAATATCGAAAAATAAGACATGTTTTAGCTCTGATAGAGTCAGCAAGCGGCCTCTCATCAATGGTGCTTGAGAGAGATCGAATGGTTGAACAAAATGATCAAACAGCTGTGCCAGTTCCTTCTCCTCTAGTGTCAACTCATCATGCGTAAAGGCTAGTTCTGTCTGTTCATGGATTTTTTGAACAGCTTCTCCGTTGATCGTATGGAAGCTGGTTCTTAATATCTCATGGCGCTGTACTAATTGTTCAAACACAGCTTTTACTTTCACTGCATCTACTGGACCATCAAAGCGAATGGCCGCGGGTAGGTTATACGCAACACCTAAGTCATTTAACTCGTTCATAACGTAAATTCTTCGCTGTGCAGAAGACATTGGATAATACTCTTGCACATTTGCTTTAGGAATTGGCTGATAATCTGTCTCCTGCTTTTGCTGCTGCACGACCTCGCTTAATTGCTCAACGGTCGGCGAACTGAAAAGCATCCGCAAAGGCAAACGTACCTTCGTTGCAGCTTCCAGTTTATTGATTACTTGAGTTGCGCGAAGAGAATGACCACCGATTTCGAAAAAGTTATCCGTGATACTGACAGCTTCACTATTCAGGACTTCCGCAAAAATATCAGCAATAATCTGTTGCAGCTCATTGATAGGTGCCACACGTTCCTTGTCTTCTGATAGCGTATGGATCTCTGGTAATTCACGACGGCTGACCTTTCCTGTTGGCGTGACCGGAATATGCTCAATTTGCATCATATAAGGTGGGATCATAAATTCCGGCAGCTCTTCTCTCAACACCTCACGAATATGTTGGAGGTCGATTGCTTGTTCAGATACCATATAGGCGTGGATTGCTCGGTCTCCATTTCGATCATTTTTAACGATAACCGCTGCATTACTGATCGCTTCCTGTTTTCGAAGAACACTTTCAATCTCGCCTAACTCCACTCGGAAGCCACGAATTTTCACCTGTTCATCAATTCGACCAAGGTACTCTAAATCCCCATTAGGCAACCAGCGAACTAAATCACCTGCATGATACAGTTTACCTGGACCATAAGGATTTGGGACAAATTTTTCAGCAGTCAGCTCCGGACGTTTCATATAGCCTCGCCCAAGATTTTCTCCGGTAATACACAGCTCTCCCGGCTTTCCAATCCCACAAAGCTGTCCGTTATTCATCACATAAATCTGGTTGTTTGGGACGGGTTTTCCTAATGGGATGTACCCACTATCGGTCACCTCATGCGTGACGATCAGAACGGTTGCTTCTGTTGGACCACACATGTTAAATATTCGCGCATTTGTATTTTCACGCATCTGCTCATACAAAGTACCGGGAAAGACCTCTCCCCCAAGAATGATTGTCGTCAAATGACGCATGTAGCGGCAGTTTGATTCATCCATCATGAACATTTTCATTTTGGATGGTGTTGTGACCAGTAGATTTGCTTGATGCTTCTCTACGAGCTGAGCCAACAAGTATTGACTTTCTTGTTCTTCTTCATCTGCCAGAACGATCTTGATCTGATTCAATAAGGGCAAAAAGCTTTCTTTGATAAAAATGTCAAAACAATACGTTGTGACAGAAACAAAAGTCGGATCTGGATGACTTAAAAAGGAATCCCCAAAAGCCATTTTCCCAGTACAGTAGTTCACAATATTTCGATGCTCCAGCATCACGCCTTTCGGCTTACCCGTCGTTCCGGAGGTATACAAGCAACAGAATAAATCCGTTGGTGCATTTACCATAGGAAGATTTTGACAGGGGTGATCGGTCTCGATAGTACTAGATAAGTCAATAAGTGGTAGCTCTGTTTTTATTGGAAATGTTCGATGGGCGGTCAAAATGACTTTCGTTTCACTGTCATCCAACATATACTGAATCCGATCCTCTGGAAAAGTTGGATCAATAGGCACATAGGCTCCACCAGCTTTGATCACGCCTAGCATAGCAACTAATAGCTCCACACTTCGAGCTGTAAATAGTGCCACCCGATCATCCGGTTGAATGCCCAGCTCACGAAGCTGAATGGCTAAATGATTGGCTCTTTGGTTCAAGTCCTGATAGGTTACTTGTTGCTCTTTAAAAATCACTGCTACCTTCTCAGGTGTCTTCGCTACCTCGGCTTCAAATAGTTCAACCATGGTTTTACCCTTTGCAAAAGGAGTTTCAGTCTCATTGAATGTGTAAAGAACTTTTTGCTTTTCAGACTCTGTTAAATAAGGCATCTGCGTAATTTCCACTTCTGGATTTGTCGCCGTTTGAATCAGGATCATCTTAAAGGTTTCCAATAGTTGCTTCATCTCTTCGCTGCCATACATTTTAGGATCATAAAGAGCTTCTAAGCTTAGCGATTGTGTATCAGCTGCATGGTAAACTTTCATGGCAAGAGGGTAGTTCGTTTGTTCACGCATTGAATCAGGAACCACCTCGATATCCCTCATTGTTTCTTGAAAAGCTGCTGCATCGAAATAGTTCTCATACATGAACAGCGTTTTGAATAAGTCACTACCGAGCTCGCTTTGCTGTTGGACGTCAGCCAGTGAGAAATAATCGAACGTACTACTAGTTGTGGCTTGCTGCTGTACACTTTGAAGCAGCTGAGCCGGTGTTCGCTGATTTCGGGCATCTACTCGAACTGGAATCGTATTGATAAAGAGACCTACGGCATCCTCGATCCCTTTTAGCGGCGCATTTCGCCCAGACACGATTTTTCCGAAAACAACATCCTCTGTCCAATTATACTTTTGCAACGTGATTCCCCACGCAGTCTCCATGAGCGAGCTCATGGTGATCTGCATAGAGAGTGTTGCTTGATGAAGCGTTTGGCAAACGGCTTCATCAAGAGTAACTTTTTCAGTTCGAACCTGTTGTGTGTCAGCAGGATTGCCTGTATACATTGGGCGGATCTCAGCAACCTCTGAATAATCAGTTAGTGTTTCTTTCCAATAATTCATGCCAAGCTCTACGTCCTGCTGCTTTTGCCAAGCAACATATTCTTTGAAAGAAAATAATGTCGCTTTCTCTTGCTCAGCTTCTGCGTTGAGTACCTCAAAGCTTTTGCCAGCTAGCAAGCTATTATAGTAATGAATAAAATCCTTGAACAATATGGAGAAGCACCAGCCATCAAGAATAATATGATGGGCACTCCAGATCATGACAGTCCTTTGTTCACTCAGGCGGACAAAGCTGACCCGAAGAAGTGAATCTCTCTCCAAATCAAAGCCTCGTGCAATATCTGCTTCCTTAATCGATTCCAAGCGTTGTTGCTGGATATCTTCTTCGTATCCGCTTAAATCAATTGTGCTTGTTTCTTGTTCTTTCTCGTTCAAAACGATTTGTCTAGGTTTGGCCGCTTTCCTATATAGAAAGATGGTTCGCAAACTTTCATATTTTCTATTTAACAACTGAATGCTTGCCAGCAGCTTTTCTTCATCGATCGTCCCATTCAATTGAAAACTTTGTTGCAGAAAATACTCACTGGATGTTTCATCTAATAACTTGTGATAAATCATGCCAGACTGCATTGCTGTTAAATCATATATCCCTGCGACATTCTTGTTGATTGTCCGCTGCTTCATTTTTTGTACCATGAGCAATCCCCTCTCGATTCCAAACCTGTTCCATTCCTTCAATTAATCCAATAACGTATTCAATAAGTCGATTTCATCAGCTTCCATATCGAATATGTCAAAGTCTTCCGCTGTTCTTAATGATTCTTCCTGCTTTAAGCAATGATCAATAATCTGCAGCAGGGCTTTTTTATATTCTTCTTGTAAGGCCTCAATCTCTTCAGTAGAGAACACCTCCGTTACATAATCAACAAGCAATTGAACCTCTGTGCTAGTGAAAGCAACAGTCAATTCTAGCGCTGTGTAGCTTGGTGTGTATACCTGTTTCATACCTACTGTTTTATGGAACAGCTTCTCTGTTTCTGAATCCAGAAACGCTTGTTCCGGATCTTTTGAACGGAATAGAACTGGGTTGGTCAACTCTAAAACTTTTTCCTTGTCTGTTTGCTGTCCTCTTCGCATATACTCTTTTGTTTGGAGGATCGTTTCTGTTGTGTTCAATCCATTCTGTAATTGGATGGATTGAAGCTCTGTAAATTGTCCGATGGTTCGATCGAACCTCTCGGCCTCATGATATCTACCGTTTTTGTCGAGAATCACTTCTACTGCTTCTTGCTGCTGCCACTCCTCAAAGGCTTCAGCAAGGGCAGATAAAAGTAATTCCTCCGTTGTTGTTGAATAGGCTTGATTTGCCACTTCCAATTGCTCAATGAAATCTGTCATTGGCCAGCATTTCTGCGCATGACTTCTAGGGCCTGTTTTTCTCTTTTGCTTCGTTGTTTCTGATAGTAGTAACGATGTTTGCTGTAGCGGATTGGCTTCGATCCAAGTACTGAAGGGCCATGTTTTTTCCGGAAGGATCGTTTGCCCGGTTTCTTCCAATCCTCTGTAAATTGCAATCAAATCTTCAAGTAAAATCTGAACAGATCGCTCGTCTGCGATGAATGGCGATATACTAATTACAAGATCACTTTCTTCAGTGAATTGCAGAAAATGCCCATTTAGCAAGATATCTCTATTTTGTTGAGCAAGTAATTTTTGCTCATTTTCTACTTGTGCCAATACCGCTTGACGATCTCCTTCTTGGCAAATCGTTGCTACAAGCTCGAATGCGTTTGTTTCGGCAATCGCTTGAATTTCTTGTTGGTCATTGACGTACTTTGTACGCAGCATGTCATGGTGTCGAATCAATCCATCAAAGGCAGCAGCTAGTAATTGGTTATCCAGCACACGATCAAAGTGTAAATGAAGCACATGGTTTTCGATCATTGGTGCCTCTAGTAAATGCCTTTGAGCGGTAGATAATAAGACTGGACCACTTTGCTCTTCCTGTGATGCTACGGAATTACTTCCACTACTTGTCTGCACCTGCTGACTGATTTGTTCAATCGTCGAGTACTGAAGAATATCTTTGACTAAAATCTCATACCCATTCTCTCTGATTTTTGCTGCGATACGAATTGCTTTGATAGAATCGCCGCCAAGGGATAAGAAGTGTTGGTTTGTTCCAACTTCTGCCAGCCCCAATACCTCTTGGAATACATAAACAAGCTGCTCTTCTATAGCATTTTTGGGTTGAACAAGTGGTTCGTTCCCTACAGTGTCGATTGCTGGCAAAGCTTTTTTATCTAATTTTCCATTAGGTGTTACTGGAATCTCATCAAGCTGCATAATTGCTGCAGGAATCATATATTCAGGTAGTTGTCCTGCAAGATAATTCCTAAGCTCCGACAATGATACGTGTGAAGGGCTGACAAAATAGGCGGCTAATTGCGGCTCTTGATTTGAATGGTCTACAATGACTGCAGCATCTTGGATAAAGTCAGCACTTCGCAAGATACTTTCTATTTCACCTGGCTCAATACGATAGCCCCTGATCTTCACTTGCTCATCTACACGACCGAGGTATTCTAAATTGCCATCAGGCAGCCAACGAGCCAAATCACCGGAGCGATAGAGCTTTCCTTCTCCAAATGGGTGGTCAATAAATGCGGCGGCTGTTTGTTCCGGACGATTGAGATAGCCCCTCGCCAGACTGATGCCACTGATGCACAGTTCTCCGATAATCCCTACACCACAAAGCTGTTCTCCTTCTACGATATATACCTCTACATTTGTGATCGGTTTACCGATCGACAGTTGTTCCGGCAGCTCTGTAACGGTAGTACTTTCCTGTTTTCGATAAGACCAGCTTGTTGTATAAACTGTTGCTTCTGTTGGTCCGTAAGCATTCAGATAGTGTTCGATTGTATTTCCGCTTTCTGCTGAAATGATCTTACGCGTCGCGACAGAACCACCTGTCATCACAGTAGCCACATTTCTGATTTGGATGCTGGCTGCATATTGTGGTGGTAAAATGGCAAAGCTGATCTGTTCTTCTAAATAATTTTCGATCACCGTTGGATTTTTCAATTGGTCTGTATCGATAAGGTGAAGCGTTGAACCGTTTAGAAGTGCTGTAAATATTTCGAGTGCCGAAGCATCAAAAACATAGTTTGAGAATTGGAGCATCTGGTCCTCATTAGTGAGACCTAACGACTCATGGAAATACTGTTTCACATTGAGTATTCCCTTGTGCTCAACCAACACCCCTTTTGGCTTGCCAGTCGTTCCAGAAGTATAGATACAGTACAGCAAATCATTACTTTTATTGATCCTCGCTGGGTTTTCTTTACTGAAGACATCGAACGTCTCCTGAGTAGCAGAAACCACCGGTATGCCATAAAGCTCATTTGGAAGGTCAAAGGTTGTCAATATGACTTTGGGCTGGGCATCAGTCAAAAGATATTTTTTGCGCTCCTCTGGTGCATCCGGATCGATCGGCACATAGGCTCCACCCGCTTTGATGATTCCTAGAATACTTACAAGCATCTCAAAACTGCGATCCGCAATGACAGCAACCAAATCATCTCTTTCTATCCCCCTATTTCTCAAGTAGTGGGCGATTTGGTTCGCTCGTTGATTCAATTCACCATATGTGAGCGTTTGTGAATGATAAACTAGAGCAGCCTGATTGGTGACTTGTGTTACTTGCTCTTCAAAGCTTGTGACCACAGTTTGTTCTAAATCAACGACTGCTTTTGAGCCGTTGAATTGCTTCATCACAGTATTCTTTTCTTCCTCATCGATCAACACAAGCTCTTTGATTGCTTTATCCGAATGATCAAGTGCGTCTTCCAATAAAACAAGGAAATGTGCCAACATATAGCTGATGCTTTCAGCTTGGAACAGCTCTTTCGCATATTCAATGATCAGTTGGTAATCTGTAGCAGTTTCCGTAAAACGGAAAGACAAATCAAATTTTGAAATCGTTCCTGCCGCTTCGATTTCTCTACCAACATGACCATTTAATGAAATCTGCTCTTCCTGTTGATTTTGATAGACGAACATTACATCAAATAATGGATTTCTTGAACGACTTCTTGGAAGATCCAGCATTTCCACGATAGATTCAAATGGAAACTCCTGATACTCCAACATTTGCAGGTTTTGTTCCTTGATTTCGGCGAGGAAGGCTGCAAATGTTTTCTGTTTCTCCGGCTTGCCCTTCAATACGAGTGTATTGACGAACATACCAAGCATAGTTTCAGTATCTGCATGTGTTCGTCCAGAAACAGATGTCCCAACGACAATCTCCTCTTGCCTGCTGTACTTATGCAAAAGAATCTGATAAACAGCTAGCAGGATCATATATTCTGTCGTGCCTGTTTTTTGTGCCAGTTTTGCCAGCTTCGTTTTCAAGGAGCCGTTGATTCGTGTAGCTAATGTTGCCCCGGCAAAGGTTTGCTGCTGAGGACGGCGATAATCAAGAGGGAGCTCAAGTACTGGAAGTTCGCCTCCTAATTCGTTCTGCCAGAACTGTGCGTGCTCTTCCATAGAACGGCTATTCAACCATTCACTGTAATCCTTATACTGCAATTCCTGTGCTTCTAAAGTTTGTCCATTGTACAGTTCTGCGAACTCCTTTAACAGAATCTGTACAGATAATCCATCAGCGATGATGTGGTGGATATCCAATAAGAACAACGAACCACCGGAAGGATCAGTAATGATCTTGACTCTGAATAACGGACCCGTTTGCAAGTCAAAAGGTCGAATAAATGCTTCTAGTGCGTCTTGGTGCTCTTCATTTTTCAAACGAGCAGTTTCAACGGTAAAAGCGACAGTTTTCGGTTCAGCTATTTTTTGCAGTACTGTTCCATCTGCCCCTGTATAGAAGGTGGTTCTCAATGCCTCATGCCGTTCTATTAGCTCTTCAAAACAATGGGCCACCTTTTCCGGATCAATCGACTGTTCAAAAGCAAGGCCAACTGGAATATTGTACGCAATCCCGGTTTCATCAAATTCATGAATCACATAGAGTCTTCGCTGTGTGGATGAAGCAGGATAAGCGTCATGCTTTTCAGCTTTTTCAATTCGTTCATAAGACTGTGTTGAAGCCGTCTGAAGTGTTTCAACGATACCTTCAACTGTCGGGTTCTCGAAAAAGTCTTTCAATGGTACCCTGGCATTTAATTTTGCTTCTAATTTATTTAGCAGCTGCATTGCTTTTAATGAGTGACCACCGTAGTCAAAGAAGTTCGCTGAAATGCTGGTTACCTCTCGATTTAGAACCTCTGAAAAGACAGCGGCTATCTTTTGCTCTACAGCTGTTTTTGGAGCAATCCCTTGTTCTTCCGTTTGGGCAGCAATCGCAGGTAGTGCTGTTCGGTCAATTTTCCCTGTAGGCGTGACGGGCATTTCCTCTAGTTGGAGCATCAAATCAGGGAGCATGTATTCAGGTAATTTTTTACGCAGCTGTTTCTTCAGCTTATTGAGATCAACGGTTTTTTCATCCGCAAGATAAACAGCAATTTTTTGCTCGTCAGTTAAAATGGTCACAGCCTGTTGAATCGTTGTTACACTCAACAGTGTATTCGTGATTTCTTCCAGCTCTACTCGGAATCCACGTAGTTTTATCTGGTTGTCTACACGCCCTAAGAAATCAATTGAACCATCAGAACGCCATTTAGCTAAGTCGCCTGTGCGGTACAATCGACCAACGGGTGAGTCAACAAATACGCGTGCTGTCAGTTCAGGATTTTGCCAATAACCTTTTGCTAAACCTGTTCCTCCAATGCATAACTCGCCCTTCATTCCGATTCCGCACAATTCGCCCTCTTCTGATAAGATGTAGGCGGATGTTGTTGGAAATGGCTTGCCGATCGGTACGACTGCATTCAGCTCTTCCTTTTGGATGGGATGGACGGTTGAAAAGGTCGTTCCCTCAGTTGGTCCGTAGACATGGAGCAAGCGAGTCTGTTGATTTTTTTCAAGAAGCTGACCAACATGACGCTCTGATAACTTCTCGCCGCCAAACAGTAAGCAATTCAGCTGGTCGAAGACACGAGGGTCAATGTCAATATGCTGATTAAACAATGCAGTAGTCAGAAACATCGTGTTGATTGCATGTTGTTCAATGGTCTGCTTTAATAATTTACTATTCAAGAAGGCTTCTTTATCTGTAAGAACCAACGTTCCGCCTTTCAGCAAGCTTCCCCAAATCTCAAAAGTTGCTGCATCGAAGCTAAGTGAACCGGCTTGCAGCATGATAGTCTCGTTGGATAGTCCAACTGGCTCTGATTTCTCAAGAAGGTGGAAAACGTTTCGCTGCTCAATCATCGTACCTTTGGGTTTTCCAGTTGTTCCGGAAGTATACATCAAATACAGCAGGTCATCCTCTGTACTGATAGGTTTTGGATTTTCTGTAAGACCTGCTTCGGTAAAAATCGTATCTAGTGAAAAGACAGGCATCGAAAGGTTCATTTGAGTAGTAAAGCTTGTTGTTGCTGCTATTGCTTTGGCTTGACAGTCCTCGAGGATATAGGCAATTCGCTCTTTCGGGTAATCCACATCAATTGGTACATATGCCGCACCTGCCTTCACGATTCCGAGAATACCAATAATCGTTGCCGGTGCTCTTCTTGCTTCCACAGCAACAAAATCATTGGCACTAATTCCCGCAGCCCTTAAATCAGCCGCAAGACGATTGGCTTTTTCATTTAATTCCTGGTAGCTTAGGGTTTGGTCTTTATAAACAAGGGCTTCTTTATTAGGAAAAGCTGTTGCTTGTTGTTCAAAGATTTCAGCAATCGTCTGGTTGCTGTACTCAGAAACCTCTTGAGGCTTGTTAAATACGGTCAGAATTTTTTGCTTTTCTTCTTCATTTACAGCTGTTAGCTGAGCTAATTTCTGCGTATCATCGGCTGTCGCATTTTGAAGGAGTACAAGATAATGCTGCAGCATCTGCTTCATTGTTTCTTCCTTAAACAAAGCTGTCCGATAATCCAACGACAGTTCGTAGCCTGCAGCTGTCTCTGAAATACTGAACGTCAAATCAAATTTGGCTCCTTGCTCTTCCATGGTGGCAGTGACTATTGACGCATCTCCCCAAAGCTGCTCCGGTTGCTCGTTGTTCTGTAGAACAAACATGACATCAAACAGTGGATTTCTGGATAAATCTCTTGGAATAGCTAAGGCTGCCACTAACTCGTCAAAAGGAAATTCTTGGTTTTGATAGGCCTGCAAACTTGTTGCCTTCATTTCTTCAAGGAAGCTGCGTATCGTTTTATCTCCTTGAGGCCGTCCCCGCATTGCTAAGGTATTGACGAAAATTCCTTGAACCTTTTCTATTTCCTGATGGGTCCTACCCGAAATCGAGGTTCCGATGACTACATCTTCTTGTCGGCTGTATTTACTAAGCATAATCATGCAAATACTTAACAAAACCATATAATCTGTTGTACCAGTTTTCTCAGTCAGCTTTTTCAACGCACTTCTGGTTTCATTTGGAATAGCCAACTTTACAGTATGTCCTTCAAAGCTTTGTCGGGCAGTACGTTTGTAATCTAATGGGAGATCTAATGATTCGGGAATCTCACTGAATTGTTCCACCCAAAACTGCTTCTGTTGGTCTAGATTTTGTTTTCGCTGCCATTCACTGTAATCTTTATATTGTACCGGTAATGGAGCCAAGGTATGCTCACCATACAGTGCAGAAAACTCTTCTAACAAGGCATTCAATGAGCTTCCGTCTGAAATAATGTGATGAATATCAACAAACAGACAGCTTTTTTCTTGGTCTGAAAGAAGCTTCACTCGCATCAATGGGGCCTGTCGCAAATCAAATGGACGAATAAATGCGTTGAAACGTTGCTCTACGACAGTGTCAGAAAGTGCTGCTACCTCTTCCTCCTCAACGACTGCATCCATCGCCTCTTTGATTACTTGAACGCTCTGACCATCAATTGTCTGGAAGGTTGTTCTTAAGCTGTCATGACGATCGATCAGCTGTTGGAAAGCTTTTGTCAGTTTCTCTTTTTGTAGTCGTCCACTGAATGTCAGCAATACAGGGATATTGTAGGACAGTGCTGTATCATCTAGTTCAGTAGCAATATAAACTTGTTTTTGTGCAGAAGATAATGTGTAGGTTTCTTTTTCTTCAACCACTGTAATCGTATTTCTTTCCTGTTTCGCGCCTGTCTCAATCTGCTTGCTGATTGCTTCAACTGTTGAATGTTCATAGATATCTCCAACAGACAATCGAACACCAAAGGCTGAATCAATGGCATTGATTAGACGAGTCAAACGCAATGAATGGCCGCCAGCCTCGAAGAAGTCTGTTTGTTTCCCGACTTTTTCAGCTTTTACTATCGTTTGGAAAAATTGTGCAATTTGTTTTTCAATCATTGTTTCCGGTGCAGCAAAGGTATTGCTTTCTTTGATTGGGATCATTTCTAAGGCTTTTCTATCTACCTTTCCATTGACAGTCAAAGGCAGTGTTTCCAGCTGGATAATATTTGCTGGAATCATATAGTCCACTAGTCGTTTCCGTAATTGTCGTTTCATTTCACGAATATCAATAGTCTCTTTGCTGGTAATAAAGGCTGCGATACTTGTTTCTCCCTGTTGGTCTTCACGACTGATTGCAGCGACATTTACGATTGCCGGATCATTTAGAAGAGAATGCTCAATTTCTTCCAGCTCTACCCTCATCCCTCGGATTTGAACCTGATTGTCGCTTCGTCCGACATACTCTAATTCACCCTTATGGTTCCATTGAACGATATCGCCTGTTTTAAGCATTCTTCCTTCACCAAATGGATTCGGAATAAATCTTTTTTCATTCAACTCCTGTAAATTCAAGTAACCATTAGATACTGCCATTCCCGTTACGCATAACTCTCCAGGCATGTACAGTCCATTGACCTTGTCGTTGTTCATGATATAAACCTTGCTGTTTGCAACAGGCTTCCCAATCGGGATTTTCTTCACTTCTTCCCCAGGCTGATGCTCCCATACACTGATTACCGTTCCTTCAGAAAGACCGTAGGCATTGTAATATTTAGCTCCTTGTGCCACCATACGTTCTGCCGCTTCTTTATGACAGGCAGAACCGCCCGTCTCTACCATACGTACCGAATCCGGTAGCTGTACATAATCACAATAAATTGGAGGAAGCAAACACATTGTTGCTTGAATGTCATGAATAAATTGATTAAATAATGGAATATTTTTAATGACCTCATCTGTTACAAGATACAAGGTAGCACCTGAAAGTAAAGTAGTTGTAATCTCGCTGATTGCTGTACTGAATGTGATTGGAGCAAATTGCGGGACACGGTCATGCTCATTTAGCTTAAGGAAATCAAAAGCATTGAACTCACAATAATTGACAATCGCCCCATGATTGATTTTGACGCTTTTCGGATTTCCGGTGGTTCCTGAGGTATAGATAAGGCAAAGCGTATCGTCTGATCCAGCTTGACTTACAGGGTTTCCTGCATTCCCTTCGTATAGTGTTGGATCATTCAAATCGACGATTGGACAAAATACGTTCAATTCTTCTGGGCATCCTGTGGAAAGAATCATTTTTGCTTGACTATCCTGCATCATATATCGAAGACGATCGATTGGGAAAAGTGGATTCATAGGCACATAGGCCGCACCACTTTTTAGTACACCAAAAATTGAACAAATCAGTTCAATGCCTCGAACGGCCATAATAGCAACATAATCCCCGGCCTGTATATTTTGTTTTTTTAGAAAAGCAACAATCTGGTTGGAGCGTCGATTGAACTCTTCAAAAGTGACTTCCTCACCTTCATACACAAGCGCAGTCTTATTGGGGAACTTCCTGACAGTGTTTTCGATGATTTCGTGAACACAAGCATCTCTGGAAAAGTCATAATCTGTTTGATTGACTTCCTCTAGTAAGTCTCGTTCTTTTTGAGAGACAATATCGTAGTCAGAAATATTTTTTTCGGAATCTGATAAAATAGCTGTTAGTAATGTTTGGAAATGCAGATGCAAAATATCAATTTCTTCTTTTTCGTATAGCTCAGCAGAGTAGCGATAATCGATCAGCAGCTCATTTTCAGATACTTCGCGTAGCTGTAACATCAATTCAGAAAATATTTCTTCTTCCAGTGGTTCTTGCTCAGTTAACCAGACGATCCCTCGAACATGCTCATTTTCTTCTTTTGTTGTGGTGGCTTCTATCCATGTTAATGAGCTTAAGCTAGTCAACAGTTTGTCTCCTTCTGTCATCGTATAGCTCAATGTTCCAGAATAGTGATTTTTTTGGAATAGATCCATTGAGTAGGCTTCGTTTCCTTTTGTTTTACACATAAGAAGCAGGAAAACTGCGGAAAGAAATCGGTTTTTTGATACTCCGGCCTTCTCACTTAATTCAATGACTTTCTTCCCATTTAACTCGATACGTTTGTTCTGTTCCCATAAGTACTGGTTACTGCTCATTTATCCATCTCCTTTTTTGTTCAATCCTGTTACACATAAATTTTTTTCAAAAATAAAAAATAAGTCCTGTGTCATTGATTTTATGTGTAGAAAATAACTATTTGCCATCTTTAACGATCCCTTTGAAGTGACGAATAACATTGTTTAATTAAATTATGTTTTGCTCACAAATATATGTTTTTAATTTAAAAATTTCATTATTTATTTTTAATAAAAACACCTTTTTTATATTACTGTTTTCAAAGGATAGGACATGTAAAAATGACAACCAAACATTTACCAAACGTTATTTTACATTTGATAAACTAAAGTATACATAAAACGAAAATGGAATTCAATACAAAATTTGTATTCTTGGGTAAAATAACACTTTTAAAGTGTAAAAAATACTTTTTATTAAGACGTGAATTGCCGGTGTTTTCGAGAGAACCTATTTGCAGGGTTTGAACGAAATATTATTGCTTTTGGTTTTATTTATATTATAATTTGTTATAAGTAGTCTGAAGGAGGCAAAATAGATGATTCAACTATATGCGATTGATCTGAATAACTTTGAACCAACAACCAATTATGCACGCTATTATTCATTGTTGGAGCAGGAACGATTATTTCGCATCCAACAATTTCAATTTGAAAAAGATCGAACAGTTTGTACAGTTTCCGGATTATTGTTTCAATACATTGCTCGATGCTGTTTTCAACTGAAGAAACAGGAAGCCTGTCTAACCTATAATCAGCAAGGTAAACCTTTAATGTTAAACAGTCCATTTCATTTCAGTATTTCTCATTCTGGAGACTGGGTTCTTTGTGCTTGGAGTGACCAGCCTATTGGAGTGGATGTTGAAAAAACAGAGAAAATTATTGATTATCTAGATATTGCCAGACTTTTTTTCCATCCTACAGAATATACAACGATTCAACAGCTGAGAAAGGAGCAACAACTAGCCTATTTCTACAGAATATGGACAGTAAAAGAAAGCTACATAAAATACTCTGGTGAAGGTCTGAGTCGTCCCCTCTCCTCCTTTTGTGTAAACGAAGATGAGGATGGCTTCACACTCTCTAGCCTACCGGAGTCTTGTGCACTTCAATCAGGCTGGCTTGATCTGAAACACCCGTATTCAATCTGCGCATCAGACAAGATGACTGGGTTTTGCATAGATTACATTTCTCCAGCCATTTTTCTTTCCGAATTGGATCAATTGTTAAAAGAAGAGTAGAAAAAAGCGTGGGCTAAAAAACCACGCTTTTTTCTATGTTAGCCTCTATTTGTCTGTTTGTGTTCGATGATTGCGCCATCTTTCATATGAAGGACATGTGTACCGTATTCTGCCGACTCCTCTGAATGCGTCACCTGAACAATGGTTGTATCTTCTTCTTCGTTGATCTTTTTCAACAGCTCCATAACAGCTTGCCCGTTTTTGGAATCTAGATTACCAATAGGTTCATCTGCAAGAATTACTTTAGGTTCAATAATTAATGCTCGCGCAATGGCAACCCGTTGCTGTTGCCCACCAGATAGCTCATTGGGATATGCACCGCGTTTGTCTCTGATGCCTATTTTTTTCAATAGCTTATCTAGTTTTTCTTGATAATCCTTGATATTTTTTCCATCTAATATCAAAGGTAAAAGGATATTATCCTCTACAGTTAAGTTAGGAACTAAATTGTAGAATTGGAAAATAAACCCAATATCTCTCCGTTTTAACAAACTTTTTTCCTTTGCGGACATTTTCCCTAATGGTTTCGTATCAATCCAGATTTTTCCTGAAGTTGGCTCATCTAATCCGCCAAGTATATAGAGAAGCGTCGATTTTCCAGACCCGGAAGGTCCCATAATGGACAAAAATTGTCCTTGATTCACCGAGAATGAAATATCCTTCAACGCCTGCACATGCAGTTCACGATTGACTTCAAAGGTTTTCTGAACATTCTCTACACGAATAATGCTTTTTGATTCCTTCTTTCTCATTGGTTCTCTCCTTGCGTTTTATAGTTGAAGAAACAGAGCAATCCGTATTATTGCTGATTTTTCTCTTCTGATGTGTCTCTTGTGCTACGGTAGTGATCACAATAAAATCTATTCATATTTCAGTTCTTCAATGATGGTCATTCTACGCAATTTCCAAAGCGCCGGCAAAGAAGAAACGACAACGATCAACCACAATAATATAAACGTGATCGGAAGATAACCGATATTGATCTTTATTGGAAAATCTGTTTCCATCAAGTATTCCATTACTTTCTCGACAAGATGTGCTTCAGCAAACGACAAAGGCACTCCAACGATGAAGGTCATTAAGACAGTCAAGAAGCCTTCATACAGCAACATACCTGTCAATTGTCCTTGCGTCATCCCTAATGAGGCATACAAAGCGAAGTCCTTCTTTCTTTGCAGGAAACTGATCGTCGTGTTACTGATGATCCCAAAGCTCCCTATAATGATTGTCATCAAAGAAAACGCTCTGAAAATGGTGATCATTAGTTCATTTTGGTCCGTATTTTGTTGTGTTTGTTCATCTTTTGTATAGACATCTGCAGTATAATCATTTAACTCTTTTTTCAATTTTTTCTGTGTTTCCTTTTGACCTTCTGTTGAATTGAAATAGTAGTTTGTTGTTAATGTTGTCCGAATATTTTCCGGGATGTTTTCAAGGTTGAGTAAAAAGTAATTGAATGATGATTTGTTTTTATACAAGCCCACCAGCTTCATTTCTTTCTCTTCATTGCCGAATGGAAACAGGACGGTATCCCCTATTTTTAAAGAAAGCTTCTCTGCATAACTGTAGGTCGTCATGAAAGAATTTGACCCGTCTCCCAACTGTTTGAACACCTTATCAAAACTTTTATCCTGCCAGTCAATATACGCATAATATCCTCTATACGCTGTTGGGTCATCGAAAGCAATAACATTATAGGCATAGTCGTCGATTTTGATATTGGTCAGGATTTGGCCATGGAAATTCCTCTCGATCAATCCTGTCTCCTGTAAGCGTTCGGTAACTTCTTCTTGCTGACTGCTCAACCCATTAGCCGGAACTTGAACATTCACATCATAGTGATAGCCTGCATACACACTTGTCATTGTATTTCTCATACTGTTTTCAATGCCATTGATTAGTAACATGACCATCAAACCGACCGCAAATAGGGTAATGTTGCTTCGGATGATCTTTGATGTACCCATATTTTGCGCTGATAATGCCAGTAGACTCAGTTTATTTTTTAACCCTACAAACAACCCATTCATCAATTTTTCTGTCAGCTTTGGATAGATGAGTAAAAAGGCAATAAAAACGAGTGCCAACAACACGACAAGAACAATGATTTGCTCACTGAAAAATAAATAGCCGCCTAGTGAAACTACCAGTAAGGCCGCACCTATGAAGAAACTACTCCAGCGCACGTGTTTTTCAACAGTAAACTCGTTAAGTATAACTTCTTTGATTGAGTATTTTTTTAGGCGAATTACTGGAAGTAAAACAGCTGCCAGGCTCAAAATAATCGAAAATAGTAATCCTGTTAAAATCAATGTTGGCGGAAATACAACTGATTCATAGATGCCATATTCCGCTAATGGTGAAGAAACCTGATTGATTACCACAGTCAAACCGTAGCCAATCAAAACACCTATTAACCCACCAATTAAGCCGTAAATTCCGCTTTCTGCAAGAAATAGCACACGAATTTGTCCATGTGTGGCACCTTGACTAAGAAAAGTGCCTACGGTGTTCATCCGCTCTGTAATAGTCAATCGGAAAGCACCATTAATAATCAAAATACTTGCCAAAACAACCATAAGAAACATAAATGTGATGACCATCGTGATTTGGTTGACGATTTGTTCCATTTGCCCGGAATCATATACTTCCGCTGCTGTGTAGTCGGCATTTTCTTTATTGAATGCTTTGATTGCATCCACGACTGTACTCTTCTCTGTCTCCGCAAACACAACAGTGTAATCCGATCCAGAAATTTCCTTCAAGTAATCTTTTTCAAATAAAACCGTGTAATTACCACGTGTATCATTGTAAAATATCCCTTGATTCTGAGCGATTGCACCAATTTTCAATAGATGATCCTGATTATTGATATGAATACTTAAGGTATCTCCAATCGATAGCTTCAGTTCTTTACTGGCGCGTTGACTAATACTCACGCTGTCTTTGTACCAATTCTTTTCTGAAACTTCTGTAAAGGTGGACTCCTTTGGAAAATCTTTTTCTAATCGTCCACGTAAAGTCAGTGATGTTTCGAGCTTGGCCGGATGATTCTTCAGCTTGATTTTATTCAGAAGTATTTCAGGAACTTCGTTTTTCAGCTTGGTAAAATCAAGCGTCTTTAGATCGATTCCAGCTCCTGTAGAATAGTCATTTTTTGTAATAGAAACCTCTTTTCCTTCAAAAGCTTCCATCTGGATCTTTTTCTGGGAATCCATTACTGTTTCAAAGGCTTTTTGACTACCGATAAATAAGCCTGTACTTAATGCAATTGAGACAATAAGCATCAGTAATCTGCCTTTATTTTTTATCATACTTTTCAAAATATACTTGATTAGAATTCTCATAATCCGCTCCTTTCCTCCTGGTTAATCCTGTTTTTCCTCACTTTGTTGTAAATAATTCCAGACATAACAAAACAATAGTACCACAACGAGTCAATCTTTTGTATATATATAACAATCATTTTGTTATATTTTTTTTTACCTATTCATTATTATCTTCTTTATGCCTATAAATATAAAAATAAGCCGAAATAAAAATTACATGAACCAACAGCTTACTTGGTCTTTAAGATGAGCTGATGCTTGAAAAAAAGAACGAAGGCATACAAAAAAATCCGGACCATTTTATGGAAAATGCGCCGGATTTATTAGAATATATTTGGAAATACTAGTAATAGAAGAGCTAGTTGATTCTCCCCAAAGAGGAAAACCTGAGAAGTGGTATTCTATTTGGCAAGTATAGCCACATACAGAGCCTCCTTGCTTCTTAATTCTCTCTTCTATGCCTCGAAATCTCGTAGCTTTTTTTCAGCTGATGCAGTATGTGTCTGGTAATTCTCAATCTTGAATGTCAATCTGTCCTTTGCTTCTTGCAACTCGTTGATCCGTTCTTGAAGCACTTGTTGTTGCTCTTCAAGTAAGGACAATCTTGCCGGAACGGTTTTTTCCCCGTCTCGAAAAAGAGACAAATATTCAATTAGCGCATCGATCGAAAGACCGGCATGCTTCATTTGTCTGCTGAATTTGATCCATCGCAGATCCTCTTCGTCAAAGGTCCTAATGCCCGATTCAGTTCTTTTGACTGGTGGGATCAACCCGATTCGCTCATAATAACGAATCGTATCTGGAGAAACACTTGTCAACGAACTAGCTTCTTTAATGTTCATATCCATCCTCTTCCCTTCTGTTACCGACTAATCGACAGGACGATACACTTTAAGCAGACGAAATGATTCATCCTCTGACTCGTATTCATATTTCAAAATCATACAATTGGGAAATCCTTTTTTAAGCTCTGGCATTGGGTCCTGCCAATGACTCAAAAAATGAAGACAAGCTCCGGCGTGAGAAACAGCTAAGACTGTTTGATGCCCGTCTTGCTTCATGATCGCTCTACAAGTACCTACCAATCTTTTTGTAACTTGCTCTCTAGATTCTCCACCATATTCCAAAAAGAAAGTACTTTTATCTTCTGGGTTCAAATCTTCGCTCTCTCCTTCGAAAGTTCCAAAGCTCATTTCTTTCAAACCCTTTAGCCTGGCATAAGGCATTTTATTCTTTGTAACAATCTCCAACGTATCACATGCTCGTTCTGCCGAAGAACTATATACGTGATCAAAAGAAATATCCTTTAAAAACGCTCCAGCGATTTCTGCTTGTTGAATCCCCACTTCTGTCAATGGAGAATCACATGAGCCTTGAATTTTCCGTCTGATATTGAATAACGTCTGTCCGTGCCGCATCATATAAAATGTTTTTTTCACAATTATTCCCCCTATTTACTTGTCCACTTTTTTAGTGTAACCCTTGGAGTAAACTCCAAGTCAATGGTTTTTTATCGTGTGATTCTTTGGTATTCATCCTCTACCTCTTTATTTTTTGTCTAGTTTTAGCATACCATATTCTGCACTAGGAGCGTCAGACATCTTTAGCGAAAAAAAAGAAGCAAAACCATCATTACACGGTTCTGCTTCTTTACTAAAAGATAGCTGTAGCGCTATTGTGCTTCTTGCCTTCTTTGCTTCATCTCTTTATTCAACTTCTTATGCGCCTTTTTCGATCCGCGTGCCAAATCTTTCTTGTATTTACGTTCTGCAAATGCTTCAAATAATGAATCTAAATCATAATCCATTGGGTAAAGCTCTTCAGCCGTTGAAATGAGCGTCAAACGTTTCAGTGGTTCTTCAATCATTTCCTTGTTAACGTAAATCTGTCCCTGATGATCATCCAAGCGCTCATAGAAAAGTCCGATTTTTCCAGTGTCATTGACGCGCACTCGATCGCCTTTAGAAAAGCTATGTTCTTTCAGAGGTGATTGAACCTGTTGTACGGGTGCCATACTTTGGAACTCTTGTTTCGCCAGATCATACGTATGATCGTTCAGATACTTCGCTGCTTTCGCAAGAACACGTTCATTGATTCTCATCTTATCAGCAATCCAAAACGCATGACTCTCTCCCGTTTCTCCAAGAAGCAATCGATATTTCGGCGTTAATGTCTCCGCATCAAAAGCCATACCGGCTGTGGTGAAATCTTCATGCTTCACTGCGAACTCTTTGATTTCACCAAAGTGAGTCGTAGCAATTACCAGACCTCCCTTCGAATACATCTCTTCCATCAAAGCGATGGCTAGTGCTGCACCCTCGTTCGGGTCCGTTCCACTGCCGATTTCATCTAAAAGAACCAATGTGTGACGCTTCACCTGCTTGATAATATCCGCAAGATTTTGCATATGACCGGAGAATGTACTTAAGGAATTTTCGAGACTTTGCTGATCCCCGATGTCAATAAAGATATCATCAAAGACAGCGATATCCGTCCCCTCTCCATTCGCGACCAGAATCCCAGTCATAGTCATCAGCGAGATCAATGCGACCGATTTTAAGACGATTGTTTTTCCACCGGCGTTTGCACCGGTAATGATCAATGCTCGATTTTCTATCCCAAGATCCAATGTAAGTGGTACAGGATCAATGAGTAGCGGATGTTTCACTCGATGAAAGATGATCCGCTCTTCTTTGTTAATCTGAGGCTTGGTCCCATCAATTGCTCGACTGTATTTTGCACGAGCAAATATAACCTCCAGCTCAGTTACTACGTCAATACAATAAGTGATTTCTGCCATCCGCTCACCAATCAAACCAGTCAGGTATGCGAGTAGCTGATAGACTTCTCCGACCTCCGCTGCTTTTTCCATAATCAATTGGTCATTGTATTTTCTGACCGTATCCGGTTCTACAAAAACCGTAGTTCCTTTTGAGGATTGATCAACAATCGTTCCACCGATTTTCTGCTTATATTCCGCTTTTACAGGTACCGTATACCGATCATCCTTGATTAGAACTAAACGATCCTGAAGCTTTGGCTGATTCTGACTACTTGCCATGAATTTTCGTAGCCGCTGATCGATTTCTTTTTCCAGCTTAGCAATCTGATTTCTTATCTGCTTCAAGGCTTTGGAGCTTTCGCTTTTCACTCTGTTCCCTTGGATAAATTCATAGACTGTGGTATCTATTTCGGAAAAGTCAGTAAGATCATTTGTGTAAGAATACAAAATAGGTGTTTGGTATTTATTTTTTTCAAATAGCTTGGCAATTAAACGGAAGCTTCTCAAAAAGTCCGCGTATTCTACTAATTCACCTGGTTCTAATACCATCCCTTTATTGATTTGATTTGTCAGTTGTTCTACACGAGTCAAGCCCATAAATGGGACATGTTGTCCGCTGGCAAGAATGGTCATTGCCTCTTCTGTTTCATCTAACCATCGTTGCACCGTTGGTAGAGAAGAAGAGGGTTCTCGTTTATCGATCGCTTTTTTAGCAAAATTACTAAATGCGTATTTTTTTAATTCATCTTTTATTGTGTCAAATTGTACAGCTTGATAGATTTTATTATTCATGATATCCATTCCTTTCGTTAGAAGAGATACCTGACAAAAACGTCAACAAAATTTGTTCAAAAAAAGGGTAAGACAATTATCCTCAGAAAATCGCCCTACCCGTTACATTCGAAAGAAAGAGTGTGTTAAAAAGTAAATGATAAACTGGAAATCCAACAAAATTTCAGCAAAAATCTGTTCAACAGTTCTCTGCAAAACTCTTCTGATTTCTTATATGTTCCTACTTTTCTATACACGAATTACTCTATAATTGACAGGTATCTCATGAGCACGACAAATAAGCATTCCTTATTTATCTATTAAATTGCTTAGTTAGATACCTAAAACACTCACCAAAATACCTCATTTCTTCTGTTGAACAACTTTGTTCACAAAAACTATTATACTGAAAAAATGAAAAATTGCAATCTTTTCTTGGCTATAAATCTCATTGAGGAAATCTGAGCATAGCTTCTTCTTTTGTTTACACGTTTAAATAACATGCAACCACCTACGTTTGAGGAGAAGTGTCTCTTGTAGAATCGACATAATCGATCATTTTCGCAATATCCTCTGCAGTCATCCGCACTTTGGATTTCTCGATCAACACATTTTTGCCTGTCATGATATACGCTGGGAAAACACGGATACTGTCGTAATACACCTCGCTATTTCTTAGCTTATATGTAGAGATTGACGGCACAGCATTTTTGCCGCTTTTTTGCTTTGCTAATAGATTGAATGCTTTTTTTGCTACATCTCCATTTAGCATAACAGCCTTTACATTAGGGAAAAGTCGTAATTCCTCCTCAAGAAGCGAAAGATATTTCTTTATCTGTTCCGTAGCAATGGTTGTTTCGCTTTTTGGCTGCTTTACTGTATTGGTGATGTAGATGCCCATTTTTAGGATGTCTTCAATGGAATGTACATCTTGCCCGGCTTTTTGAAAGAGTGGGATTGTTGTTTCCATATAGTCAGAGTGGTCTTGTTCGCTATAAAAATCATTTTCCGGACAATCAGCCACAACCTCATTTATCATCACGATCTCCATTTTCTCCGGGTCAAGCTCTATTGTTGGATAATATGCTAGAATCCGCTCTGCTTCCTCTGGAAATCGCTTCATCACAGCCTCTTTCATTGTTGTCTGTATGTTCATATTCATCCACCTACTCTTCTAACTTATTATAAAAATTATATACCAGACAATATCTGCAAACAAGCGAACATAGAGGGTTACCCCTTGTTCATTTCTCTATCTGCCTTCTCTTTTTCTTTGATTTCTCCTCTATTTGTTACTATAATGGCCTAGTATAAAGGATAGAAAGAAGGATAAAAATGGTTGATTTTAAGATGCTTGCGATGATTTTTGTGATTAATTTCGCTTATATCACGCTGAATACAATTCGATTTATGCTAACAATGAAAGGCTACCGACTCTTAGCTCCCATTGTCAGTATGGCTGAAATTACTATCTATGTTTTGGGCTTGAGTATGGTTCTGAATCGCCTGGATGATCCGCTGAACCTTCTTGTATACGCATTGGGGTATGCTGTCGGGATCAGTGTCGGTATAAAAATCGAGGACCATTTAGCCTTAGGCTATATTATGGTGACCGTGATTCTTCCCTCAACGACAAAACAGCTGAATCTTCCTGAAAGCATACGCGCAAATGGCTACGGCGTAACGGAGAGTGTGGCTATGGGACGCGACGGTGAACGATTGGTCCTGGAGATACTTTCTCCGAGAAAGAATGAGCGGAAGCTTTACCGATTGATCAATGAGATTGAACCGAGAGCCTTCATTATCTCCTATGAACCGAAATATATTTCTGGCGGCTTCTGGACAAAGAAGGTCAGAAATCGGAATTGATTTATGATCTAGGAACAACAGTCATTTTTCCTCTAATGGGAAGAGTCTGTTGTTCTCTTTTTATTGAAAGAATCTTCTCTTTCCAAATGGATAAATGTTTGATAAAATATATGTAACGAGTTAGTGACAAGAAAGAGGTCATTTTATGTTTATTTATGTTGGATGTGCCGGTGGAATGACGTCGAGTATGTTTTGCCAGCGGATTATCAAAGCAATTGATAGCGCAAACTCTCCTTTACGAGCGGTTTTTGATAGTGTTGGGACGATCATACGAAGAAAAAAAGAGTTTGAGGGAAATTATGATTTGATTTTTGCTTACGGTGGCATCAATCTAATTCAAGCTTACAATGCTTATGACATTGGTACGATTTTTGATGTTGTCTTTATTGCGCCTCAAATGCGTCATATGACAAAATCAAAACAAGAAATTTTGAAGGATTATCCTGTCATTGTAAAAGACATTGAAATGAAAACCTTTGGTACAATGGATGGCGCCACTGCCTATAATAACCTTCTTGATGAATTGATTGGGCTTGATTATGAGCGTTCGTATGTTTCCAATAAGCATCCGGAAACCAAAAACGGCGATAAAAACATTGAGCTACTCGTGTTAGGCGCTGATCGAAATGATTCATTCACTGATTCATTTTTCAGCGTATGGCAAGATCTCGACTTGCGTGTTTTGACAGAAAGCTATTCCTTGGAAGCACTTTATGATTTTCATCCAGAGGAAACGTTTGATATTAGAGTTTTATTTGGTAATGCTGCCCAACTGTCAAAAGAAGAATTTCCAAAGTTATCTCGCAGAATCGATGGCGTTTTGATGACCCCCTTTACCAATCCTTCTCTTGAAAAGAAAAAACAATGGTTCGATGATTATAACATTCCAGTATTTGTTTTTGATACACGTCACTTTGCAATAAAAAACGGTGAGTTGGAAGCCCACCGTTTTCAACGAATATTAGAAGGTATTTCCTATGACTCAGAATATACACGGGAAATAAGTCCGGCCGAATGGGAAACACCACCACCGGTAAAAGTCAGAAAAACTGCTTTATTCGGACTGATTTCTTGGGAATAGTGATCGTTCTGTCAATGTGAGCCAACTATCCCACTTCGTTTGATCCGTAAATAAATACAAAATAATTTCTTTTCCAAATATTTTTTCTTTGACTTGAAGCTGTCGTTGCTGACTAAAGGCAAGGGCAGCTTGTTTGTTCATTTTTTTAAAGTCTGCTGACGATGGTCCTTTTTTTATTGCAGAATAAAGCTCTGTTTGATTGAATATGAGTGGTTCTTCTGAAGCCTTCGAAGCAGGAAGAGGACCGAACACTCGGGTCATCGCTTCATAGGTAGTCAGCCAGACAGTGCCGCTTTTACGGATTTCAGCCTCATGAAATCGTCCTCTGGCTACTGCTTGTCGGAGCGTATTCCCACCCGCTAGCTGCCATTTTTCAGCTGCCTCTGTAAAGGTCAGTACCTGAGTTAAATCGATCATTCGCTATTCCCTCCTATGCTTTTATAGAAATTTTTTTCGAGGTTTACATAATATAATTATAGTAAACTAAATAATCAAATAGCTAAATGCTTCTTTTCCATTCAAAATTATTGCCATGCAGCAGCTATAGAATTGCATCTTTTCGAAAACACGTTGATTGGTATCTGTCACCTGATTATAGTGTGTTATATAAGGTGAAATATCTAGCTCTTTAGTTATAGTTTCATTTTGAAGTATCGGAGCTTTCAGTTGCCAGCCCTTTTCTGTTTTGATCAATCCATTTGTCATGACGAATGCCTCAAGAAAAATATTTCGCTTATCTGCGATTCGCCGATTCTTGAGTACTGCTCGAACGATTCGATACGTCTGCGCAGCAAAATATGCGCTATCTACATCCCCGATCAACTCTTGTAGCTCTTGGTATACTTCTGGCAATCCTTCACCCGATGTTGCTTCCATAACAGAAAAATAAGAGGCAAAATCCAACGGTTGTTGATCTTTTGGATGAATAGAAACGAATTGCAATTGTTCATTTCCTGTCTGATGCTTTTCAAAAAACGGTTGGGTGTCATCTGAAGAGTCAATCACACCAAAAAAATAGTCATTTTCCGATTCAAATAGACGATTCCACAAGACTTCCCCATATAGATAGCTTGGATCTACCTCTTGATTTGTCATATCCTGAGTGAAATCCTCGGCGAATTGCTTATCTTTATCAGATATAGCGGCATCAAAAAAAGAGAGAGTTAAAGAATAACCACGTTCTTCCCGCCGAATTAATTGGAAATCAACCATTTCCTCTAAAAACTTTTCGAAATTTTTCTCTTGAAATGTCTGCTTCAACGCTCTTAGAATGATCTTCTCTGTTTGATGCTCGTTAAAATAAGTAATGATTCGATCAAATAAGGGATCATTTACCAGCCTATTTAACTTTTTTTGATTCTTATGTTTAAAATAGTAAGTGATTGTCATTTTCCCTCTCCTAACTTGATAGGGTAGCGTTGATAGCTCCTCTTCTCTTTATAAAGCAGAATGAAACAATTGTTATAAGAACAAAAGCTTTTAGCCTGTACAAAACCTGTACAATGGGGGGCATGCTAACGCTAGCACAGCCCTAGTTGAAAAGCGAAGCTCAACCGTTCTCGATTCAAGCTCCGCTCTGTTTATTTTCTTAATTGAATGCCTCGGTTAATTGCGGCACGATTTGCTTTTTACGAGAGACAACGCCCTTCAAGAATGAACGATTATTCTCTAATGAAATATTAAAGGCCTTTTCAACCTTATCCAGTGAATTTCCGAGAACTAGCAGCTCAGAATCGCTATCTAAAATATTTGTGATAATCAAAATAAACATTTCATAGCCATTTGCAGTGATTTCTGCATTCATTGTTGCTTCCAACTCGTCTTGACGACTAAGAATATCATTGAAATCAACTGTATTGATCTGTGCAATGCGCACATTTTTATCTCCTAGAGGGAAGCTTTTCGCATCAAGATCCAGTAATACCTCAGCAGATTTATCACTCAGATTTGTTCCTGCTTTTAGCATATCCAGACCATAGCCGTTCAGATCGATTTCTGCAATAGCTGCTAGCTCATTGGCTGCTTGGATATCCTCTTCGGTACAAGTAGGTGATTTGAAAAGTAACGTGTCTGAAATGATCGCTGAGACCATCATACCAGCAATTTGAGTAGGGATTACGACATTACTCTCTTTGAACATTTTGAAAATGATTGTACTTGTACAACCAACTGGCTCCGCACGGTAGTACAATGGGTCAGCTGTTTCAAAATTGGCGATTCTATGGTGATCCACAACCGCTAGAATTGACAGGTCTTTAATATCCGCAACACTTTGCTGAAATTCATTATGATCAACAAGCATTACTTGCTTCGTTTGTGAACCAGCCTCTTCAATTACTCGTGGTGCAGGAACGTTGAAGTAGTCTAACGCATATTGCGTTTCTTCGCTAGGAGTTCCTAAAGCGACAGGCACTGTATTTTTCCCTAATTCTTTTTGCAGGTATGCAAAACTTATTGCTGCTCCGATCGCATCTGTATCGGGATTTTGATGACCAAAAACGAAAATCTCTGACATATTTCTATTCACTCCTCATACATAATGACCTGAATCGATAAATTGCTATCGCTCGTGGTCTTTTAGATTGGTATCATCCATTTTCAATAGATGGAATTACTGTTGAAAACAGTGTACACATTATCATTCATTATTAATAATAACAAAAATCAGAAAAAGAACAACAATTTTATGACTAACCTGCCTTTAAAAGTGTTGTTTAGTTAGAAAAATCCTAAAAAAACAATTATCTCAAGTCCCACTTTTAGTTAGATACATGATTTTACACTTCTATAACGATAAAAAACTACAGCACCATGTTTAATCATGAGCTGCAGCTCTCTTGTGGCGCTATTAATGAGTCAAATAGCCTTTATAGTCGTTTACATGGAGTAGATTCTTCGCATTTGTCACGCGATCTTCTGTGGGTGGTTCGATCCCATCCAAAGGATAATCTAGTCCTAGATCGTCCCATTTATATTTCCCCATTGTATGATACGGCAAAACTTCTACTTTCTCTACATTGTTCAATGTTTTGATGTATTCATCCAATCGAATCAAGTATTCGTCATAATCACTGCGTTGAGGCACAAGAACGTGACGAATCCATACCGGTTGATTGATTTCTGAAAGGTATTCTGCCATTTCAAGAATATTTTCATTCCCTAGTGAAGTCAACAACTTATGCTGCTCGTTATCAATATGCTTAATATCAAACAAAATCAAGTCTGTATATTTCATTAATTCTTGGAATTGACTGAAGAAAGGTTCTTCTCTTGTGAAAGGTTTCCCACACGTATCCAAAGTGGTATTGATTCCCTGCTCTTGAGCCTTTTTAAATAATTCAATCAAAAATTCCATCTGCAGTAATGGTTCGCCCCCACTTACAGTGATTCCGCCTTTTTCTCCCCAATAGGAACGGTATTTCAATGCTTCAGCCAGTACTTCATCTGTAGTGACCTCTTTCCCGCCAGATCCGATTTTCCAAGTATCCGGATTGTGGCAAAATTGACATCTCATACGACAGCCTTGTGTAAATACGATAAATCTAACGCCAGGTCCGTCAACGGTACCAAAATTTTCTGTAGAATGGATTCTACCTTTTACTGCTTCAGTCATAATCATTTCTCTCATTTCTTAAGACAGTATGATCGGAACATTCTTAATAATGCCTTCTCCTACCCTCTTTTAATTAGAAAAGCCCGGAACAAAATTAGTTATAAAATTGTCCCAGGCTTCAGTTATTGGTTTAGCTTCGAAGATTGCTGCTTAGTGTTACTTTATCACAATCTCTTTATTATAATTTGTCGTGTGAAGTTCTTGAGATAACGTCTGCTTGTTGTTCAGGCGTCAAGTCACGGAATTTAACAGCATATCCAGATACACGGATTGTCAAGTTAGGATATTTTTCAGGATTCTTTTGAGCGTCTAATAGTAATTCGTTTGTGAATACGTTAACGTTCAAGTGGTATCCGCCATTGTCAAAGTATCCGTCCATTACGTTACGTAAGTTATCGATTCTTGTAGAATCATCTTTACCTAAGCCGCTTGGATTGATTGTTTGTGTATTAGAAATACCATCAAGTGCACATGTGTATTCTAGTCTTGCAGTTGAGTTTAATGATGCTAAAAGACCATTTTTCTCACCTAGGAATTTACCGTCGCGGTAGCTTGGGTTCGCTCCTGGAGCAAGTGGTTTACCTGCACGACGTCCGTCTGGTGTGTTACCAGTTGCTTTACCATAAACAACATTAGAAGTGATTGTCAATAATGAAGTTGTAGGACGAGCGTTACGGTAAGTGTGCTGACGTTTGATTTGAGTCATGAAGTACTCAAGGATCCAGTTTGCCATAGCATCTGCTTCTTCATTGTCGTTTCCGTAAGTTGGGAACTCGTTTTGTGGTACATAGTCCACTGCCAGTCCATCTTCGTCACGAATAACTTGTACATTACCATGTTTGATAGCCATTACAGAGTCAGCAGCATGAGAGATACCGGCAATACCAGTAGCAAACGTACGTTTCAAGTCGCTTTCCATGAATGCTAATTGTAGGGCTTCATAACAATATTTGTCATGCATGTAGTGGATAACGTTCAATGTATTTACATACAATTCAGCTAACCAATCCATGATATCTTTGAATCTATCAATGAATTCATCGTACTCTAATGTTTCGCCAGTCATTGGACGGAACTTAGGAGCAACTTGCATTTTAGTCTTCTCATCAACACCACCGTTGATTGCATAAAGAACAGCTTTCGCAAGGTTGGCACGAGCGCCGAAGAATTGCATGTCTTTACCCATTACTGTCGCTGACACACAACATGCGATTGCACAGTCGTCAGATCCCCAGTTTGCACGTAGTAAATCATCATTTTCAAACTGAATAGAAGAACTTTCTTTCGCAATCTTAGAAGCGAATGTTCTAAATCCTTCTGGTAAATGAGAAGAATACAATACAGTCAGGTTTGGTTCTGGTGAAGGACCCATGTTTGTTAATGTATGCAGGATACGGAAATCACTCTTCGTTACTAATGAACGTCCGTCAATACCCATACCAGCGATAGATAATGTTGCCCAAATTGGATATCCTGAGAATAATTGGTTGTATTCAGGCGTACGTGCGAATTTAACCATACGTAGTTTCATGATCAAGTGGTCGATCATTTCTTGAGCTTCAAACTCAGTGATCGCGCCATTATCAAGATCACGTTGGATATAGATATCCAAGAATGCAGAGATACGTCCGATAGACATTGCTGCACCATTTTGTGATTTGATTGCACCAAGGTAACCGAAGTATAACCATTGGATTGCTTCTTGAGCATTCGCAGCTGGTTTAGAAATATCACAGCCATAAGTTGCAGCCATCTTCTTCAAGTCAGCCATTGCTCTGATTTGTTCAGAAATTTCTTCTCTTAAACGGATAACATCGTCAGTCATCACTTTGTTACCAGTGTTGCTCAAATCTTTCATTTTTTCTTGCATCAAACGATCGATACCATAAAGAGCGATACGACGGTAGTCACCGATGATACGGCCACGGCCATAAGCATCTGGAAGACCAGTAATGATTTTATTTTTACGTGCAGCTCTCATTTCTGGAGTGTAAGCATCGAATACACCTTGGTTATGTGTTTTTCTTAACTCAGTAAAAATTTTCGTCATTTCATCATCAACTTCGTAACCATTTGAAGTTAGGGAATTGTTCGCCATGTTGATTCCGCCGAACGGCATATAAGCTTGTTTCAATGGTACATCAGTTTGCAGACCAACGATCTTTTCTTCTTCTTTGATTAAATAGCCCGGTGCATGTGAAGTCACAGTTGCAGGGTTATTTGTGTCCATGTCGTACACACCATTTTTCTCGTGTTGCACTTCAAATAATTCTTGTAGTTTTGTCCATAATTTGTCAGTACTTGGTGCGATTGGTTCTAAGAAACTATCATCACCTGTATATTCTGTATAATTTCGTTGGATAAAATCACGTGTGTCAACTGAATGTTGCCATTTTTCGCCTTTAAAGCCTTTCCATTGCTCCATGTTGTGCCTCCTTAAAATTGCTGCTAATTAACTATAACAGCTTTATGTGACAAGTATAACACATAATTGATTTTATGCAAGCCTTTACTTGTTATATTTTTTCTTTATTTATACTAATACTAAACTAATAAGGGTCTTATCGTTGATATTACAGCGTTTTAATTTCGTGAACAGTTTCACTTAATTAATTTCTCATAAAATTGACATCTTTTATTCTGTTTAAAAAACAGCCAAAACTGTACTAATACAGTTTTGGCTGTTTCATCTTTTTATATAACAGAGTCATCCTCTATCTTCAAAGTGACCAACTGATGAACTTCAGCAATACCGATCTCCTCTTTTTCATTAATAACAAACGAGCCATTTGATGTCCGATCGTTGATCGGTGCATTTGCTGCATCGATCATCAAACGTGTACCCTTCTGTGTAATGACTAACAGCTGTTTCTCTGTCTGACTTTCATTCATGAAAATAACCCGATGCGGCTGGCTCTTCAATTCTCTCAGGACCATCAGACCGCGTTTGGCACGCCCAAGCTGATTCAATTCCTGGGCCAGCATACGTTTCATGCTCCCACGTTGTGTCAGTATAGTGATCGGCGTATCGCCTTCTTTATATACAAGCAATCCATTGACCACAAAATCATGTTCTTTTAAGTTCATTGATTTCACACCAGCAGCTTTTGCTCCTACAACTGGGACTTCATCCAATGAATAGCGTAAACCAAAGCCTCGGTGACTAACCAAGAAGACATCCCAGAGCTCTTGCTCGCTTGTCAATGTAACGTTCACAAGCTCATCATTTTCTGATTTCAGCTTCATGCATGAAGTCGCTTTGCTTCGATACGTACGCCATGGTTCAAAGTCGCTCATTTTCGTCTGCTTGATCATACCTTCTCTCGACATAAGAACAAAGGTAGCCATTGGATCGATCTCTCTATAGGGATAGACAGCAATAATCGATTCATCAATCGCCATTCCAGTGATTGTTTGAGAAATATGCTCACCGATGTCCTTCCATCTCAAGTCAGGAAGCTCATGGATTGGCCGATAAATGACATTTGCCTTGTTGGTAATCATCAGCAAATGATCCAATGTATTGGCTTCTCCAACGAAAATTGGGAAGTCACCTTCCTTCATCCCCAACTCTTCAGGCTTAGAAGCAGTATAAGATCTCACACTGCTTCGCTTGACATAGCCTTCCTGCGTCACAGAAATAACCACATCTTCTTGCGCAACCAGTACCTCGGTTTCGATTCTTATTTCTTCGATTTCATCTTCGATTCTTGTTAAGCGTTGAGAACTGTATTGCTTCTTCACTTCTCGAAGCTCTTTCTTCATAACAGACATCAGCTTCTTCTCATCATTCAGGATACTTAGCAGTTCAGTAACCTGCTCATCCAAAGCTTTTGCCTCTGCTTCCAGCTGCGTGATATCTGTATTAGTCAATCGGTATAATTGTAAGGTAACAATTGCTTCAGCTTGTTCTTCTGAGAAGGCGAATTGTTTCACTAAATTATCCTTTGCATTTTTCTTGTCTTTACTTCCACGGATAGTTGCAATCACTTTATCGAGAATCGATAAAGCTTTAATCAAGCCCTCCACGATATGCTGACGTTTCTTCGCTTTTTCCAGATCAAAACGGCTTCGGTTTGTGATAACTTCTTTCCGGTGAGTAATATAACTCTCAAGAATGCGTATTAGGCCAACTTGATGGGGGGTCATCTTATCAATGGCCACCATATTGAAATTATAGTTGATTTGCAGCTCTGTATTTTTGAACAAATAGTTCAGGATTCCCTCAGCATTCGCATCTTTCTTCAACTCGACGACCATCTGCAATCCCGTTCTATCTGATTCATCCCGTACTTCAGCAATCCCGTCTATTTTTTTACTTAGACGAATCTCATCTATTTTTTTAACCAAGACAGCTTTATTGACTTCATAAGGAATCTCGGAAATAACGATTTGTTGCTTGCCGCCTTTGATTTCCTCGATTTTAGTTTGTGAACGTAAGATGACTTTTCCTTTACCTGTCTCATATGCCTTTTTGATTTCTTCTTTCCCTTGCAGAATTCCTCCTGTTGGGAAGTCCGGACCAGGGATATACTCCATTAGCTTATCTAATGAAGCGTTCGGATGATCAATAAGGTAGATGGTTCCATCAATTACTTCTTCAAGGTTATGTGTTGGGATTTCTGTAGCGTATCCGGCAGAAATCCCAGTAGAACCATTGACTAGTAAATTCGGATAACGGGCAGGAAGAACAGTCGGTTCTTTTTCTGTATCATCAAAGTTCCAGACAAAGTTAACTGTTTCCTTTTCGATGTCCTGAAGCATTTCTCCACTCAATTTTGATAATCGAGCTTCGGTGTAACGCATTGCAGCAGGCGGATCACCATCCATACTTCCGTTGTTTCCGTGCATTTCAATCAATACTTCTCGTAGCTTCCAGTCTTGACTAAGTCTTACCATCGCTTCATAGATACTGCTGTCACCATGAGGATGGTAGTTCCCCATGATATTTCCGACAGATTTTGCTGATTTTCTAAAGCCTTTATCAAAGGTATTTCCATCTTTATTCATTGAAAAGAGAATTCTCCGTTGAACGGGCTTCAAGCCGTCCCGAATATCGGGCAATGCTCTTTCTTGAATGATATATTTGGAATAGCGCCCAAAGCGGTCGCCCATTACTTCTTCAAGAGTCAGTTCTTGAATTTCCTGACGTGTATCCAAAACTGTTCCTCCTTTTGTTTTTTGCAGAAACTTGTTCCTGTGCCAAGCAACGATAATTTCGTAGAATAGACATGGCACAGTGCAAAACGACTTTAGTTAAGGCGTCTTGCTACCACAAGCTTGCCTAGTTTCTCTATTTTATAGTTCCTTTATTTCCTACTACTTTTTCTCTTTTAACGAACAAAAAATTTTCTTATGAAGGTCGTCTAGCTATTCTAAATCAAACAAGCTGATTTCGCCATTGTCGTTTGTTACCGTTTCTTCAACCTCTTCTGTTGGTTGAGCAGCAATCGCTGTTTCATCCTTTTGCTTATCTAGAATACTGCCTTCTTCTTCCATCGTGAACTGGACATGTTTTTCTATCCATTCTCGTCTTGGCGGAACCTTATCACCCATTAGCGTACTAACACGACGCTCGGCTTTATCATCTTCATCGATATTGACACGAATTAAGGTTCTTGTTTCAGGGTTCATCGTTGTTTCCCATAATTGGTCGGCGTTCATTTCCCCCAACCCTTTATAGCGCTGCAACATATACCCTTTCCCTATTTTCTTGGTCGCAGCTTCTAGTTCTTCATCGGTCCAGGCGTATTCAAGGACTTCTTTCTTGCCTGACCCTTTTGATACTTTATATAAAGGAGGTAAAGCGATGTATACCTTACCTGCTTTGATCAGTTGCTTCATGTAACGGTAGAAAAATGTCAATAACAGTACTTGGATGTGCGCGCCATCTGTATCCGCATCGGTCATGATGATGACTTTATCATAGTTACAGTCTTCCACAGAAAATTCTGCGCCCACACCTGCACCGATCGTATAGATCATCGTATTGATTTCTTCATTTTTCAGGATATCCTGCATTTTAGCCTTTTCAGTATTCAAAACCTTTCCACGCAACGGCAGAATCGCTTGGAACTTTCTATCGCGCCCTTGCTTCGCTGAGCCTCCGGCAGAATCCCCCTCCACTAAATACAATTCATTTTTCTTCGGGTTTCTTGATTGCGCCGGTGTCAGTTTTCCAGAAAGAAGGGACTCCCCTTTTTTCTTCTTCTTCCCATTGCGGCTTTCTTCTCTCGCTTTACGTGCCGCTTCTCTGGCCTCTCTGGCCTTGATTGCTTTACGTATCAGCATTTGACTCATGTCGCTATTCTCTTGCAGATAGAAGCCCATTTGCTCCCCTATAGCGGTATCAACCGCATTTCTTGCCAGAGGCGTTCCCAGCTTCTCTTTGGTCTGACCTTCAAACTGAAGTAGATTTTCAGGAACCCGTATAGATAAAATAGCTGCCAAGCCTTCACGGAAGTCACTACCTTCTAAGTTCTTGTCCTTTTCTTTCAACAAGCCAACTTTTCGAGCATATTCATTATATGATTTTGTCATGGACATTTTCATCCCGACCTCATGGGTTCCGCCATCTTTAGTACGCACATTATTTACAAAAGACAGAACATTTTCGGAGAAACCATCATTATATTGATACGCCAACTCTACTTCAATCCCGTCTTTTTCCCCGGAAAAATAGATAACAGGTGTCAATGAATCCTTCTCTTCATTTAAGTACTCTACAAACTCTTTGATTCCCTCTTCATAATGAAAGACTTCTTCTTTTTGTTCATCTTCTCTTAAGTCAGTCAACGTAATTTTGACTCCTCGAAGAAGGAAAGCAGATTCCCTCAAACGTCCTGCTAATGTTTCATAAGAAAATTTCGTTGTTGAAAAAATGCTGGCATCAGGTAGAAAAGTTACAGCTGTTCCATTTTTCTTTTTGGTCTTACCAATTTTTTTCAACTTGCCAACTGGCTTACCGCCATGTTCAAAACGAGCCATATATTCCGTGCCATCGCGTACAATCCGAACCTCTAACCATTCAGATAACGCATTTACAACGCTGGCCCCCACGCCATGAAGTCCGCCAGAGGTTTTATAACCACCTTGTCCAAATTTACCACCTGCATGCAGCACAGTAAAAATGACTTGAACAGTAGGAATACCAGAAGCATGCATTCCTACGGGCATTCCACGACCGGAATCTTCCACCGTCAAGCTATTGTCTTTATTGATCGTTACTTTTATTTCGTCACCGTATCCGGAAAGAGCTTCATCTACTGCGTTATCAACAATTTCATAAACCAAATGGTGCAGGCCACGACTATCTGTTGAGCCGATATACATACCCGGACGCTTTCTAACCGCTTCAAGGCCTTCTAAAACCTGAATAGATGAATCGTTATATTCATTATTTACCTTTTTTGCCAAAGAAAAAACTCCTTATACTTGGATTCTCACAGCATTCAAGCCGCATCATTACAATAATACTCTAAAAGCTCTCAAAAAAAAAGAGCTTTCCGTCTGGGTTGCTCTTTCTTAATAATATACGTAGAACAATTAAGAAGACATTTTTGCCAGTTCGATTTTAATGCAACGATTCATGATGATATCATGTCTGTCGGCATTTTTCAACAGCTCTGCTGCCTCTTCGCTTTCCAGGCCCAGCTGTGCCCAAAAAACAGTGGCATCTGTTTGTAGAAATTCCTCTGCTACTTCTGGAAGAAACTCGCTTCTTCGGAAAACATCAACGATATCAATTTTCCCAGGAACAGCCATCAAATCCGGGTATACTTTTTCCCCTAAAATTTCCTGACCTGCTAAAACAGGATTCACAGGAATGATTTCATACCCCTCATCCTGAAGCAGCTGTGCTATTTTATAGCTTGTTCGTTCTTCTTTGTTACTTAAGCCAACAACTGCGATTCTTTTAGCAGTTCTTAGATAAGAAAAAATTTGTTCGTCTGTTGGGTTTTGAAATGTCATGCTTGATCGTCCTACTTTCTTTATTTATAGCTATCTATCCGATTCTTATCAACATATACTAAGATAGCATTTTTTTATGATTTTGAAAATGATTTCCTTCTATAATTTGCTTATTTAAAGGGATTTCCAATAGATTAAACTGTTTTTGACCACTAAGTTTTGGTTCTCTCGTTTAAGCCATATGAACCAACCGATATCGCCGATTTCTTTCGTATGAAAAATTCATGATTGTTCCTGAAAATTTTTCATGATAAAATGAACATTAGTTTGAATAAAGAAAGGGGCAAAAATATGAAAATAGCAGCCTTGCTACTCATTGCCTATCTGTTAGGCTCTATCCCTTCTGGGGTATGGGTCGGAAAAATATTTTTTGATAAAGACATTCGCCAATTCGGCAGCAACAGCATGGGAACGACAAATACCTTTCGAGTATTAGGGAAAAAAGCCGGAATTGCTGTTCTGCTAATGGACATTTTAAAAGGGACACTTGCTACCTGCCTACCGATGATTTTTGCGGTATCTGTTAATCCATTGATTTTCGGTGTCGCAGCGGTTCTGGGACATACGTTTCCGATTTTTGCTAAATTTAAAGGTGGGAAAGCTGTTGCAACAAGTGCTGGCATGATTTTAGGATACAGTCCGTTGTTCTTTGCTTATTCTGCCACGATCTTTGTTGTCACGCTATTTATTTCAAGTATGGTTAGTGTGACCAGTATGGTCAGTGCGATCCTTATCACACTGTCTACAATCATTTTGCCATTTGTCTGGCCAACGATCCTACCGCAATTCGACTGGCTGTTGACAGCCATCGCAGGAGGATTGACCGTTTTTATTTTTATCCGTCACAAAGACAATATCGGCCGAATAAAAAATGGAACAGAAAACCGAGTACCTTTTGGGTTAAACAAGAAAAAAGAATAGCTTGAATCGAATAGTGCTGTATGGCAAACTGAGTCAACTCATTTTGTCACGCAGCACTATTTTTTCTTGCCATTCTTCTTTGCTATTTTACAGAAATCGTATAGCTTGTTTTAAATAGTTTTTGAGGCTCTAAATGATTGATAGCAAATTTGTCAATCAAAGCACCGTTGCTTCCTACTTTATCTGCAATCCCCCACCAAGGTTCGATGCAAACGAATGGAGCTTCCGTACCATAAGGAGACCAAATTCCAACAAATGGAATATCCTCATATTTTAAATGAAGGCTATGCGCACCTTTATCTGTCTTAAAAGCAATTTCAGTTTTCCCAGGGGTCTCATAAATCAAGGCATCCTTTTCAAACAGTTCACGTTTAAAATCAACATCCACGCTTGTTTGACCTAATGTTTTATGCTCCAAATCAACAAAAGGACCTTCTAATGGTAACTGTACCCGATCGATTTTCGGTTCAAAGGACAAATAATAGTCTGTGAATGACAGCGATTCTTCTAAAGGAATATTGAACGCCGGATGACCACCAATTGAAAACAACATTTCTTCTGTTCCGGTATTCTCTACTTGATAACCAACGATGATACCAGCGTCTTCCAATGTATAAGTCAGAACCAGTTCAAAATCAAAAGGATAGATTTTTTTTGATTCTTTTGAGCTTTTGAGTAACAGAGAAACCATCTCAGGTCCTTTTTCAATAACCTCAAAGACTTGATCTCGAGCAAATCCATGCTGTCCCATTGGGTAAGTCTGTCCTTGATAGCTATAGCTATCATCTTTCAATCGCCCAACAAAGGGGAACAAAACTGGCGCATGTCTCCCCCAAAATTTAGGGTCTCCCTGCCAAATATATTCCAAACCGGTTTCTTTTGCCTTTAAGCTGATTAGCTCAGCTCCATCTTCAGCAATTGTCGCTATAAGTTTTTCGTTTTCAATAATAACGGTCATTGTTCTCCCTACTTCCGCTTTTTATCCAGTTCTTTGATAAACTGCTTGTTCAGTATTTTCAAGTAAGTTCCCTTCATGCCTAGTGAACGTGACTCAATAATACCTGCTGATTCCAATTTTCTAAGAGCATTGACGATGACAGAACGAGTGATGCCGATTTCGTCTGCAATACTAGATGCCGTAAGACGTCCCTCGTCCCCCTCTAACGCATTAAATATCGCCTGTACAGCTTTTAACTCACTGTAGGATAACGTATTGATTGCCATTTGCACAGCAGTTGCACTACGTACCTCAGCTTCAATGCTTCGGGATTTCTGGTAAAGGATCTGCATCCCAACCACAGTCCCACCATATTCAGCAAGCACAAGATCCTCGTCTGCGAAAGATTCTTCCATTCGAGCCAGAATAATCGTTCCTAGACGTTCCCCTGCACCATAAATAGGAATAACTGTCGTTAAGCCATTAGGATACTCTTCTCTTAGTTCGATTGGAAAAGCCGTAAGATCACTATTGATCGGGATGTTAGCTTCTGTTTTTTGCAGAACAGCTACTGCGTCTGTATAATTTTGAGGAAATTGCTTTTCCTCAAACATATGTTTGACACGGGCATTGTTCACATCTAGTTTTTCGTTATAACCTAACAGCTCCCCATTGCTGCTGATAACATAGGCATTACTCACTAAGATATCCCCTAAAATTGTTGCCATCTTGCCATAAGGCAAATCCGCTTCCAAATCAAACGTGTTCTTCTGTTGAAGCAAACGATTGATCTGACGCGTGCGATCCAATAATGTTTCCATTTTTTCGTACTCCTCTTCTTTTATAAAATATAACGACTTAAATCTTCATTTTTCGCGATGTTGTCTAATTTCTCGTCAACATAAGCTTCGGTAATGGTTATTTCCCCCATCTGCATATCAGGTGCTTCAAAGAGAAGCTCTTCTAATAAACGTTCTAAAATAGTATGAAGTCTTCTGGCACCAATGTTATCTGTGTCTCTATTTACATCAAAAGCAATCGTTGCAATTCGTTCAATCGCTTCCTGCGTAAAGGTAACTTTTACGTTTTCCGTACCGATCAACGCAATATACTGTTTGATCAGTGCGTTATTTGGCTCTGTCAGTATACGAACAAAGTCTTCTGCAGTAAGATCCTCCAGTTCCACACGAATCGGGAAACGGCCTTGCAATTCTGGTATTAAATCACTTGGTTTTGAAAGATGGAACGCACCGGAAGCAATAAACAGAATGTGGTCTGTCTGGATTACGCCATATTTCGTATTTACCTGTGAGCCTTCAACAATCGGTAAAATATCCCGCTGCACACCTTCTCGTGAAACCTCACCTGAATTTTGTTGATTTTTCGTTGTGATTTTATCAAATTCATCGATGAAGATAATCCCACTAGATTCTGCCAGCTTGATTGCTTCACTATGAATATCCGCGTCATTGACGATTTTAGCAGACTCTTCTCTCACTAACAGCTCTTGGGCTTCTTTAACTGAAACTGTGCGTTCTACTTTTTTCTTAGGAGAAAGCGCACCTAATGTTTCATTCAGATCGATCCCCATTTGTTCCATACCAGCATTCATTGTCGGCATCGTCTTCTTCGGTTCATCGATTTCGATGGTTACTTCTCGTTTATCAAGTAAGCCTCGTTCTAGTTGGTCCAACACCGTTTTTCGATTGACCTTGATCTCTTCTGTCACTTCTTCTTGAGGTTCATCAGCTTGTTGTTGTGCATTGAACATCTTCATCATCTGTTCAAATTGATTACCGGTCTGCTTCTGTTCCTTCTTGATGCCAGGAACCAACGCTTTGACCAACCGATTATTGGCACGCTTCAGTGCCTGTGCATATACGTTGCTATATTGTTGTTTCTCTACGATTTTTATTGCATTTTCAACAAGGTCTCTGACCATAGATTCTACGTCACGGCCTACATAACCGACTTCTGTAAATTTTGTTGCTTCAACTTTTATGAATGGTGCGTTGACGATGCTCGCGAGACGACGGGCAATTTCTGTTTTACCAACCCCAGTCGGTCCAATCATCAATAGATTCTTGGGTGTCACATCTTGCTGCATTTGCTCATCCAACTGCATCCGACGGTAGCGGTTTCTTAAAGCCACAGCCACCGATTTTTTGGCGCTGTTTTGGCCAATAATATATTCATCTAACTCTTTGACGATTTCTCTTGGTGTTTTATTCAATTCTGTCATATTCGATCCCTCATTTATAATTCTTCTACGATAATATTATGATTTGTAAACACACAAATGTCTGCTGCGATATTTAACGCATTTTTTGCAATCTCTTTCGCCGGCATGTCTTTGTCACCATACTGTTTCATTGCACGAGCAGCAGATAAGGCGAAATTCCCACCGGAACCAATTGCCAGAATGCCATCATCTGGTGTGATGACCTCTCCTGTTCCTGAAACAAGAAGCATTTCTTTGCTATTCATAACAATCAGCATCGCTTCCAGCTTTTGCATGGATTGCTGTGTCCGCCATTCCTGTGCCAGCTCAACTGCTGCACGGGTCAGATTGCCGTTGTATTCATTCAATTTTCCTTCGAATTTTTCTTCTAATGTAAATGCATCTGCGACACTACCCGCAAAGCCAACGACAACTTCATCATTATAGATACGTCGCACCTTCTTTGCACTGCCTTTCATAACAACAGATTCTCCCATTGTTACCTGACCATCACCGGCCATAGCAAATGTCCCATCTTTTTCAACCGCACAAATCGTTGTTGAGTGAAATTGTGATTCTACCATATATACTTCCTCCTTGACACCCTCACTACGCGCGAGGATGAAATGTTCGATAATTCTTTTGTAAGCTTTCTCTTGTGACATGGGCATAAATTTGAGTGGTTGATAAATTTACATGCCCTAATAGTTCCTGAACCGTTCGCATATCTGCCCCATTATTTAGTAAATGTGTTGCGAATGTATGGCGCAGCATATGAGGATGGATATCCATGTTCAAGCTGCTTTTCTTTATGAGCTGATTCAATACATATTCGATCCCTCTCGGGGTGATTGGATCTCCTCGGTGATTGATAAAAATGTAATTATGTTCTTTTCCGTATTTTTCCATCACAGGCTTGCGACCGTTTTCCAGATAGTTGGTCAATGTGTCTGCGGCAAAGGAACCAAACGGAACATAGCGATCTTTGTTCCCTTTTCCAGTCACAAACAATGTGCTCATAGAAAAATCAACTCGCTCAATCGTTAACGTTGCACATTCGCTTAATCGAATACCCGTACCATACAGGATTTCCAATAATGCTTGATTTCTCAATTCCAAAGGCTTCTCTCCTTGTGCACTGTCAAAAAGAGCGGTCATTTCTTTTTCATAGAAGAACCGAGGTAGACGCTGTTGCTTTCTTTTCAGATGGACATAGGAAAATGGATTCTCTTCGATCTGCTCATTTTTCAAAAGAAACTGATAAAAAGAACGTAGGCTGGCAACATTCCGGCCTACAGAGTTTCGACTGTACTTCTTATCATAGAGCTCACTTAGATAGGTTCGCACATCCAGATGATCAATGGATAAGTAGTCTTCACTGCCTGATTTTTGCAAAAATGTCATGAATTGATTCAAATCATTTTCATAGGCAATCTTTGTTTTTTCGGAGTAGCCTCGTTCAACAATTAGATAATTGAAAAACAAATCCGGCCAATTCTTTTCTGTCATGAAACCCCCTCCAGTAATTACATTGTTACTGTAGCATAACGAATTTCAAAAGACAAATGAATTGTCAGAATTTAATCAATATTTCTAAATTTGTTCACAATTCAACCATTTTTCTTAAGGTCCGCCATATCTCTTTACAAATTAAAGAACAAAAAAACAAGAAAAAAACGGAACGATTGCCCTGTCTTCTTCTTGTTTTAACGTCACTTGCATCAGAGTTACTTGCCTTTTATTTCAGCGATAACTTCTTTCTGAGCAGCTAAGGCACGTTGCGCAATTGCTTCATAACGTTCCTTTTTATCTCTGATTCGTGTTGGCATCTCAGGAAACAGACCAAAGTTGGCATTCATTGGTTGGAAATGTTTTCCTTCTGCATGCGTAATGTAGTATGCCATGCTCCCCATTGCCGTTTCTCTCGGCAGAACAATCGGTTCTTCCTCTTTAGCTAAACGAGCAGCATTGATTCCAGCTAACAAACCACTTGCTGCACTTTCCACATAGCCTTCAACACCTGTCATTTGCCCAGCGAAAAATAGATCTTGGCGTTGCTTCGATTGATAAGTAGGAAGCAATAACTCCGGTGAGTTCATAAAGCTATTACGATGCATAACACCATAACGGACGAACTCTGCATTTTCAAGCCCCGGAATCATCTGGAATACTCGTTTCTGTTCGCCCCACTTCAAATGCGTCTGGAAGCCGACAATGTTGTATAGAGATGCCGCTGCATTATCCTGTCTCAACTGAATCACAGCGTAGGGACGTTTCCCAGTCTTAGGGTCTTCCAAACCAACAGGCTTCATTGGTCCAAACAACATCGTCTTAATGCCGCGTTTTGCCATAACTTCAATAGGCATACACCCTTCAAAGAATTTCTCTTTTTCAAAAGTCTTCAATGGGACAACTTCCGCATTAACTAATGCATCATGAAACTTATTAAATTCTTCTTCGGACATCGGACAGTTCAGATACGCTGCTTCGCCCTTGTCATAGCGAGATTTCAAATATACTTTATCCATATCGATTGTCGATTTATCAATAATCGGTGCTGCCGCATCGTAAAAATAGAATCCTTCGGAGCCGTTGAATTCTTTGATTTTTTCAGACAGGCTTTCAGAAGTCAACGGACCTGTCGCAAGAATCGTGATTCCTTCTGGTATATCTGTAATTTCTTCATTTTTTATAGTAATTAATGGATGATTTTTAATTTTCTCTGTAATCATTTTCGAGAAATTGTCGCGATCGACGGCAAGTGCGCCACCAGCAGGAACAGCTGTCTCATCAGCAGAACCAATAATGATAGAATCTAGCTGACGCATTTCTTCCTTTAGCACTCCTACTGCATTAGTCAGGCCATTTCCTCTAAGTGAATTGGAGCAGACCAACTCAGCAAATTCCTCTGTTTGGTGCGCTGGTGTCTTTTTGACCGGACGCATTTCATAAAGCGTTACGGGAACCCCGGCTTGTGCAACCTGCCAAGCTGCCTCACTTCCGGCAAGACCGGCACCAATTACTGTTACTGTTTTTACCATGTTCATCCTCATTTCATCCAAAAATTTGAAGAGCCTGAACAATCAGACTCTTCGTATATTTACAACTGTATAGCTGGTAGAATATTTCTTCTACCATCCGTGCAATGCTTAATGCTGGTTAAAATCTGCGAGTGCATCAAGCTCGTCTGTTCTATTCTAACTATTCTTTTTGAAGTGCTTTATTTTTGAACGTTTTCTTCGTAATCACCGTTGATACAAACGACTTGTTTCCCACCTTTAACCTTCTTCTCAACAAGATACTCCTTACATTTCGGACAGTTTCTTCCAATTGGTTTGTCCCAAGAAGTAAATTCGCAGTCAGGGTAACGGCTGCAGCCATAGAAAATGCGGTTTTTCTTAGATTTACGTTCGATAACCTGACCTTCATGACAAACCGGACATGTGACACCAATTTCTTTAACAATTGGTTTCGTGTTGCGGCAGTCCGGGAAGTTGCTGCAGGCATAGAATTTTCCATATTTACCAAGCTTTATGACCATTGGATGGCCACAAAGATCACAGTCGAATCCTGCAGGTTCATCCTTGATCTGAATTTTTTCAATTTTCTCTTCAGCAACAACCAATTCTTTTTCAAACGGTTTATAGAACTGATCGATGACTTCGATCCATTTTTCTTTTCCTTCTTCCACATGGTCAAGGTCATCTTCCATTGATGCTGTGAAGTGAACATCGACGATTTTCGGGAAGAATTCTACAATTAGACCATTAACGATTTCGCCAAGCTCTGTGGGTTCAAACCGTTTATTTGTCAATTTTACATAATAACGACGTTGAATGGTTTCCAATGTAGGGGCATAAGTAGATGGTCGACCCACACCGTTTTCTTCTAACGTACGAATCAAAGTCGCTTCACTAAAACGAGCCGGTGGTTGTGTGAAGTGTTGTTTTGGTTCGATATCAACAGCCAAAACAGTATCGCCTTCTGCCATATCAGGTAGAATATTTTCTTTATCTTCTTTCCCGTCATCTCGTCCTTCAACATAGACCTGCATGAAGCCTTTGAATTTCACTTTCGATCCATTTGCAATGAAGATTACCCCATTTTGCTTCAAGGTGACTTTCATTGTATCTAAAACTGCGGGTGTCATCAAACTAGCTACCATTCTTGACCAAATCAGTGTATAGAGCTTCAACTGATCCTTATCTAGGTATTGTTTGACTTCATCCGGAGTACGTAAAACACTAGATGGACGAATTGCCTCATGGGCATCTTGTGCACCTTGCGCATTTTTTGTCTTTCGTCCGCCGTGTGCAGAGTATTCTTTCCCATATGTCTCTTCAATAAACTGAGCAGCTTCAGCTTTTGCAGAATCAGCTAGTCTGGTCGAGTCCGTACGCATGTAAGTGATCAAGCCCACAGTTCCTTGCTTCCCTAGGGCAATTCCTTCGTAAAGCTGTTGTGCGACCATCATTGTTTTTCTGGTCCGAAAATTTAGTTTTCTCGCCGCTTCCTGTTGCAAACTACTCGTTGTAAATGGCAACGCCGGATTCCGCTTGCGTTCCTTCTTTTCAACTTTAGCTACTTCGTATTCTTTTCCATCAATGCGGTCTGTTACTTCTTTCACTGCAGCTGGATTTGGCAGCTTCTTCTTTTTCCCATCCAAGCCCCAAAAATTAGCCTTGAATTTCTTTTTGCCTTTTTGGAAGTTTCCATCAATGCTCCAATATTCTTCCGGAACAAATTTTCTAATTTCCTGTTCACGATCAATAATGATTTTTAGAGCAACTGACTGTACGCGACCGGCACTGAGGCCTTTTTTGACCTTTCTCCATAGAATCGGACTGATTGAATAGCCTACAATTCTATCCAGTACACGACGAGCCTGTTGCGCATCAACTAAATCAATATTGATAGCACGAGGTTCTTTGAAGGCTGCTTTTACAGCATCTTTAGTGATTTCATTGAAAACTACTCGGTTTTTATCCTTCAAATCTAATCCTAATAAGTGGGACAAATGCCAAGCAATAGCTTCCCCTTCTCTATCCGGATCGGCTGCGAGATAAACTTTGTCAGCTTTTTTCGCAGCTGCTTTCAAGCCTTTAATGATGTCGCCTTTTCCACGAATCGAAATATAGTGCGGCTCATAATTATTTTCAAAATCAATCCCCATTTTACTTTTTGGTAAATCGCGGATATGACCAACACTCGCAACTACTTTATAGTTTCTACCTAAATATTTTTCAATTGTTTTAGCTTTTGCAGGTGATTCCACAATAACTAGATATTTATACGCCATTCAATGTGCGTCTCCTTTCAAATTTCCTGTTTCTACTATATATAAGTCTATTAAAGGAAGCTACTCACAAAGAGTATCCTTAAGAAGGAAGAATTACAAGAGAAATCAGGATACCTTTTGCTTCTTTAGCAAAATTTATATAGGTATACAGTATAAACTCACAAATCGTAGTTCATCATATCTATTCATTTTGTGTTTGTCAAGGATTGATATAGCGAACTAATAAAAAAAGTTGATTTGATTTAGGATATCTTGCGGAGAAAATGCACAGGTCGCCCCTTCGGAAATCAAAGAATGACTACCTTCAGAATGCGGAAGAAAAATGTTTCCCGGAACAGCAAAAACCTCTCGTCCATACTCCATTGCCGCTTGAGCCGTAATCAACGAACCACTTTTTTTGCTAGCTTCGATTAGACAGGTTCCACTGCTTAAGCCGGCAATAATCCGATTTCTCATTGGAAAATGATGTCTTTTTGGCTTGGTTCCATTGGGATACTCACTAAGAAGCAGGTGTTCTTTTGCAATTTTATTATGTAAAAAAGCTGTTTCTGCCGGATAACATTGATCAAGTCCTGTGCCGATGACACCAATTGTCTGCCCGCCATTTTTGATCGTTGCCTCGTGACAGCTGCTATCTATTCCTTTTGCTAAACCACTGACAATGACAATCTCCTCAGCAACCAATGTAGGAATGAACTCACGTACTACTTGGAATCCATAGGGAGATGCATTTCTTGCACCAACGAAGGATAAGGACTTCTTTGTCAAAAGCTCCAGGTCGCCACGGTAAAAGAGAATGGCCGGACAGTTGTATATCTCCTTTAAATTCGCTGGAAATTGCCTATCAAGGATCGTTAAAAATTGGTGTTGTTGCTGAAAACGAAGAAGCTGTTCTCCTGCTCCCGCCCACTGATCCCAAGAGTGAATAAAATTTTCTCTATATTTTGTGATCGCACCAAGCCTAATTAGTTCTTCTTTGGTAAAGTCTATGTATTCTTTTTCCAAAATAAATTTTAAAATCCTCAATATTCCTATGTTCCCAATCCCTTGACAATTGGTTAGGCGAAAGACTAAATCTTTGATTGCTTGCTCCATAAAAAACCTTCCTTTCAAATACTCTCTTGTAGTAGTATTTGCAAAAGAAGGTCGTTATCATTTATTTTTGGTATAAGTTTTTTATAGGAGCAAATGTTTTCCTGTGAATTGGACAGATACCAATCTTTTGGAGTCCTTCTAAATGCTCTTTTGTTCCATAGCCGGCATTTTTTTCAAAGCCGTATCCCGGAAACATCTTTGCATAGTCTTCCATCAATCGATCTCGGCAAACTTTTGCAATAATACTGGCAGCAGCAATCGATACAGAGCGTGCATCTCCCTTGATCAATTTTTTCTGAGGTAGCTTAAGCTCCAGTTCCATGGCATCGATCAGCAAATAATCCGGGACAAAATCCAGGTCTTCGACAGCCATTATCATTGCCTTTTTACTTGCTTGATAGATATTTATTTTATCGATTTCTTCATGGCAGACAACACCTATCCCAATTGATATAGCTTGTGTCTGGATCTGTTCATATAGCTCTTCTCTTCTTTTCAATGAAAGCTGTTTAGAATCGTTGACACCCAAAAGCTCACAGTTTTCCGGGAGGATGACCGCTGCTGCAACAACCGGACCCGCTAACGGCCCACGTCCTACTTCGTCAATTCCGGCAATCAATCGATAGCCCTCAGCCTTTGCCTCGTTCTCAAAGATAGACAGTTCTTTTAATAAAGCTTTTTCTTTCTCACTCTTCAGCATTCGTCGTTCCCACTGGCTTAATGCCAGCTGCACACCGGAGCGCTCATCCTTTTGCCAGATTGCCAGTCGCTCATCTTCCCGTGAATGAACATCCTTTAGTGCTTCTTTGATTTCTTTGATTGACTCATGCTTCATCCTCAACTGCTCCTAACTCTTCCCGACGATCCAATGTATACGTGCCTAGCTTTCCACTCCGAATCTCTTGGACGATCATTTCACTTGCACGATCGTAATCATCCTTGAAACCTCTCTTTTTACTAATCAATATCAACAGTTCTGCTGATGGCAGAAAAATATCTTCTTCCGAAAGCTGATAACGTGTCATCAAACGTTCCGGATAAAAACGTGCAAAGAACTCCAAGCCATAAATCGCCAAGTCATCAAAATGCAGTAGCTGGTCCTTTATCGCACCAGTCAATGCCAGTTTTTTTCCGATTTCAGGATCTTCAAACTTCGGCCACAGAATACCAGGTGTATCTAAAAGCTCAAGATCTTTTCCAGATTTCAACCACTGCTGTCCCTTGGTCACACCCGGTTTGTTTCCAGTTTGCGCTATCTTCTTTCCTACCAGACGATTCATCAATGTTGATTTCCCAACATTTGGAATTCCGATACACATTGCTCGAATTGCTCTCGGTTTAATCCCCCGTCGCTTATCTCGCTCGATTTTCTCTTTTAAGGCTTTCTTTGCTTCATTGATGATCTTGTTTGTTCCCTGACTTTGTTGAGAATTAATGATCAGTGTATGAAATCCTTTTTTCTGAAAATACTCTTGCCACTTTTTACTTTGATCAGGATCTGCAAGATCACCTTTGTTCAATAACACTAGCCGAGGCTTCTGTTGAACAATCTGATCCATCATAGGATTTCTTGAGGATAGAGGCAGTCTGGCATCAATCAATTCAAAAACAATATCTACAAATTTTATTTTTTCTGATACTTCTCTTCGGGCTTTGGCCATGTGGCCGGGGAACCATTGTATTGTCATGTCATTCACCTATCTAATTAATAAATTTTATGTGCTTCAATGGATAATAAACGAATCTTGCTTTTCCGATAATGTATTTGCTCTCGACCGCACCAAATGAGCGGCTATCTTTAGACATTCTACGATTATCGCCTAAGACGAAGTAATGGTCTTCATCCAGCTTCTCTTGATTGATTAAATCCGAAAGTTCGAAATTTGTTGTGTATGGCTTGTTATCATACTGCTTTAGCTTGTTATTTTTTAAAAATGGTTCGGCCATTTCTTCTCCATTGATGTAAAGCTGATCCTCTTCAAATCGAACAGAATCTCCTGGGAGTCCAATCACCCTTTTTACGTAAATTTCGCCATCTGGCAACTGAAAAACAATGACATCAAAACGGTTTATTGATGTGTATTTTTCCATTAGTACCATATCTCCCTGGCTAAGATTTTTCTCCATAGAACTTCCGTCTATGGGTACAGGAATCAAGATAAATCCTCTTATAATAAATAATAGAACAAGGGAGGGGATCAGTAGCTTTATAAAGGACATGAAGTATCCGATATATTTCCTCTTTTTTTTCATTTCTTTCCCTACTTCCATTAATAGTATAACGAATTTTTTTGAAAAAATAATGTTTTTGGTTCATCAACCTACTTGGATAATAATTCTATCGCCTTATCATGTGCCGGATCGATTTCTTGGATTTTTATTCTCAGCAATGTTTCAATTGTTCCGGCAGTTTGATCATCGACCTGTCCTGTTACCGGCAATCCTTGCGCACTTTGAACACCTTCAACAGCTGCTTGTGTTTTATCATCAAAAACCGAAGTCTCATTGACATCGTATGCCAAGGCCTTCAACAGCTTATTTAGATTAGTGATCACTTCCGAATCTTCCCCATTCTGGAGCACATGGCTTCTCGATATTGGTGAAAGATAAGCATACTCTGGGTAGTCCGCTTCAATGGTTGGCTTCAACCCTTTTTCATTGATCCAATTCCCATTTGGCGTTAACCATTTCAGTATGGATAATTTCATGCTTGTCTTCTCACTAATACTTTTGACAGTTTGAACTGTTCCTTTGCCATAGGTTTGAGTGCCGACAATTTCTACATCTGCCGATTCTTTTAGTGCAGCCGCAAATATCTCTGATGCACTGGCACTTCCTCCGTCAACAAGAACAATTACAGGCTCCTCAACTTTAAACCCACCATCTAATTTAGAGGAAGCTTTGTGTGCAATCATATTTTTATTTTTATCTTCAAATTGAACAATTACGTCATCATTTTTTAAAAACATACTCGCCATTTTTTCTACTTGATCCAATAAGCCTCCCGGATTCTGTCTGAGATCGATCACGAATGACTTCGCACCTTCTTTTCGTAAGTCCTTGACTGCAGTTTTCAACTCACTAAAGGTTTTTCCTCCAAAAGAAGTAATCCTAATTGTACCAATTTTAGGATTCTCATCAAGAGTAGTGGTGATTGTTGTTAACGGGATTGTATCTCGGGTAAGAACAACATCAAAGGTTGTCCCCTCTCGCTCGATTGTTAACTGCACTTTGGTACCCTTTTCGCCTCGTATCTGCTTGACTGCTTCTGTTAACGTCTCTTCTCCAACAGGCCGTCCATCGATTTTTAGAATCGTATCGTCGACCTTCAGCCCACCTTTTTCAGCAGGTGAGCCTTCTACAGGGGCTTCCATAACTTTTAGCATCTCGTCTTTTTTCCCTAAGCTAGCACCAATTCCCTCGAAGCTTCCGGAAACCTCATCATTCAAATCAGAAGATTCTTCTTCCTTCAAATAAGCAGAATGAGGATCTTCCAAAGAGTCCATCATTCCTTTAAGTGCACCTTCTACCAGTTCATTACGCTTTACTTCTCCAACATAGCTCGTGAGGATATCATTATATAATTCATGGACTTCCTTCAGTTCTGCTACCTCATGCGTTTGGCTAGATACATAAGAAGTAAATTTGTAATTAAAGTATGTATAACTTCCTCCACCAACAATAACTGCTGTACAGACAAGCGAAATAATATATTGATAGTATGGAATTTTCTGTCGCTTCTTCATTCTTTTTTCCTCTCTCTACCTGCTCTTACAACTAGGTCCCAATCTCTATAGTTTACCATGAAAAGGAAGATGAAAAAAGAGGAGAGAAGAAAGTATTCTATGTGGTACTACCTATAAAATCGAATCAAGTCTCAAACAATTTTCTGAAAACAATCAGCTAAAAAGACCTTTCCACATCTTTGCGATGGAGAAAGGTCTTTTTATATAAATTATCGGTTGTTTTCCAGATACTTCTCCCACAGCTCATCAAAAACAGTCATCGTTGGTAAATAGTTTACTTCCATCTCTAAATAGCTGGAAATCTCGTGATAGTCCTCAGAATGCTTGGGAAATCGGATATCTTTGGCCGCCGCATTGGCAAACTGAGTTTCGTCGTTCGCTGCCGGACCCTTTAAGGTAATCAGGTAATGGTAAAAGCTTCTTCTCATCTATAACGTACTCTCCCAGTTTTCTTTTAAAAATTCGCCACGCACTTGATGGGCATCTTCGTAACGCTCCGGATCTTTTTTATAAAAATCCTGATGATACTCCTCGGCAGGATAAAATGTTACTGCGGGCTCTATTGTGGTAACGATTGCTTCTTTGAATCTCCCACTGTTTTCTAACGCTGCTTTACTTTTTTCAGCTATTTTTTTCTGTTGCTCATTCTGATAAAAAATCACTGGACGATAGTTGTCACCACGATCCTCAAATTGCCCTAAGGCATCAGTAGGGTCCGTCTGTTGCCAATAGATCTCCACTAATGCTTCATATGAGATGATTGCTGGATCAAACTCAATTTCCACTGCTTCTGTATGCCCCGTTGAATGGCTTTTGACCTGTTCATAGGTTGGATTCGGCACATGGCCGCCTGTATAGCCTGAAACGATAGCATGGATTCCCGGCTGTTGGTCAAAAGGCTGGATCATGCACCAAAAACAGCCTCCTGCAAAAATCGCTTTTTCTCTCATTCTTTGTCTCCTCTCTACTCACTCGAAGAAGATGTTTCTGTTGTTTTCGAACTGCTATTCGTTGTTTCAGGTAGATAAATACTAACTCGAATATCATCATCGATCAAATTGATTTTATCTGCATGAATAAATAATCCGTTTTGCATTTGAAATTTATCTAGTCGCAATAAAATGTATTTGTCTTCCGGCATAACCTCTACCCAATCAGGTAGATTATAGTCTCGCTGTACAAATCCCAGAATATCTCTAATAGGTAAACCCAAAGTTCCGATAGAAAGGCTCTTAGCTTTCAGCTGGACATTTCCGTTATCCATTACATAAGGATCAAAATACAGATTAAACTGAATAGGGTGACCCAGTATCTTGAAATTTCCTGCCAACATTGCTTCGTTTTCCAAATAAAAATCATAGGTTACATCAGAATTTTTTTGAAAATCGTCTAAATAAAAAGCAATCAGTTCATTGATTTGCTGCTTATTTGATTGGATCGTCAACACTGGGTTGCCGCTTCTTTTAGCAATTTTTGACGAATCAAAGTCAGGTTCTCTGACCTGAGTCGCTCTGATCCCTATGAAAAGAAGGAACCCAACAAGGACGCCGATCAATCCAAGAAATGCGAGTTTCCATGGATTGATCGTTTTCGCCATTTTGCTCTTTTTTGACTGCTTTTCTTTGTTCTTTTTTTGAGGCTGCTTCTTCTTTGTATCTTCAGTCATTCTAATCATTCACTCCTTTAATCAGCCAATCTGCTTTGGTCTCAATCATTTTCTGCCTTACCGCATTCGCCATAAGCTGATAGCCGAGGTTATTGGGATGGAAATGATCTTCTTCATAAATCGCATTGTTTACTACATCCCCTGTATTACCACTTTCCTCCTCGGAACCGGTAATACCTACATCACCATCTACACCTTTATATAGGAGGTCATTGATAGGGATAAAGTACATATTATTCTGCTCATTAACGACCTCCTCTGTCCCTGTATTCCAGTTCGTAACAATTTGCTGCATCTCTGTGATTTCAGGAAAGTATAAATAAAATGGGTTGTAAATGCCCAAAACATAAACAGGTGCTTTTTCATTGTAGCTTCGAATTTCATCCAGCAAAGCAGTCATTTGCTTCTGATAACTGACTAACGGTTTATCAAATGACTGGACTGTTAAGTTGAACACATCACCTTTGATAACCTTCATAAGATCATTTCCACCAACTGTTAAGGTAATCATGTCTGCTTCGCCAAGCTGCTTTTGAATCTCATCACTCTTCTTGATTCGCTTCAAGATTTGGTCACTACGATCACCGTTCTTTCCGAAATTTTCAATTTCTACGGCATTTAGTTGGAATTTTTCTTGAATATCTTTGGCAACAATTGGAATAAACCCTCCCGCGCTGGTCGAATCGCCCACGCCCTCTGTTAAGGAATCTCCGATTGCTACATATTTTATGATTTCTTTGTTATCTTTATTTCGATTTTCTGTATTTTGGGTATTAAAATAGGGCTGTGCTTTGGGAATCAGTAGTAGGAGCAGAAGAGTTGTTATCAACGCCGTTCCCAAAGGAAGCAAAACCATGACCCATTTTTTGTGAATCAATTGTTTCATTTTATCCCTCTTTCATTGAAAGAATCCATCGTTGTATCCATTCAGCGTAATCAATCATTTACACCTTCTATTTTTAAGTGTAGGATTGGCTGGACTATGTAATCAATTGTAACTTAAAGGGCGAGACATCAACCGGTTCGATTAAGTCCCACCCTACACATCATCTACTTAATTTGTGTAATACATGATCGCAAATGCACCTTTACCTGTGTGAGTAGCAATGACTGGATTTGTGTGCAAAACAGGGATATCCATATCTGGAAACAGTTTTTGCAATCCATCCTTGAAGTAATTTGCCAACTCTAAGCCTTCTGCATGAGAAATACCAATTTGACGAATATTAGAGATTTTTTCCAGCTCTGATTTCAGCTCTTCAAACCATTTATTGAATGTTTTGACACCCCGTCCTTTTACAACAGGGATCAATTCTGAATGGTCGAAGTCCATCACAACTTTCATATTGAAAACATTTGAAAGTAAACCTGTTGCTCGACTGATTCGTCCGCCTTTGACTAAGTTGTCCAATGTTGAAATACCAATATATAATTTTGTATTTTCTTTGATTCGTTCGATTTCTGCTAAAATTTCTGCAGCGCTCGCACCCTCTTCGGCCATTTTTGCTGCTGCAATTACTTGAAAAGAAAGTCCTTGGTCCGTAAAATCGCTATCGATCACAGTTACTTTACTTGCGCTCAGATTGCCCGCCTGTCTAGCTGCTTCTACTGTTCCACTGAGCCCCTTTGTCATATGAATAGAAATGATTTCACTGCCATCTTTCCCAAGTTCATCATAAAGCTCAACAAACTCTCCGATTGGAGGTTGGCTGGTTTTTGGTAAAGCTTTGGCTGTTTCCATCATTGCCATGAAGCGCTCGCCCTCCAAATTATCGTCATCTGGATAAACAACGCCATCTATCATCACAGATAAGGGCATCATGTGAATGTTCAAATCATCTCGCACTTCTTTTCTCATCGTACAAGAAGAATCCGTTACAATCTTTACATTTGTCATAAAATTAACCACTCTTTCTTTAAAAACAACCTGTATTCATGATAGAATGAATATACATGGTTTAGGTTATGGATATAGTATAACAGACCGAAAATAATTTTTCATCAAATTAAAATAGAAGGAAGTTGATTTCTTGGAAAAAGCTGGATTTTCTCGTAAATATCTCATTCTAAATGAAGTCCTCAATGCTGTAACCCACGGCATCGGCTTTGGCTTAAGTATAGCAGGTCTTGTCGTACTACTAGTCAAGGGGGCTCATATGGGATCAGCACTGCATGTTGTTTCTTACGCCCTATACGGTTCCATGTTGATCTTACTCTTTTTATCGTCCACATTGTTTCATAGTTTGATTTTCACGAAAGCCAAAAAGGTTTTTCAGGTGTTTGATCACAGCTCCATCTTTTTGTTGATTGCGGGCAGTTACACTCCTTTTTGCTTACTTAGTGTGAATGGTTGGTTAGGCTGGACCTTGTTTGGTTTGATTTGGGCAATGGCCATTTTCGGTGTCGTTTATAAATCAGTGACATTGCATAAGCAAGACACGGTTAAAAATGCATCAACAATCATTTATATCATCATGGGCTGGCTCTGTCTGATTGCGGCAAAACCATTATATGACAGTTTGAGTTTTACTGGCTTGTCGTTACTTGTTGCCGGAGGCGTCGCATATACGCTAGGCGCACTGTTCTACAGCTTGAAAAATGTTCGTTTTATGCATGTTGTCTGGCATCTGTTTGTTATGGCAGGAGCTGCATTTATGTATTTTTCAATCTTGTTCTTCACATAAAAACGCTCATTAAAAGAGGTGTGATTTTGGTAGAAACCAAAAATCACACCTCTTTGTTTATTCACATTTGCAGAAATCAATTAGTTTTATCTTTTTTGAAGATGGTAAGTTTCAAAAAATATTGATTCAGCTTACATAATACAGAGCAACATCAGAAAACTGTCGTTCCTCTTAGCGTGATTACGTAGCTTCTTTCTTTACTAGTGAAGCCGTAGTTTGCCACTATTACTTCGCATACCCATTTGGATGCTTCTGTTGCCAGTTCCACGTATCTATACACATTTCTTCGAGCGTATACACTGGCTTCCAGTTAAGCATTTGCTCGGCTTTTTCAATAGAAGCAAAGGATTCTGCAATATCCCCCTCACGTTTCGTTGTATATTCGAAAGGAATGTCTCTTTCCGTTACTTTTTCGAAGGATCGAAGAATTTCTAGAACAGAGTATCCTTTCCCACTTCCCAGATTAATGGCCTCGAATCCAGCTATTTCATTCGGGGACTCCAATAAATAGTTCATGGCCGAAATGTGCCCTTGAGCCAAATCATCAATATGCAAATAGTCTCTGATACTAGTGCCATCAGGCGTAGGGAAATCATGGCCCAAAACATGTAGTATTGGCAGCTTTCCAAGCGCGACTTGAGTAATATAAGGGGCCAGATTATTTGGTAATCCATTCGGATCCTCACCTAAATCTCCGCTTTTATGCGCACCCAAGGGATTGAAAAATCGTAAGGCTATCAAATGCCAGCGTTGATCTGAAACGGACAGATCCTGCAAAATTTGCTCGATCATCTGTTTGCTTTTTCCATAGGTGTTGACTGGCGAACAGCCATCTACCTCTCTAATTGGCAGTATTTTGGGTTCCCCATAAACCGTAGCTGATGAACTGAAAACTAAGTTAAATACTTCATTTTCCTGCATAACAGTCAGCAAGCTCAACATAATCTCCAAATTATTTCTGTAATAAGCTAACGGGATTTTTGAAGATTCTCCTACCGATTTATATCCGGCAAAATTAATGACACCTGAAATGTCATTCTCATCGAATATCGTTCTGATCGCTTCTTTTTTAGTAAGATCGACTTCATAGTTTTTGACCTTCTTACCAGTAATAGCCTCAATAGCTTGGATCACTGCTGCATTTGAATTGCTAAAATCGTCTGCAATCACCACATCAACATCTTGTTCTAATAGCTTGACCGCCGTATGTGAACCGACATACCCTGCCCCACCGGCAATTAAAATTGCTGCCATTATTCTTGCCTCACTTCCTGTATTTTCTTGGTGCCCTTCTGAGAGAATTACTTAATTAGCCAACACATCCCTCATACAACTCATTTTATCGAGTTTCTCTAAGGACAATTAGGAGATATCTCATAGAATAATAAAGAAATTCTATTTTTGCGAACGAAATTTTTCAACGTATATCACTTTTATCAACAATATATTTGTTAAAGTATAACGTCTTTTTCGTTGCTCTATCAACTGATTGGAAAAGGAGGAGTGTTCTTTTATTTTTTATAAGCAAAAAAATGGAGGTTTCCACTTTACAAACCGAACAAACATTCGTATAATAACATTACGAACAAATGTTCGATTCTTTTGTGAGGTGATGAAAAATGAAAGCAGTACGTCGTGGCGGGTTCATATTTTTTGTTTTATTTATTGGTATTTTTCTAGGTACGTTGGGCTTAAAAGCTGCATTGCTGATCGTCGGCCCACTATTTATCATATGGTTTATGCTATGGGATGAAAAACGCTATACGCAACAACGTAGAAGACAGGAAGAACGTTATACTGTCTATCGAAAATATCAATAATTTACTTGGTTGATCACCGAGTCTGTATTGACAGACATACTACTGTTCCAGTCTAATCAGTGAAGCTTCTAACTAGTAGCCCCCTACTAAAACAGAAGTACCGAACTGTATTTTTTCAGGTGCAGCATCAATCAAATTCAAATAGAGAAGAGAGCCTGAGGTTTTATTATCTCAGGCTCTCTTCTCGTAGTATAATTTTAGAAGTAGTAGCTTAAAGGCAGCTGTTTCTATTAATAATCCATTAATGTAACGATCTCGTAATTAGCAATTTTATCTCTGCCATGTAAATCAAGCAATTCAATCAGGAAGGCACAGCCCACTACAACACCGCCCAATTCTTCAACCAGTTTTGTCGTTGCTTCAATGGTTCCACCAGTTGCAAGTAAATCATCACAAATCAGAACTCTTTGTCCAGGCAAGATGGCATCCTTATGGATAGTCAATGTATCTGTCCCATACTCTAAGTCATAAGTCACTTCAATTGTTTCACGAGGAAGCTTCCCTTTTTTACGGACTGGCGCAAAACCCACACCTAATTCATAAGCAACTGGACAGCCAACAATAAAACCTCTGGCTTCAGGTCCGACAACCATATCGATCCGTTTTTCCTTTGCATAATCGACGATTTGTTTTGTTGCTTCACGATACGCATCTCCATTCGCCATCAAGGGAGAAATATCGCGGAAAACGATGCCCTTTTCAGGATAATCCGGTATGCTGGCAATGTAATCTTTTAAGTTCATGTTATTTTTCCTCCTCGTTCAACAACCACTGTAATAGAGCCTTGCGATCGCTGTACAATAAAAATTCTTCTATTTTAATTTGCTTCAAACGTTTTTGGTAAACCGTACTTTCCGTTAACGGATGGTTTTCAGGAGCTGGTACATTCCTTAAAACGCCGTCTTCTATTGTAACAAATCCTAAATCAAAAAACACCTGAATCATAAAAATTAATAGTTTTTCTTGGATATTCAGAAATTGTGCCACTGCTTTTAATTTATAACGAATGTCAATCTTTTCCTGTTTACGGATCAAAGCATACAGCTTTGAATATTGGTCTCTTGTTCCCATCCCATTCAAATATGCTTCATCAGTAGACAGACCCATGATATAGATACGGCTGACCTCTGATCGAGTAATAAGCTGCTTCATATCTTTCATGTCATCCGGGCAGTCTACAAATACAAGCTGCTCGATTATTAACTCTTGGGTTTCAGTAAAGAATTGTTCCACTGTCGTAAAATGAATAGTGTTAGCAGTTTCGCCCTTGATTAATTTGATACTTTCCTTTTGGAAATAGACAAATATGGTTTGATCTGTTGGAATTTCTTGCTGCTGATTTGTTCTTCCACGAAGATCAAACAATTGCAATTCTTCGATCGCATAATCCTCTGCCATCAGCTGCGGCTTTTTATTCCCATTCCATTCATTGATAGATAGCTTTCCAGCAATACTACAAGGGATGTCTGAAAATTCCTTTGCCTCTTTCCCCATTTGAAAAGCAATAACATCTAAATTGGCTGAGCCATCTGTCAGCTGCAGCTTTAAATGATTTTGTGCTGCCCCTATTTGTCGAACATCAACAGCTCGTACCTGTTTATACGCAAAGCTCGGCATAGGGTTGTCTGTTCCAAACGGTGCAAGTAGCTTCAGTTGATCAATAAAGGGAATTGTTGTTGCTTCAATCGTCAACACTTCATCAATGATCAACTCCTGACCTTGAGAAAGATCCAATTGGTTTCTTTCAATGTAATCAGCTAAATGCGTACGAATCTTCTCAATATTTTCAACTGGCAAGGTCATCCCGGCAGCCATATGATGACCACCAAAGTGTGTGAATAGATCCCTGATTTCATTTAATGCCTCATAAAGATTTAAGGCTGATACGCTTCGCCCAGACCCTTTTGCTGATTCACCCGCTTCGTCGATTGTCAGAACAATAGCTGGTTTTCCTGTCTCCTGCATGATACGCCCTGCAACAATCCCAAGTACTCCTTCATGCCAACCCTTTTGTGCTAAAACATGAATCTGGTCATTTGGATCAAGCAATTCAAAAGCTTCCGTAGTGATTGTGTCGACTATTGTTTTTCGCTCTGTATTCTTTTCTTCAATAAATGCAGCAATCTCCATCGCTTGTTCTTCGTCAAAGGTCGTCATTAATTCAACGCCAGGTGCTGCTTCGCCTAATCTCCCTAAGGCATTAAGACGCGGACCGATGGCAAACCCGATGTTTTCTTCTGATAAGCCATCTTTTTTCAAACCAGCTGAATGGATAAGTGCATCTAAGCCAATTCGATCACCTGATTGGATCATTTTCAAGCCAAGCTGAACCAAAGCACGGTTTTCACCAGTCAGCGAAACAAGATCCGCGATCGTTCCGATCGAAACAAGATCAAGAAACTCGACAGGTACCTCTCCTAACAAGGCAGAAGCAACCTTAAAGGCTACACCTACACCTGCAAGATCTGGGAATGGATACATCCCCTCAGGATGCTTAGGATGAATAACAGCAAACGCATCAGGCAGTTCTTCCGGCAGCTCATGATGATCAGTAATGATCACATCCACTCCCTGCTCTTGTGCGAAAGCTACTGCTTCATGACCAGCTACACCATTATCTACAGTCACAACCAACTGAATGCCTTCTTCGATTTTTTCTTTAAAAACAGTCAAGTTTGGGCCGTAGCCATGAACAAATCGATTTGGCAGAAAGTAATCCACCTCACCTCCAATTAGTTCAAGTGCTTCCTTCATCACCGTTGTACTGGTAATCCCATCCGCATCGTAATCACCATAGACCAGAATTCGTTCCCCCTGTTCAATAGCTTGTTGGATACGTTCAACTGCTTTGTCCATATCATGAATCAAATAAGGATCGTGCAGAGATTCTAATGTAGGCGCAAGAAATCCTTCTAATTGCTCCGCTGTGTGAATCCCTCGTTGCCATAACAGCTTCCCAATCAAAGGACTGATTTTTTTTTCGTTCAGCAATCCATTGAACTCTTCAGAAAAAGTTGGGTTTTCCGGATATCTCCATATGTATTTCGATTTTTTCACATCGTCACTCCTAACCAAGTAATTATATCAAAATAACGATAAAAACTAAAGATAAGCCCATTTGAATTTTTATAAGATGCTCCATTCTACGATAGCCAACTGTTTCCGGCTTTTCATAGCCTCCTTCAATTGTTTTTTTATTTCTTAACTGATTTAGATCAGAAGCAAGGCCAACAGAAGGATCAAAAAAAGAGTCCGGGACATAAATAAATTCCCGGACTCTTAGCATGCCTAATTCCGAATAAACGGTGGGACAGAAGCAACTTCTTCGACAATAAGTCGAAATTCAGCAAAAATTTGTGTGCAATTTTCGTGAATTCCGCCTTATTGCTTGAAGCTGAACACTTCTGTCCCAACCTCTTGTAGTGAAGAAAAAGCCATTTATGTCATGAGATACTGTAAATTGGTAATATAAAAACACAGTGCTTATTTTTTATTTTACTCTGATATAATTAAGTAAAACAGAGTTTATGGAGGTGCTTTATGTTTAATGAAATATGCATTTATGAAGCAAAATTAACAAAGTTAGATGAAATCGAAGAGTTGATGAAAGAAGTAGCTCAGTTCTATTTAAGTCAAGAGGGGGTTATTGATGTTCACTATATAAAACGCACTCATAGGCAAAAGGATTTTAATGCTGTTAAAAAGGGAGAATTGCCTATCCGTCTTACAAGAAACATCGGTAAAGTAACTTATGTATTACAGTGGGTATTGGAAAATGAAGAAACTCATGCACGAGTATCGAAACTTGGTATAGAACGATTTTACAAACGCTGGAACCGGTGTTTAACCACAATGCCTAAAATAATATTAGGAGAAAACATTGTCTAACCGACTAACTCGAGAATTAAAGAGTGTGGTTACGCTGTCGGTCAGTCATATTTAAAGTGTGAGACAATTTTTCTTCTACTTTTTGTCTCACACTTCTATTATATCTATTCACCAAAATTAAAAATTTTATTTACTTTATAAAAGGATAAAGTTGTTTATTTAATAAGCTCATCTTGCTTTTCCAAGGGTATGCCAGTATTGCTTTCAAGAAGATGATCGTATTTTTGCTGCAGCTCAGCCAACTGATTCTCATTGCTACGTTGTGTACGCTCCACAGCTTCTTGAACAAGTCGATCCGTTTCTTCTTTATACATGTCTTTATCTTTGATTAAATCCTTGATGCGTTTTTTTTGATCAAGAATCGTTGTCACAGAAGTAATTACGCCGACTAAAGCACCAATAATCGCTGAACCTAAAATAATCAAAATCAACGGTCCGGATATTTTGGCAAACCCAAAATTGACAGGAACATTCTGGCTGTTCAACACAGCAAATACAACAATCACAAGAACAAGCAATAACCCTACAATCACACGCCACTGATTTTTCATCACGAGCGCCTCCCAAATTTATTTTTTGTTGAAGATGCCGCCAGCTAAATAATCACCAACATGAGGAAGCAATGTGTAGAATCTAGCTGCTGCCTCCATCACTCTAGGACGATTGATTTCACGTTTATTCGTTCCCATGGCTTGAACAATTTCTTGTGCAAGCTTTTCAGGTTCCAAAACGAACATTCCCAAAGACTCAAGGTAGTTTCCTGAAGGATCGGCTTGCTCAAAGAAGTTTGTTGAAATCGGTCCAGGATTTACTGTTGTTACAGCAATTCCCAAGGGTTTCAGTTCCAAACGAAGTGCATTTGAAAACCCAAGAACTGCGAATTTTGTTGCAGAATAAATAGATGTTCTTGGTGTTGCCATTTTAGCCGCCATGGATGCAATATTAATGATGTGTCCACGTTGATTTTCCGCCATTTGAATCGCTATCTTTTGTGTAAAGACCATCATCCCAAGAACATTCACATTGAACATACTTCGTGCAACGGCCATATCCGCTTCCAGAAAATCATCAAAAACACCAAAGCCCGCATTATTCACTAAAATATCAACAGGTCCTACTTCATCATTGATTCGCGCAATCACGTGCTCAACATTATCAGGATCAGCAATATCTAATTGAAATGAATGCGCTTCTTTTCCGCTAAGCACTTCACATTGTTCTTTTACTTTTCCAATAAGGTTGATTCTTCTTGCGCAGACAACAACGATTGCCCCTCGACGTGCTGCTTCATAACAAATTTGTTCGCCCAAGCCTGCAGAACCACCCGTTACTACAACAACCTTATCCGTTAAATCCTGCCAAAATCTCATGCTTACTTCCCCCTATTTTTCAGATTCATTAAATGGAATATCAACAATATCCATATCCTTCACAGCTTTTACAAAAGGAAAGAGTTCCTTTGCTTCATTTTCCAAGTTAATAATGTCTTTTGTCAAATATCTAGCACTGATATGCGTCAACAACAGCATATTGACCTTTGCTGCACTAGCGACTTCTGCCGCATGGTGACTCGTTGAGTGGAAATGAGCTCTAGCCATCTGACCTTCCTCTTTGTTGTAGGTACTCTCGTGAACAAGTACATCCGCGCCTTTAGCCAGTAAGACACTATTCGCAGTTTTTCTCGTATCACCCAAAATAGTAACGATCCTGCCCTTTTTCTTTTGACCAACGAAATCTTTCCCATTGACTACCTGTCCATCTGGAAGTGTTACTGTTTCGCCACGTTTGATTTTTCCATATATAGGACCTGACGGAATGCCCAACTCTTTCAGTTTTTCAACCTGCAGTTCTCCTTCATGATCCGCTTCAACAATACGATAACCAAAGCTTAAAATCCCATGTTCCAAAGGCAAGCATTCCACAGAAAATTGGGCGTCTTCAAACACTTTCCCCCCCTCTGTCAGCTCATGATAAACGATGGGGTAAGAAAGGCGTGTCTTGGAAACGGTCAGTGAAGTTTCGACAAATTCTTTGATTCCAAGAGGGCCATAAAGGTCTAACTGCTCGTCGCCTCCTTGAAAAGAACGACTACTCAGCAGACCCGGTAATCCGAAAATATGATCCCCGTGCAAATGGGTAATAAAAATTTTTTCGATTTTTCTTGGTCGAATACTACTCTTTAATATTTGCATCTGTGTTCCTTCGCCGCAATCAAACAACCAGACAGCATTGATTTCATCTAGCATTTTTAAAGCAACACTACTTACATTACGATGTCTTGCCGGAACTCCGGCACCTGTACCCAAAAATTGTAATTCCATTGATTCCCTTACTTTCCATTAGATTTCTTTCTCCATTTTAGAAGAAAGTCCGTATATTAGCAAATAAAAGTTTATCCTTTCAACGGTAAGGTGACCGTAAAGGTTGTTCCTTTTGGCTCAGTGTCTGAGACCGCCATTTTCCCATGATGAGCTTCAACGATCCATTTTGCAATTGCCAAGCCAATGCCATAGCCTCCGGTCTTTCGATTCCGCGATTGCTCTCCTCGATAAAATCGGTCAAAGATTTCCTTTTTCTGTTCATCGGCTATCCCTATGCCATAATCCACTACTTGAATAATCCATTCGTTTTTGTCAATTTTAGAAGTTAGCTCCAATGGGTCCTTTTCATTTGTATACTTTAGCGCGTTATCCAATAAAATCACTAATAACTGTTGGATTTTTTGACGATCGATTTCTGCTTGACCATCCTTTTGTAAGCGAAGTGTAAGCTCTTTGTTTTCAGCCTGAGCCAGCTCTTGATAAGGAGCCACGACTGTTTCCAGGAAATGATTGATATTGATTGGCTCTTTTTCCAATATAATGGCATTGGAGTCTGAACGTGCCAACAAAAGTAAATCATTTGTCAACTGCCCTAATCGCTGCACCTCGGTTAGTGAGGTTGCGATTGTCTCCGATTCCTCAAGAATCGTATGATTTGGTTTGGTAAACAGCTTTTCCAGCTTTGCTTGGATGATCGTCAACGGTGTTCGAAGCTCATGAGAAGCATTTTCCACAAACTCCTGTTGTTTCCGCCAAGACACCATGATTGGCTTCATCGACCATTTCGATAAGAAATAACTCAAAATAATGGACAATACACCAAAAATGACCATACAAGCAATCAAAATTTGCTTCACTCGTTCAACCGTTCCTTTGATAGGATCTGTGTTTGTCAAAATTTGAATATAAGCGACATTTTTTGTATTGTTGTTCATTATAGGCACCATGATTGAACGAAATTGTAACTTTCGATCATTGCTGTCTGTTATCTCAATGTTAGTCACCGTTTCCAACTGATCTGTAGAAAACTGAATATCCTGCAAGTCGTTGTAACGCGAACCCAGGCTTTGTTCGTTTACGATTTCTCCATCTGCTGTCCAAAGAATCACTTGCTGTTGAAAGTTATTTGGTGGTGTCTTTGTTCCTTTTTCAGAATCAAAAAAAGTATTATTTCCGGGAAACTGACCTGTCCGGTCGATTTCCAGCATTCGAATCTGTCCCTCTAAAAAGGTTTCATTTCCAGCAAGATGATTCAGCTCTGTATCTACACTTTGATAAATAGAGGTCTGCAATAGTTGAAAAACAATAATGCCTAAAATCAAAAAAATACTTGCAAAGGAAATCATGTTGACAATAAAATAGCGTATTCGTTGGTTACCATTGCCTTGCTTTTTCATGTGTCTTGTCCTTCCTCCGGTTGAAACAGATAGCCAACATTCCTCAAGGTCTTAATCCATTTATCCAGTTCAAAAGGCTTTAAGTGTTTTCTCAAATTGCTCATATATACTTCTACCACCGTTAAGGTCGTATCTGACTGAAAGCCCCAAATTCGATCAAACAGCTGGTCCTTAGTAATAATTCGTCCTTTATTCTGTACTAAATAGAGTAACAAATCAAACTCTTTTCCCTGAAGTTGGATTTCCTGTTCGTTATAACGAACTTGCCGATTATCAATTTCAATGCACAGCTGCCCAACAGTTAACTCATTTTTAGGATTCAATCCCATCGAGCGACGAATCAACGCTTGCGCTCGCATCAATAGCTCTTCTCTATGAAACGGCTTGGTGAGATAATCATCGCCACCGTTTTTGAATCCGTTGACCTTATCTGCCAAACCATCTTTGGCCGTCAAGATCAGAACAGGGGTGTATATTTTCTTCTCTCGTAATTTTGTAAGTACTTCTTCACCGGAAAGACTGGGCAGCATCAAATCAAGAACGATCAACTCATAGACTTCCCGTTCTCCCTCATAAAGTGCCTCTTCGCCATCATAGACTTGCTCTACCTCACCTATTTCCGAAAGAATTTCTTGAATACTATCCGATAAAACCTCATCATCTTCAACTAAAAGTATTTTTAACATTCCTGTCACCTTCGTTCCATTATTGTTTTATGTATAAATACAAAAGATGAGACAACTCTAAACTACAAATTGTCCCACCCATTTGATTGATGATTCATCCATAAATTCTAAGTCGTTCTAAAAATCAATTTGAATTGCCCTTCTTTTCGCCTTCATCCAACCAAGCATCAGTTGCTGTCTCTTGCACTTTCTTCTCAACAGCCTTTGCTTTCTCGATTTCCTTTGTCACATCGTCATAATCAAGACGTGTGATTTCCCCGCCTAACTCATTCATTATCAGCTGATTTAAGGGACGATTGTCCTCTTCTTCTCCAATCAGGATCAAGCCTGTTTGTCCATCAGTGATTTTCTCTGTCATAAATTGAAAAACAGATTGTGCGCCCTGAATTTCCTTGGCATCCTGTGTTGCACCAATCAGGCTTCCGGCAAACCATCCTAGTAATATACCTAAAGGCCCACCTAAAATACCGATGACCATTCCGATTAAACTATCTTTAGAGGTATGATCGTTTCCTGTAAAATCTAAAAAATCATTGATTTTAAACTGATGTGCGCCTTCACTGGTATGTGTAACAACAGCCATCTGTTCGCCTTTGATCTGACGTCCCGCATGCAGTTTTTTAATTTCGGAAAATGCTTGGTAAGCTTGACTTTCTACATCAAAATTCATGATGATGACACGTTTAGACATTTTACCACCTCATTTGACTTATTTTCTTTATTCTATCAATAAATCGCTGGTTTGGGAAACGAAAATCATTTTTTACTCATTACTATCTTCCTTTAAGTTAGCGAATACTCGTACCTAAAATTGATAGGTTTCATTTCGTGTAATTTAGGCTCACTTTTCTGGTTTTCCTGCTTATCCAACAATCACCATCCGCCACCAGGACCGCCGCCCATTTGATTATTCGATGCCGCGGAACCATCCTGAGAAACAGAGGTCATTTGCCCGCTTAATGTTAAATTGCCTAGCTCAGAGCCACCTTCATAGCTGCCTTCTTGATACAGACCAAACACTGATGTACCGGAGCTTGTTCCACCAGAAGATAGGGTGAGGGTTTCACCGGTAGTCATTTCAGGTGTACTTACAACCAAATGTTGGAATTCCTTTGTCGGCTGAAATGTAGCAATCGTTTTTCCACTACTGTCTTTGAGGTTGATGATCGTGTCTGCACTTTGTGTGGAAGTAAAGTAAATACCCACTGTAGCCTGAGCAGAGCTATCACTTACACCCATAGCCATACCATTGCTTCCGCTTGCTGCAAGTGTTCCACCATCCATAGAAAAGGTTCCTTCGTAATCCAGCGCACCATTCCCGCCATTCACAGGTCCATTAACAAGCAATATCCCGCCATTCATACGAATGTCACCATTACTGTCAACTCCGTCTCCTTCAGCTTCGACATAGATTGTCCCACCGTTGATTTCCAAGTATTTGCTGCTGTCAGCGGCTTCCGGGCCGCCGCCAAAGTTATCACCACCGAATGCACCGGACTCTCCGTCACTACCGCCGGCAGCATTGATACCATCATCTGAAGCATGAACTTCTATCGTGCCGTTATTGATCGTAACAGTTGATCCTTCCAAGCCTTCATAGGACTCAGCAACTGTGATTGTCCCATTATTGATCACCAAATCCGTATCGGCATGTATCCCATCATCGCCGCTATTCATCGTGAACGCACCGCCATTGATCGTCACTGCACCGTTTCCGTGAATACTATCATCTGCAGTATTAAGCGTATAGCTTCCTTCATCAATTGTTATAGCACCAGAAGCTTTCAGCCCTTTGTAGCTTGCAGTAGCATCAATTGATGTATCTGTACTACCTTGAGCAGTCTGAATCGTCATAGTCGCTGTAGCAATAGACATACTTGTTTCAGCTTGAATACCATCCGTTCCTGTGGTCAGAGTAAATGACCCGTTATCTATACCAATCCAGCCCTTTGTTGCATCTGTTGCATTATCAGACTGAATCCCGTCTCCTTCCGTCGTGGTAATGTTGAATGTGCCACCGGCAATCGAAATGGAGTCTTTTCCTTTGATGCCATTATTCTTTGCAGTAACATGGATATTTCCATTTGTAATAACCAAATCATCTTTACTTTGTATTCCATTGTTATACTGTCCGTTGACGGTCAATTTTCCGGAACCATTGATTGTCAGATCATCTTTGCTGAAAAACGCCGCATTTGGATCGGTCTCATCTGCACTGGCATAGGTATAGTCACTACCATCTGTCAACGTATTTTCAGAGCCCTCTGCCAGTGTCGTAATCACCTTCTCCGCCTGTTCCACATAAATGGCAGCAGAATCATCATTTGTAATAGTTACACCATTAAGTACTAGCTTGACAGTTGCTTGAGCTGCGGTCACCTTGATTTGACCTTCATAGTTTCCGGATAAAATATAGGTTCCTCCAGCACTGATTGTCAGTACCTGACTGCTCTCCGAAGCACCTGAACCGGAAATTTCGCTACTTGTTCCATTTAATTTAATACTGGTTGCACTAGCTTCGTCATAGCTATCATCAAAATCTTCCTCATCATATGTACCGTACTTCGTTTCATCAATACTCGTTGTATTGACTGAAGTTAACTCATTTGAGCTTTCCACCTGACTATCACTTGATGTGAGCGAAGCTTGCACCGTTTGGTTGGTTGTTTCATTGGAGCTTGTATTTCCATCTGTTTTCTGACACCCGGTAAAAAGGAGCAATGCACTGGTTATCAACGATAGTTTTATCGCCATTTTTTTCATTTCAGTCACCTACAATTCATCTTTATTGGTTGATACTTTCCCAGACACAATCGTCAAATTCCCATTTCTAACACGCAAGGCATCCATCAACGCTTTTTCTTTTTGAGCATCTTTTAGTGTTACATGGTACCGCAGCTCATACAAGCTCCCCATATTTGTTGTTTTTACAGAATCCAAATTGTGATTGTATGTAAATTCTTTGAACAAATCATCAAACAAATCTGGATAATCGAGATCCTCTGGTATCGTGATTTTGATTTCCCGCTCGGCAACCTTATTCTTTTCACCAAAATGACTGGCGTTCAAAAGGATTAAGGTGAGTGCAATCACTAGTGAAAATAGAATGACATAACTGATAAATCCCATTCCTGTCGCCAACCCAATACCCATTGACCAGAAAACACTGGTAATTTCTCGTGCCCCACCTGCTACCGAACGAAAACGAATCAAGCTGAATGCCCCCATAATTGCAACACCAGTACCAAGATTCCCATTAACAAGCATGATCACTAACTGAACCAGGATCGGCAAGATAACTAATGTAATAATGAAATTCTTTGAATATGTACTTCGATACATATGAACGCAAGCAACTAATAGACCTAATGCAAGCGACGTAAGAATACATAAAAACAAACTCATTAAATCCAGCTCCACTGAACTTTCCGTAAATAAACTAGACAACATGACAAAATTCCTCCTTAGAAAATAAATAACGCTGGTATGTCTGGGCATACTTGGAAAAAGAGGAAGGGTAAATCTTTAGCTCTCCCAGAATCTCTGAAAACCACAATGGATAAGCACCTAATGCTTTGACCTCCATCAATACATCGATTTCCGGTGCCACACGTTCACCTTCTGCACCTGAGGTAATATCCAAAGCCTCTGTTCGGTAGCGAATATTGAAGTCAAAGGTTACTCGAAAGTCTTCATCTTGCGGATAAAAGAATGCCCGTCGATCATACGCGATCATCACTTTCGGCTCCAGCTTCTTTCTCAAAACAAGCCAGTCGATTTCTTGTTTAATCTGCGTATCCTTCGAACTGCTGAACTGAAACCTATTTTTCCGAGTTTCAAAAAATTCAGATGCTTGAGCATACGGTACTGTTACTCGCCGCTTGTAAACAACGCCCTTGACTTTCTTTTTTATTTCCAAGTAAACATTGGTATGCTCATTTGGAATACCATAGCTTCTCAAACGAAATTTCTCTTTGAATACTGGTTTATTGATGGAATGACGAATCATTTCGAAATCTTCGGTATCAAAATAAACGGAAATGATTGTATGTAACCCGTATTCATCCTCTTGCATGTACTGATTCATTTTTTCAACAAGGCTGTCATATGCTTCATAGGATAATTTATATTTCTTTTCTCTTCGTTGAAAGCAGTTTTTAAGTTTGACCATGTTCTATCTCCTCCTGTACATCTTGGAGTATAAAAAAAGCAACATAAATCAAGCTTAAAAACATGAAAGTCACATGAAGAAATCTTCATAAAAAATTGTCGTTTCCTAAAATCGATCCATCTTTTTTAATAATGTTGTTTAGAATTGAAGTGTACCAATATCGCATCCTATCCATTGAAATCTTCTGATAACTAAAAAACCGCCAAACACATCGATAGAAGGATTCGATATATCTGGCGGTTATTAGAAAACAGCTTGTTTATTATTCAACTTTTTAAAGGAAATAGATAGACTGCGGCGTGGGTTTGATTACTCGCTCGTTTACTTCCAGCGTTTTAGCGTAGCTAAATAGGTTCGGGCCTGTACCTTGATACGAGTCTTTTCTTCTTCTGTACCAGCTGCTTGATACTCTGGAGAGTAATCCAAACCGATTTCTACATACTGGTCGATTGTTAAATCATTAGTGAAGGCACCATCTTTGAAACAAAATATGCAATACTCTTCTGATAATGTAGCATCTACATTTGTTCCCTTTTGCTCATCTTGTTCAATACCCATTCCACAACTTTGACAAATTTTCATTTCCATTCCTCCCAATGGTTTGTTAAAAATACTATAGCAAAGCAGACAAAACAATGCAAAAGAGCCAAGATTTCCTTACTTTGAAAATCTCAGCTCTTTTAAAAATAATTTATTCTACGAACTCAAATTCAAAACCGCCGATACGAACAATGTCGCCATCCTTGGCTCCACGAGCGCGAAGTGCTTCATCTACACCCATACCACGTAGCTGTCTTGCAAAACGCATCACCGTTTCATCATGTTCAAAGTTAGTCATCTGGAATAATCGTTCCAGACTTTCCCCTGTTAGAACCCAGGCGGCATCTGAATCACGATCGATCGTGAACTCAGGACCTTCTGGATTAAAGCCATAACGAACAATTTCTTCTTCCACTTCATCTGCGTACAGAGGAAACTCAGAAGTAACATCCAGTAAATCGGCTGTTGCATTTAACAGTGGCTCCAATCCCTTTTTGGTAATCCCAGATATCGGAAAAACTGGAATCGGGTCAGCAAACTCATCTTCTTGTTCCTTCGCAATTTCTTTTCTGAACTTCTTCAAATTCTCTTCAGCCTCAGGCATGTCCATCTTGTTTGCAACAATAATTTGTGGTCTTTCCAACAAGCGAAGATTGTGTGAGGCAAGCTCCTTATTGATCGCCAGGTAATCCTCATACGGATTTCTGCCTTCCATACCGCTCATATCAATAACATGAAGAATAACTCTCGTTCTTTCAATATGACGTAAAAACTGCGTTCCAAGCCCGACACCTTGCGAAGCCCCTTCGATCAGTCCAGGTAGATCAGCCGCTGCAAAGCTGCGACCATCACTTGTTGTGACCATTCCGAGGTTTGGCACCAATGTCGTAAAATGATACGCACCAATTTTCGGTCTTGCTGCAGAAATAACAGAAAGAAGTGTTGATTTTCCTACAGAAGGAAAACCGACCAATCCCACATCAGCAAGTACTTTCAATTCAAGCTCGATTTTTCTTTCTTGTCCAGGTTCACCATTCTCGGCAATTTCCGGTGCAGGATTTTTAGCAGAAGCAAAACGAGTGTTTCCGCGTCCGCCACGTCCGCCTTTAGCCACCAATAACTGTTGCCCATTATCGACTAAATCTCCAATCAAAGCACCTGTTTCTGCATCGCGAACGGTCGTTCCAGGTGGCACTTTCACGATCAAATCATCTGAACCTCTTCCGTGCATACCTTTACTCATACCGTTTTCCCCTGGTATTGCTTTGAAATGACGATTAAAGCGGAAATCCATCAATGTTCGAAGTCCTTCTTCAACCATCAAAATGACATCACCACCGTTACCACCATCACCACCTGCCGGTCCTCCGTCAGGTACATATTTTTCTCTTCTAAATGCAACCATTCCGTCGCCGCCTTTTCCGGCCTTGACATCAATGGTTACCTGATCTAAAAACATGGACATATTGTCGTCCTCCTACTCAATAAATAATCTATGAACTGTCCTATCGCTGTCATATTAGGGAGTCATTTGCTCGAAATAACACATAGATACTTACACTATCATTATTTGATAGAACTTGCAAGAAGCACTTTCCTATTACCTACATATGTTTAAACGCTGTCTATCGTTCAAAAATCTAGTGTAATTATAGCATAAATCCAGCCTGATAAAAAACAACTTTGCTATTGATTTTATGTGAATAAATGGAAATTCCAATTAATGAAAACGTTCCCGATGGATACGAAGAGCACTTTCTCTATCTGCTCATTGCCAAAATTGCCACCATTTTCCTTTGTATAGCTGATAGCAGCAGAATGTAGTATGAAAAGAAGGCCTTGCCCTCACAAGCGGGTATCTATTTTCTCCATTGATTTTTACTTTTGATCAAAAGCTTAGTATCAAACCTGTTTTATCTGATGATAAATAGTTCCTAAAAGTAAAAATAGTCCTATTCTTGCTTAAACATCTAATTTTTTTACAAGAAGAAGCCTTTGATTGTGTAATTTAACTTCCAAATTTTCACTTATAATTAGGTCATAAAGGACTTATAATGGTATGAAAGGAATGTATCCGCTTTCTGTCGAAAGTCATTTTTTATTCCCTGAGTACCGAATACTATTCAGATAGAGGTGTGTTTATGGAAGACGGAGTCAAACGCGAATCAAGTTCACTCATTTCAAAGAAACAAAAATTGGATGCCAGCTTTACTAGGCAGGGAATCACAAGTGGTATTCTTTCGGCAGTCACATTCGGACTGTACAGTACCATCTCAGCATATGCAATGACGCTTGACCCCTTGGTCGGAGTTGTCAGCGTGTTTGCAGCACCATTTGTTGCCTCGGCTATCAATGATACGATTGCTGCCATTTGGTTACTGATATTCAATATTGCCAAGGGACGATTAAAAGAAATCGGTCGAAGTCTGGCAATTATTCCAGGATTAATGGTTATTTTGGGCGCCTTGTTTGGCGGACCGATTGCCAATGGTGCTTACTTAGTTGGAATTGCCTCAGCTGGAGCAGCAGCAATCCCTATTTCGGCTCTCTTCCCTATGTTTGGTGCAATTTTTGCCAGAATTTTTCTTAAGCAGCAAATTTCTAAACGTGTTGGTATCGGTATGGCCATCTGTATTGCCGGAGCAATTCTAATTTCGATGGACGGTGGCGGTTCTGTTGGCACGGATTTCACCTTCGGAATCATTTGCGCATTCATTGCAGCAATTGGTTGGGGGATGGAAGGCGTATTCTCAGCTTTTGGCATGTCAATGATTGATTCAAATATTGCGATCAATATTCGTCAAGCTGTATCAGGAATTGTTTTTATTGTAGTTGTTTTGCCAATGTTCAATGCCTTCGACTTGTTCCTTGATGTATTAGCAGCCCCATCGTTAATGCTGATTATTGCGGCAGGTGCCTTATTTGCAGCTTCCTCCTTCCTTGCTTGGTATGTAGCAAATAGCAAGGTTGGTGTAGCCACTGGGATGTCTTTAAACAGTACGTATGTCTTATGGGGCGTTATCTTTTCCGCAGTTTTCCTAAAGACAAGCTTAAGTCCAATGATGATTTTGGGCGCTGTAATCATTACTGCAGGTGCCATCATTGTATCTGTTAATCCATTAGACTTTATCAAGAAAAAGGAGGGGTAAAACGATGCTATTACCTATTCGTTCACGTGTTTTGCATTATATTGCCGTGACTGGTGTCTCCACTGTAGATTCAGTTATGGAAGGACTAAAAGAAGAATATGGCACAGAAAGACAGTTCACTCAACCAAATTTCGTTGAGCATATGCTTTCTCTGAAAGAGAATGGCCTAATCGATGAGTTATCTTATGATTTAGATCAAAATAACAATTTACAAATCGAGTATGATATCAATGAAGAAGGCATCAATACAATCAATAAGTATTTGCCAAAAAAATGGCGGTTAGATCCAAAATAGGCGGAAAAACAGGACGGGAGCACCTCTCCTTCGAGTAGATGTTCTCGTCCTGCTACCTCTTCAGCTGCCAGCACCAATATGAGCATTCTTTCGATATTTGTTCGGCGTGGTACTCATTTGCCGATAAAAGACACGATTGAAGTAAGATGGGTCGTTGAACCCACACTCACTAGAAATACGGTATGACGGGTAATCGGATGTTTCTAACATTTTACAGGCGTAATCGATGCGCAAATTGTTTACATAATCTGTATATGAAAGACCGACCTCTCGTTTAAATACTCTACTGAAATATTGGGGATTCATGTATACATGAGCTGATACCTTTTGTAAAGTAATCTTTTCCTTATAATTCTCCTGAATAAAATGAAGAGCTTCTTTTATGAATCCCTGGATTTCAGTTAGTGCAACTACTTCTCTTTCACAATCAGTAGCTGTACTTTTCTTGCTATCAGAAGCCTCCTCCATCAATTGGTGAAGTATGGCAGTTATTTCCCTGGGCTTTACAGGCTTTAACATATATTTTGACACATTCAAATCTATCGCTTTTTGAGCATAAGAAAAATCTGAAAAAGCTGATAAAATCACAGCTTTTGCGTCTGGTAGAAATGTACGTATCTCCTCTAATACACTCAATCCATCTTTTTCCGGAATTAAGATATCAAGGAAAAGTATTTCCGGACAATGCTGTCTCGCTAACGCGATCGCTTCCCCTCCGGTTGAACAAGATAATACAACATAATTCGCATTGACTTCTTCCATTACGATTGCTTTGAGAAAGTCCCTCTCCAACATCTCGTCTTCAACAATTAAGATCGCTCCCATTTATCTCTTCACTCCTTAATTATTTTTCGGTATTTTGATTGCAACAATACAGCCGCCATAGTTCGATTTTCGTACATCTAATCCATAGGAAGCCCCAAAGTGCTGTTTCAATCGATTATCAGTACTTCTAAAACCAAGGCTCATCTTATCTTCCTTACGTTCTCTAATTGATTGCAACACGTCCACCGGAAAACCATTGCCATCATCTTCCACGTTGATTAGGATATCTTCACCAATAACCTCTGCATAGATTCGAATTGTGCCACCGTCTCTTTTGGGCGTAATTCCATGAATCAGTGCGTTCTCAACAACAGGCTGCAAGGTCATATTCAATATTCGTTCAAATCGTAATTCATCAGGAATAGTTATTTCATATTTCAAGCGATCCTTGAATCTTACTTGTTGGATATACAAATATTTTTCAATATAATCAATCTCAGCTTCAATCGTATGCAGCTGATTTTCCTGCTTTAATGTGTACCTTAAAAGATCCGATAAGCAATAGATCAGCTCCTCAGTTGTATGAGAATGTTCAAAATAAGCAGTTCGAGCAATTGAATTCAATGTATTGAACAAAAAATGAGGATTAATGACCAAAGAATTATTCTTTGTTTCCAAATCGACAATTTTCCTCTCCAGTAGCTCCTTCTCAATCGATAACCGTTCTATATCTGGATTTTCATTCAATACCTTTTCTTTAACATCTAAAGCAATACTATTGGCAACATGGCCGCAAATTTGCTCATATATCCGAATTTCCTTTTCATCAACTGTTGCTAAAGCAGCTAAGGCTTTGGCAATCATTTCTGAAGAAACCCCAGTTTCCTTATTCAACTTAGATACATCAAACAAATATTTTTTATATTCCGTTTCAGTGGAAAAAGCCTGTATACCAATAATATAGCCGAGAATCTCCTTTTCTATAACTACTGGCATATAGACATTTTCTAATCCATATTCACATACATATCGATGCCCTTTTTCGTTTTTCAGGCATTTCAAACAATGGTCACAAACTCTATTGGGAGATTTATGACAAACAATTTTGCAAAAATCAGGGATTGGATTGAATTCCATTAAAATTTGACCTTGTGTATCAATAAGGATCAGAGAAATACTGGAAATAGGAACAACACTGCTGTAACGACTGAATAATCGATTATCAACCAGCTTTTGCAGTGGATTTTCTTTCATAGTCATAGGTGGCACCACCTTAAGTAATTCTTGATTAGTTATAAAGTAATATACTAAAATTTCGGTATTTTCCATTAAAAAAATTTGAAAGCAGGACTTCCTTGCTGCTTCGGAAAAAACACTCAGAAAACATCGATTTGTAAACGTTTGCGCATACATATAACATACTATATAATTATTTGAATTTCAAACGCATTTCTATTAATAATTACTAATAATAAATAACGAGAAATCATGTGTTTTCCAAGTAGCTTAAAAGGCTGGAATATTGTTTGTTCCAGCCTTTTGAGTTTTTCAAATTCTTCTTATTCTATTTGATTATCCTTTAGGCGTTGGTAAAATATTTTCTACTTCGCCATGTGGACGAGGAATAACGTGAACAGATACAAGTTCACCGATTCTTTGAGCAGCTGCAGCTCCAGCATCTGTTGCTGCTTTCACAGCACCTACATCACCACGAACCATAACCGTTACAAGTCCTCCACCTACAAATTCTTTACCAATTAATACAACGTTTGCTGCCTTAACCATTGCATCTGCTGCCTCGATTGATCCTACTAATCCTTTTGTTTCGATAAGTCCTAATGCTTCTGATTTCATAATAGTTCCTCCTGATTGTTTTTAATAATATATACTTTGGATTTAGAATTTAATCCCATAGCATTCGCTTCTTCAACGTCTAGATGGCACTCTAGACGAAACTCTTTGCTGACTCGAATCACTACGTTGTCAAAAACACCGCCACGTTCACCGTTCAGCTTAATCATGACACGTTCTCCATCAGTCACCTTATAAAATTGTGCATCTTGTGGTGACATGTGGATGTGCCGTTGGGCGACAATAACGCCCTCTTCTATTTCTACACTACCGGCTGCTCCAACGATCGTAATTCCCGGAGTACCGCTGATATCGCCTGATTGCCTAACTGGCGCCTTCACGCCAAGCTTGAAACAATCACCAGTCATTACCTCTACCTGTGAGGCAGGACGAGCTGGGCCTAGAACACGAACTTTCTCAATAACTCCTCTAGGTCCGCAAATCACCACAGTTTCTTTACAAGCATACTGACCAGGCTGTGATAGCTCCTTCAGCTCAGTCAATTGATACCCCTGGCCAAATAATTGATCGATATCCTTCTGTGATAAGTGAATATGTCGATTGGATATACCTAAGGGAATACCCTTGTCTTTTGAAGCTGTTTCTACCTGTAATATATCAATAAATAGCTGCAAGAGATCTTTTTGATTTTTCACCTTGATCACTCACCACTTTCTTTGAAAAATGAAACAAGCTCTTTGATAAGAGATTCCATATCGGACCCTTGATTACCTGCCGTCTTTTGATTGGTTGAACAACTACTGGTAGCATAGGGATTCTCTGTCTCTTTGATCCCACAAGCAATCCGTTTAATATTGATCAAATGCTCCGGAGTAACATTGTCTGAAGTAGCACTGCCGCCCCAGGTACCACATCCCAGTGTGAATGCTGGTGCAATAGCTGTACTAGCTCCCACGCCCCCTTGTGTTGAACCTGTATTTACAAGGATTCGGAAAACAGGTTTTTCAGCAAATTTCATCAACAGTTCTTTATCTTGGGTATGGATAGCAAAGCTATGGCCTACACCCCCATTATTTAGAAGAGCAATACTGATCTCGCACGCTTCTTCCCAATTTTTGACTGTATAAAAACCTAGAACAGTTGTCAGTTTTTCATAAGATAGCGGATAGCCTTCTCCTACGCCAGTTTGTCTTCCCAATAATACTTTTGTTCCATCTGGAATAGATATTCCTGCCGCTTCAGCAATTACTTGCGGCGAACGACCAACCAACCTTGCATTCATTGCATGTCCTTTAACAAACAGCTTTTGTGCTACTTTAGCAGTTTCTTCTTCTGTCATGAAATAGCCGCCTTGGCGTTGGAACTCTGAAATAATCTGTGATTCCATTGCTTCTTCTACAATGACAGTCTGTTCCGATGCGCAAATTGTTCCATTGTCAAATGTCTTACTAGCAATAATATCAGCAACAGCTTTTTTCACATCTGCCGTCTTTTCAATATAACTTGGTACATTTCCCGGACCAACACCTAATGCGGGTTTTCCAACGCTGTAGGCTGCTTTTACCATTGCCGCTCCACCTGTTGCAATAATCAACGCAATTTCTTCACTGCGCATCAGTTCATTTGTCGCTTGCATTGATGGCTTGGATATACAGCTTACTATATTTTCCGGTGCTCCCGCTGCAACCGCAGCATCATTCATTAATTGAGCTGCTTTCAGTGTTGCTTTTAGTGCGGATGGGTGAGGAGAAATCACAATACCATTTCTTGATTTAAGCGAAATAATCGCCTTATAGATAACCGTTGATGTAGGATTCGTTGACGGAATGATCCCCATCAGCAAGCCCATCGGCTCCGCAATTTCAATGATTTTACTTTCAGGATCATCCTTGATCACCCCAACAGTTTTCATATCTTTAATAAAGGTATAAAGCTCTGTAGAAGCATGATGGTTTTTGAAAATCTTATCTTCCACTTTTCCAAAACCAGTTTCTTCTACTGCCATTTTTGCCAGAATTACCGCATTTTCTTCAGCTACTGAAACCATCTTTTTAATAATCTGGTCGATTTGTTCAGCGGTATAATGCGCAAGCTCTTGTTGTGCTTTCTTCCCTTTTCGAGCTAATGTTCTAGCCTCTTGAATCGATTCTAAATCGTAATCATAATTTTCCAAGTGCCCAATTCCTCCTTTCTTGATGCTCCTTACTGATTTTTCTTACTGCTTTTTATCTGTCTGTTCTTTGCGTACTTCTTTCAAACGCTTGATCAATGTCGCTCGATTCGCTTTTTGAATTGTCTTGGCAGGTAGTTTCAGTTCCGTTGTTTCTTCTGCCAGCTTTCTCAACTCGCTTATGGTAAGTTTTGATAACTGTTCATCAGAGTAATCATCAGAACCCGCAGCTACTGGCACTTCAGTTTCAATCGGTGCTACTATTTCAACAGCCGATAAGTCAGTCTCACTTTCTTCTGGATCTCTATCTTCCGTTACATCTTGGATAACCTCAGCAGACTCCTCTGTATGTTTATCGGCAAATAGAACATTGCCAATCTCCGTATGCGGTCGTGCAATGACATGTCTGGAAACCAAATGATCTTGCCCAAAAGCCAATACTGCTGCTTCTCCAGCATCTACAGCGGCCTTTACAGCACCAACATCACCTGAAACGGTCACAGTGACCAATCCTCCACCGACAATTGTCTTTTCAATCAGCTCGACTTGCGAGGTCTTCAACATAACATCTGCAGACTCAATCGCTGGAATCAAACCTCTAGTTTCAATTAATCCAATTGCTTGCACAAAGTGATCCTCCTTTCCTTCGATTTTGATCTCTACTCTTTTCAATTATTAAAGCTGATAATCTTGATTTTCTTCTCCATTTTTTCTATCTATGAATCAAGAACGGATATAAAAAATTTTGGTATGCTCTGTTGCTGAACGTTCCAACTGAGTTCCAATTGGAATGGATACAAGATCCCCTTCTTGAGCTTTGTAGGCTTTTCCGTTTATTCTTATAATAAGATTTCCTTCCAAAACAAGATTCAACTCTTCTGATTTGGTTTTGATAGAAAAGTCTGTTCCCTTGATTGTTAATAGGCCTGCTTCTACTGTTTCATTGTCATTCTTGAATAGAACCTGCCCACATATCTGCTTATCATTTTCCTCAAGTGGTGTCATTTTGACCGTTTTTCCATGAATAATTTTCACTCCAGAGTCATCCTGCTCAAATTCATAGGGTTCTTCCTTCAAGGAAGCCATTAGAGCATATAGAATATCTTTATTAGTCAAAAGTTGTAACATGTCATTCACTAGTTTATTTGAATCAAATGGTGTCATTGTTTTAGTGCTTATTGGGTCTGGTTCTTGCGTGATAAAACGTATGCCCTTTTCTTCGGCAAAATCGATAGCCGCAGGCGTGACAATTGTGTCATGTGTCAACACACAGGTCTCTGCTTTTTCAACCAACAGCTGTTCTATATCAGCTATGGAAATAAGTTTTTTCAAAAAATATCACATCCTTACAGTTAAAAGTGACAGTCCTCATCGATGATACCAATGACAGCGGCATCGATTGGCAGTGTATTTTCATCAAAAATTCTACCAGCAGAAGATCCTTGGCAAATAATGACCCGATCGCCAATACCGGCACCAATCAAATCAACAACTATCAATCGTTTACCTTCACCATCTTTATCGATTACTTCAGCCAACATAAATTTTAATCCATTCAATGATTCGATTTTTCTTGTTGCCCAAACATTATCCACTAATTTTGCTGCCAACATTCTAATCACAGCCTCTGTTTTTTTTCATTTTCATTTTGATATTGCTTATTGCAGTTTCTACGGATGCGGTATCTCCTAGCAAAGCAAGCAAAACCATATTTTGAGGACAACTTCCTCTAATATCCACTGCAGTAATTCCGGCAGCTTTTTCAGCAAGATCAGCTACATAGACCATATCGATCAGCTTTCCTTGTATCAGTCCAATGGCATCACAGCCTGTTAACAGCTCTTTACTTGCTGAGCTACTCATACCCATTCTTCTGCTAATGATGTCTAGTGCTCCCGCTGAAGGAGATTGAATGATTCTAAAATCCATTGTCTTTCCCCACTTTCTTAAACGAGTAGCTCCTGTTTGCAGCTTAATGCGATGCCCAATGGTGTAACAAACATTGGATTTTCCGGTTTATACGTTGAAATCCCAGTTTTTGCTTCAATAATTTGTTCGATACCAGTTAAGCAACACGTACCTCCAACAAGATAAATTTCATCTACCTCATGGCCCTCTATGGCTTGAGTAACAATTGTTGAAACCTTCTCGATTACCGGTTTAAGTACTGGTAACAGTTCCGCATGATTGTCTTTGTTTCTTTTAAAAACATCAGCTTCCTCAAACGGTAGCTTATATGCGCCGGAAACAACAAGAGAAAAATGCGTACCTCCTGTAGGTTCGTCGGCTACTTCAATGACCTGACCATCCTTTATTATTGTGATCCCCGTCGTTCCACCACCTATATCTACAATTGCTCCATTTCGGATATGCAGGACTTCGTTAGCGGCAGTTGGTTCATCCAATAAAGCAGTGATTTCAAAGCCTGCCCCTTCTACCACATGACGTATGACTCCATGATCCAATGAAATAGTGCCTGGCGGTAATGCGGCTGCACAGTTAATTAATTCTGTTTGAAGTTTCTCTTCCAGGTCTTGCTTTAGCTCGGAAACAATCCGGATAGCACCCAAGTAATCAACGATCATTCCATCTTTTACAACATCCGCGAATCGATAGGCACCGGCAACAGGTTTCTTATTTTCGTCAAGTACAGAGAGAACAATACAAGAGGTTCCTAAATCAACACCCGTATAATAGCACTCTGAATCTGTCCTTTTAGGATGTACAATTACTTGCTCAAACTCAGCAATCAATGTATCACAATACTCAAATATTCTTTGTTTCTCCTGTCTTGTCATTCTTTCCCACCTATCGCTTTATGAATCAGCTCTTCTAAAACAGTGCACATCAGTTGAAGCTTTTGTTCAATAAGAAGGAGCTGTGCTTTTTCCGTTTCTTCTTCCTCATAACTTTTTTCAATTAGTTCAGCTCTGAATAGATTCAAATCTGCCAGAAGAAAATGTAAAAGAGCAATTTCTTTCCCTCTAGAGGATTGAATATGGAAAGCAGAAATCGTGTGCTTCTGTTCTGGTTTTTTTGCTGTGTCAGATAAATGCTCTAACATTTTACCGTCTTCGTTGCATAAATTATTGAGTGTGTTGCTTAGAATCATCACCTTTTCAGCCGTATACATATCTTCATCTGTCAGAAAGCTAATAATAAGGAGGAAAGAAGCCGATAATTTCTCAAGCTTCGGTTTTAAGTAAGTAGATAGTTTTCGGCAGTTCGGCTTTTCGCTCTCTGTTTTTTTTGGCAATGGCTTCATCTTTTTTCTATCAAAAATCGGAATATTCCGATCTAAAAGAAATTGTCTGGCTTCTGGAGTTAGACGCGTCCCTCGCTCCATTTTATATTCGGTGAAATGAGCGCGTCGGTAATTCATCCGCAGCTCAGTTTCTGTGATAAAATACATGATCGACAACACTCCTTTCTAAGTAAGAAATCCCAACAACCTTTCTCTAAGCTTTACAGATGCTCTGGAAGAAAAACATTCTAGGACAATCATTTCTTTCACTCCAGCAGTCTGTAGGAAGGCTGCTGCTGTGCTAGAATCCTCTGATTTCGAAGCACCAGTGACAAGTCCGATTACCGGACAATTGAACGACGCTGCGAAATTTGGCGGATAGAATGTTTCCTGAGCTTGAGCATCTTCCAAAAAGAGGACACAACAGGCAGTTTGAGCAAGCGTCAAAATATAACGATACATTGACACGTTTTCCAAATATTGCGCGGGCACATCAATCGTACACTCTCCGTAGATTGCATCTTGCTTCTTTTTTAACGGTCGCTTTGTTCCATTCAACCAATTAGCAATCGAAGATTTCCCACTACCTTGCGCACCAATAATCATGATTCGTTTTCTCATGTCTTGGTAACCGGAACAACGGTGAAATTTAGCATTTCATTCAATACACTGTTTACCTCTCTAATAGCGGCTTCAACACTTGCTACATCTCCCGTGATAACTAATGAGCCTGTGAAACGATCAAGAAAACCAATATCCACTGCGGATGCTTTTGTCGCAACATCCGCAGCAATGATTGCTGTCTCTGAAGGGGTAAAGGTCATCAGACCTACTGCATCACCAACCTCTATGCCTAATCGCTCACAGATATCTGACATCGGAGAAGCTAAAACGTGCGCGAGTGTGACTTGTTTCCCCGGAACTGATTCTTGGATGATTCGCTGCATATTCATTTCGCCTCCTAATGTCGAATAACTTTTACCGGAAAATCATACTCTGAAATTTGTTCTTCAATCACATCAAGGTCTTCTTCCGTCATGCTCAAATCCTGCGTAATTGGGTAGATTCGATCTAGCTGGTCGTATTTATTTACGCCTAGTTTATGGTATGGAAGCAAATCGATTCCTTGAAAATTTCGCTTCTCTTTGTAAGGCATCAAAAATTCAATCGTTCGTCGAATTGTGTCTGGGTCATTATTCAACCCCTTCATCAAAGGCATACGAACTTTTACGTTATACCGTTTACGAAGCAGCTCTTCCATATTTTCCAAGATACGTTCATTTCGAACACCCGTAAGCTTTTGATGTATCTGAGAATCGATATGCTTCAAATCGAATAGGAAAAGATCGCAAAATTCAGCAATTTTCAACAACGACTTGATTGGTGCATGACCGCAGGTTTCGATGGCTGTATGAATTCCAGCATTTTTACATTCCATTAATAAATTTGTCGCGAATTCTGGCTGCATTGTTACTTCTCCGCCACCAAGGGTCACCCCACCACCAGAAGTCTGATAAAACGGGATATCTTCAATTGCGACTTCAAGCAATTCAGAAATCAATTTATCCTCTCCGGAAATCGTAAAAGCCTTTTTAGGACAAACTTTTTCACAAGCTCTACATCCGCCACAATCGATCGTTCGATCAATATAATGACCCACTTCAGGGTCCATTTTATGAACGTTTAACGGACAAACCTTTACACACGCACCACAATCAATACATAGCTTTTTTTGAAACATCACTTGATATTTTTTTTCAATGCTTTCCGGATTTGAACACCACTGGCACCTTAGCGGACAGCCTTTGAAGAAGAACAAGGTACGAATGCCCGGACCATCATAAATCGAATATTTTTGAATATTGAATATTCGTGCTTTTCTTTCAATGTGAATCATTTTTTCCATGTGCATCACCATGTTCTTTTCTCATTTTATGTTAGAAATGCTCCAACATCGTACGGCTGATGATTTCATCCTGTACTTCTTTACATAGTTCTGTAAAGTAAGCACTGTAGCCGGCTACTCGAATAATCAAATCACGGTAGCTGTCTGGATCTTTTTGAGCTTCTTTCAGTACTTCGTTATCAACATAGCTGAATTGCATTTCTCCGTTGCCCAATACTGAGGCTGTACGTAACAAAGTAATCAATCCCTGGCGACCTTCCGGTGTTTCCAAAATACCTCGTAACAGTTTGAAGTTGTGCACCATACCAATATTCATTGATGCTACATCCATTTTAGAAACGGACTTGATGATTGCTGTAGGTCCCTTTTTGTCTGCTCCTTGAGTTGGACTGATTCCATCTGAGAGCGGTGCCCACGCTCGGCGGCCATTTGCTGACGCACCAAGCATTTCTCCAAACGGTGTATTATTAGAAATGGAAAGTGTACCATGACTGAAAACAGAGTATAGTGTTTTATATTGTGAATGGATTTTTTCAGTCCAATTCACGATATCTGCAGCAATCAAATCTGCATAGTCATCATCATTTCCATATTTTGGTGCATCAAGGCAGTCACGATGCAACTCTTCATTCCCTTTGAAGTCTGCTTTCAACCCATCACGCATTTGCTCAAGCGTATATTTCCCTTCATCAAATACTAATTTTTTGATTGCTGCCATAGAATCTGCATAAGTACCCAATCCAGACCAAATCAAGCCAGGTCCCCAGTTGTGTACACACCCGCCAGCAGTAACATCTTTTCCGTTTTCCATGCAGCCTTCCATCATTAAGGACATCAATGGCTTCGGTGCAACGTCACGGTGAACCCGTTGGCTGATAACTGTTCCAACAGCTGATAATTGCGTAATATAATGAATTTGTTTTTTCACAGCTTCTTCAAATTGCTCATAGGTTTGGAAATTACTTAACTCACCTAGATCCAATCCTTGCTTGGAGTTATGCCATAACATCCAACCACGGTTTAGGACGAATTCAATGGCAATTGGCCATTGTGTATAGCCGGTTGAAGTCCATTGATATAAACGACCTGATTTCTGTGGCTCTACACACCCCATCAAACAGTAGTCGCGAGCATCTTCCATACTGAAGCCTTTTGCTAGCATCATCTTGATATGGGAATCATCAAAATGACAAGCAGGGAATCCAAGTCCGGCACGAACTACATCTACAATTTTTTCTAAATATTTTTGTGGTGATTGATTATGGATACGACAAGCAAGAGATGGTTGGTAAACACCTACATGACGAACAGCGTCCATCAATAGATAGGTCAGATCATTACATGCATCGCCGCCTTCACGTTTCACGCCACCTACACACATATTTACAAAAGGTTGATACCCTGCAAAGAACTTAGACCCGCCTTCGCTTGAAACCCACATCATTTCAGAGCATTTAATCAAGAATGCACCTGCAATTTCAAATGCATCAAAGTCCGTTAAGCGACCTGCTTTTTTATCTGCTTCATAGAAAGGATAGATATATTGATCGACACGCCCAACAGATAACCCTGTTTGATTTTCTTCAACCATGAATAAGGATTCAACAGTCCAAACAGATTGCAACGCTTCATGAAAAGTTGTTGGCGCATTGGCAGGCACTTTCGCATTGATTTCACCAATTTTTTCAAGCTCTTTTTTGCGAACAGGATTTGCTTCTTTTTGCGCTAACTGATACGCGTAATCAGATAAGCGTTTTGCATAAGCCATGACACCTTCTGTTGTATCAAGAACAGATTTATAGTAATAAATACGATCAATATCTTCCGGATTTTCCATAGATAATTCAGCCAGATGGTCTCTCGCTTCTTGTTGAATATCCTTCATCCCTTTTTTCATTAGAATCACATCGTATCCAGGGTTTGAATCACCGCCACCATTGATTTGATGATAAGACAGATCACTGACAAACGCTTCTCCTGAAAATTCCCATAATCCAGCTTCACGATATTGTTGTTCACAGATTTCATCTAGAGAACGACCTTCCCAATAAGGGAAAAATTCTTCCTTCATCAGCCGTTTATCTTCATCTGAAATATAAAATGGATCTTGAGGACGTTCATGAATCGTATCCATCTCGTCTCTAGTCCAACGCCATGCGATATCTGGTGAAAAGGCTCCTGCTCTTGGTGCCCCACAAGGATGACCAACAATCAATTCGTCATCTTGAATTAAGAGAGGTGCTGTTTCACAGGCTTTTCTAAATGCTTTTGCTCTTAACATTATTGTTGGCAGACCGGGATTTTCTTTTGATACTTGTGTCACTGCTTTGGCACGATGAGTGGTAATACTTGGAACAGCGGTTAAATAGCTATCTTTTAGGCGTTTTAGTCGTTGCGTCATTCCTTCTGGATACGTTTCAGGGTTTGACGATTCTACTGCTACAGAAGAGTTGCTCACACAATTAATATTTAGGCCTTCCCCTGGATTCTCCAGTTCTTGGGAAATCCCTTGAAACAACTTCAGCATAGCAGCCTTTTCTTCTGGTGACATGTCCTTTGCTACATTTGTGAATTTCTCTGAAATATCTTTAATATTCATTTCTTTCCCTCTCATTCCATTACTATTTAATAGACTTTTGTATATATATCCCGTAAATCGCTAATAGAAGGTATCCGTGGATTCGTTGGTGTGCAACGATCTATAGCTGCTGCTTCAGTCATGTAGGTCAAACTTTCTTCATATACATTCTGATCAGTAAGTAACTCCCTAAACCCACTTTCAATCCCCAGTTCTTTCTTCAATCCTTTGATTGCATCTATATAGCTCACGACACCTTCTCTGGTTGTTCTAGCTGGAAGATTGAGTATTTTTGCGAGCTTCGCATACTTTTCAGCAGCCAATGTATCTGCTGCACCTTGAAGCTCTGCGTTGTACTCAATTACTGCTTCAAGTAATAGTGCATTACAACGACCATGAGCAATATGAAACTTTCCGCCCACAGCATGCGATAAGCTATGAGTAATCCCTAAGCCCGCATTTGTAAATGCAATACCCGCCATACTGGAGGCATTATGAACGCGATCTCTAGCGTAAGAATTTTTTACATTCTTATGAAGCATGGGTAAATATTCAAACACCAGTTGAATCGTTTTCTCAGCCAATGCATCAGTAAAATCTGTTGCATTAGAGGATACATAGGCTTCTGTCGCATGAACAAGAACATCGATTCCTGTGTCAACTACTACTCTATTAGGGATGTTCTCAATACATGTCGCATCAAGAATCGCTAAATCAGGTGCAATGTATTCATCCACAAGACATACTTTGTCGGCGCCCACAGTAATTACAGAAAAATTCGTTACTTCAGAGCCCGTGCCGCTTGTAGATGGAATAGCAACAAAATAAGGGCGCTTTTTCTCTGAATCAAGAAATTGAGTTGCCGAAATGAGGATTCCTTTGGCTGCATCAATAGCAGAGCCGCCGCCTATGGCTATCAGGATATCCGGATCAGCTTTTTGAAAGGCTTTGAGTCCTTCTGCAATCACTTTTGTATCTGGATCAGGACGAATGCCAGTGAAGCTTTCCGTTCCAATCTGTCCCTTACGCAAATAGTCGATCACTTGACTCAAAAAACCTAATTCCGCCATTACCTTGTCAGAAACAATAAAGGCTTTTTTCCCTTTAAGGTTTTTCAATTCTTCTAAAGATCCTTGGTTGGCTATAATTTTTGTTTTCAAACTGAATGAATCAATTATTTTACTCACCTCTTTATTCCATGATGTCGATCATACGTCGAATCACATCTTCAATCTCATCAAAATCGGTTTTTTCAATTTTTTTGCCAGTCTTTGTGGCAAAGCTATCTAGTGGCTCGTCAAAGCAATCAGATATTTGCCTCACGCCATACCCAACCTTACGAATGTGTGTCAAATGACGAGGCGAAATGTTATCTGATGCTTCGTCATTTCCTAAAGCAACACTCCCCAAAGTCATGGATGGGAATAAATTTGTAGTTGCTCCCATACCACCAAATGTAGAAGGCGTATTGACAAGCACACGAGAAACAGGTTTTTTTAGAGCAAACTCTCGGATAACAGCTTCATCTTTTGAATGAATGACCAAGGTATGACTTCGGCCGTTTTCCACCAGAAGCTCAATACACTTTTCACAAGCATGTTGCCAGTCATCTTCTACATACATAGCCACAATTGGACAAAGTATCTCTTGTGTAAATGGATTAGTTTCTGAAATATATTCTTGTTCATACACTAGGAGCTTCGTCTCTTTCGGTACAGCGATTCCTGCAGCTTTTGCTAGTGAAATTGCTGATAATCCAACCGATTCCGAATATATTTTCTTAGTCTGATCGAATAGAACTTGCTCTAGCTGCGTAGCTTCATATCGGTCGATAAAATACGTTCCTTGTTTAGAAAACTCTGCCTTTACCTGTTCAACAATCGGACTATCCACTACAATCGATTGTTCAGCTGCGGAAACAATCCCATAATCAAATGTACGACTCGCTATAATGTCTTTTACTGCTTGTCTTACATCACAGGAACGCTCAAGAAATACTGGTCCATTGCCACTTCCGCCATAGATGAACGGCTTAGCAGCAGATTTTACAACTGGCAATAGCTTGGGGACACCTGTAACGATTGTTAGAGCGGAATCTTCATGATTTATCAACTCTTTTGTTCCACTTAAACTAACCATCTGCATACATTGAATCGTTCCATCTGGCAAGCCTGCCGCAATTCCTGCTTCAGCCAATATCACCATCGTTTGCTGAATGACTCTTTTGGCCCTTGGATGCGGAGCCACAATGATTGGATTCCCAGCCTTGATAGCAATCAAGACATTATGAATCACAGTTGCCGTTGGACTGGTAGCAGGCGGAACCGAAATTACTGGTCCAATAGGGATACCGATATCCATTGTTTTATTGCGCGCATCTTCACATAGAACACCCACGTAACGCTCGTTCCTTAATTTTTTAGGTAAATAGTTACAAACGAATCTATTTTTTATTTTCTTATCCGCTACACAGCCATAACCCGTTTCTTCTACTGCACTTTCCGCCAGCTCATCACTGTGCGTTTCAATTGCCTTACTCAACTGTTCAACAGCATGATCCAATTGAGACTGAGAAACCTTCAACAGCGCAACTGCTGCTTCTCTTGCACGCTCTATACAAATTCTGGCCTCTTGAATGGATAAGAGGTCATTGTCCACTTTATACATTCATTCACCTCTATCCTTACTGCCTGAATAAACTAAATTTCAAAACCATATCTGGCAATAATTTTTTCAATATCTTTATGGGGGCTAGGAATCACATTATAGCTATACACCTCTGCGCCCATATCATTGACAGCCGCGACCCCTGCCTCAACAGCGGCATTTACTGCTCCAACATCTCCCTTAACCAATACAGAGATGTAGCCAGACGCCACGTTTTCATAGCCAATCAGCTCTACATCTGCTGCCTTACACATGGCATCTGCTGCCTCCATCACAAATACCAGACCGAATGTTTCGATAAATCCTAATGCATCTGTCATTCGTATTATTCCTCCTCTTTATCCTATTCAGCTCTTATCTATATCATGTGCCATAACAATATGACCAATTGGTCGAATCGGTCGTGGCATAACATTGGCTGCTGTCAGCTCGCCAATCTTTTCTGCCGCTTTTGCTCCTGCCTCAACAGCCGATTTTACTGCCGCGACATCCCCTTTAACCATGACTGTCACAAGTGTCGAACCAATATTTTCATACGAAACAAGCTCTACATCCGCCGTTTTCAACATTGTATCTGCCGCTTCGATTGCCGGAACCATTCCTTTAGTTTCGATCAATCCAAGTGCTTCATCTCCGTGATACTCCATCTTGTCTATCCCTTCCTCTCTCTTACTTCATAGCAGAACAGAGAATCGATAACAGCCGATGATTGCTTCGGATTATCTTGCCATGTCTGCTTCACTGATTTCATACTATCATGCAGAATCCTCAAAGAATGGCAGATTCAATAGATGATTTTGCATTATTGTAACCGATTACTTTTCGTTAATTGTAAAAATCGGATTTTTTTGTACTTTTAAGATTTTTTTGACTTTTTACATATTAATTGACTGATCTTGCGAGCAGCATGTCTCAATGTAGCAACATGAGTTTCCAGCTCTATATTGGCTATTTCTGTGCAAATAAATCGCTAATCATAGCTCTAACTGATACAGTCATATAGAGCATCTGCCGCTCATTTCACGCTTTTTCTTCATTAAATAAACAGTTTTCTGATAATAACTGAATTTTGTTTCAAGCAATCAAATCAAAAGAACGTCTAGGGTCACCTCTTTTTTTTACTGAAAAAATAAAGTATAATGGCTTCATTGACACTATTTACAGAAATCAAGATTCTGTAGCTTCAATGAATGAATATCGCTGTCCTTTTTGATGAGAAATTGTGATTTTATGAACGATTATCAGCTGAAACGATAGCTATAAAGTTCATTCTTTCCATTATCTTAGGATGATTAAATAAAACAAATCGACACAATAATTGAAAGCGTTCCTTCGGAATAGTCTTTCTTAATAATTTTGATAGGATGTTATTTTATGACAACTCATGATGAAATGAAAATTGAACAGCAAAACATCGAACTGATCATCCAAGAAAAGCTGCGTGAAGTCTTTAAAGATAACACGCTTTATTTTGACCGCTCTATTTTTGCAGGAGGGTTGACCAATTACAACTATATTATGACGATTGCTGGTGAGGATTATGTTATTCGCGAACCAGGCAAGCTAACAAAACAGATGATTGATCGAGAAATTGAACAAATGAATAATGGGATTGCTTCAGAATTTGGGGTAAATTCTGAATGTATCTACTTTGATGCAGAAACCGGAATCAAAATCAGCCGCTTTATTCCGAACAGTAAAAATCTGGCACAGTCTGATCCTTTTTCTCAGGAAAGTCTGATAGCTGTGGCTCATTTGATGAAAAAAATCCACACAAGTCCTGTCCATTTCACCAATACATTCGAATGGTTGGAGGAATTAGAAAAATATGAAGAAATCATTGAACAGCTCAAAGGTAACTTGTTTTTTGATTACTATGCCCTTAAAGAAAAGCTGTTAACTTTTTTTGCAGACCATCTTACTGAAGCTGTACTAGTTCCTTGCCATAATGATACCGTTCCGGAAAATTTTCTGGCTGCTGACGATGGACGCTATTACCTGATTGATTGGGAATACTCCGGACTGAATGATGCAAATTGGGATTTAGCTGCCTATATCATAGAAACACGACTTCCCTCTGCTTCCATTGACACATTGCTTAATATGTATTACCCAGAAGGACATTCTGAGCAAGATATATTGAAGATAAAGGGCTATATTATGGCTCAAGACCTTTTGTGGACTGTATGGGCACTTATCAGACATTACTGCGGCGATAATTTTCTGGATTATTGTGATATGCGTTATGAACGATTTAGAAAAAATATTCTCGAGCTTTCAGACACCACTGAGTATCCTTTGTACAAAATGGTCCATGTAGAATAAATACTTTCCCTCTTTCTTCACTCTTCAGAGAAAAGAAAGAGGGATTTTTTTACGTTCCTTTATCCATGAAGTCACATAATTTGATGTTTTGTCGCTTCTTTCTTTTAAAAAAATGAGTCGGTGGTTTGGAGGTGTATCTTTTGACAAAAATTTAGCGGGGGCGCAAACTATAAGATGTAAGTGCAATACAAATGAAGGAGGAATTTTCATTATGACAGTTAAAGTAGGTATTAATGGTTTTGGCCGAATCGGCCGTCTTGCTTTTCGACGTATTAAAGAGGTTTCAGATGATATTGAAGTGGTAGCAATCAACGACCTGACCAGCCCAACCATGTTGGCGCAGTTGCTCCAATTCGACTCTACTCATGGAACATATCCTGGAACAGTCACTGCAACTGAAAACTCCATCGTTGTTGACGGTGAAGAAACACGCGTGTATGCAGAACCGGATGCAAGTAAAATTCCTTGGGCAAAAGAAAATGGTGTGGATATCGTACTTGAATGTACTGGCTTTTATACATCAGAAGAAAAAGCGAAAGCCCATTTAGACGCTGGTGTAAAACGTGTTGTTATCTCTGCCCCAGCAGGAGCAATGAAAACAATCGTTTATAATGTAAACGACGACACATTGGATGCCGGAGACAAAATAATTTCTGCTGGCTCTTGTACAACGAACTGTTTAGCTCCAATGGCTTACTTCCTGAACAATGAGTTTGGTATTGAAGTTGGAACTATGACAACTGTCCATGCGTATACATCTACACAAATGCTATTGGATGGTCCTGTGAAAGGCGGCAACTTACGTGCTGCTCGTTCAGCTGCTGACAATACTATTCCACATTCAACAGGTGCTGCAAAAGCAATTGGTCTGGTAATTCCTGAATTGAACGGGAAGTTACAAGGACATGCACAACGTGTACCGGTAGTTGATGGTTCACTGACTGAACTTGTCTCTATCCTTAAAACAAAGGTAACCGCTGAACAAGTCAACGAAGCAATCAAAAAACATACTATCGATAACCCATCCTTTGGTTACGATGATCGCGAAATCGTTTCAGGTGATGTGATTGGCACAACAGAAGGATCTATCTTCGATCCAACACAAACTGAAGTAACTACAGCTGGTGAGTTCCAATTAGTGAAAACAGTGTCTTGGTATGACAACGAATATGGCTTTACTTGCCAAATGATCCGCTTGTTAGAAAAATTCGCTAACCTGTAAAAATAGCAAAAAAGTATGGTCGCCATTTTTAGCGACCATACTTTTTTATTCAGAAACAGATAAAATCGAGACATCTTCTAATTTTATCTGGCCATATTTCGTCATATTTCATAAAAACTTGAAAATACGTCCTATCATCCAAAGAGCAGTTGTTCTATAGTTCGATCTGATAGCAATCAATCTTTCTTTTTTTTCTGACATTCACGACATATCCCGTGAAAAGTAAGACGATGATCCTTAACCACAAAATGATAACGTTGTTCAATGATCTCCTCTACTTCGCCCAGAAGGTCCTCTTCCACCTCTTCAATGTTTCCACATTCCAAACACAAAAGGTGATGATGAAAGTGTTTTGCCCCTTCTTTTCTTAAATCATAGCGAGCAAGACCATCATTAAAACTGACCTTATCGATCACCTTTAAATCTGTTAAAATCTCTAAGGTACGGTAAACCGTAGCCAACCCGATTTCAGGACTTTTTTGTTTAACTAAAAAATAAATCTCTTCTGCTGACATATGATCTTTCTCATTTTCAAGTAGTACCAATAATGTCGCTTCTCGCTGAGGGGTCAATTTAAACCCAGATTCATGTAATTGTTGTTTTATTTTCTTTAAAGCTGTCGTTGCACTCATAAGAGAAGACTCCTTATTTATAATAATTATAATCTGAATAGAATTTCTGTTCTTTTAAATTATAATAAGTATAAATTAACTCAAAGATATTTGCAAGTGATTCTCAATTAGAAAAAGGAATCTTTAATCTTTCAACAAGATTGTGTAGCCATCCTCTTGTTTGATTCGTTTACCTTTCAGCAACTGTCCTAGAGCACGTTTGAATTGACCTTTACTTATCCCAAAGGCTTGCATGATTTCTTCCGGCTCTGATTTATCTGTAAAAGGAATCTTTCCTTCTGCAGAACGCTCAAGAAATGTCAGGATCATCCCTGCATCGCCTTCAATTGCTTCATGAGCTCTTGGCTTCAAAGAAAGATTCAACAACCCATCCGGACGGACACCAATAACACGTCCGTTAATTTGCTCTCCTAAACGCGGTTCTTGAAACCGCTCGGAAGGATGAATAAAACCGATTTTCAAGTCATCTGTCAACACATAGGTACCAGCCATTTTCAATCGATAAACCGTTCCGGAAACATTTTTGTTTTGCATTTCTGGACCACCAGGATGAGCCATCGCTTGGAAATGCTTCTCTTCTGCCAACTCTCCCCAAATACGTCCTTTATCGTCTACTTTCAGCGCAATCATCAATCGATCACCCTTTTTAGGCCACAACTCTTTCATTGTAGATAGCGCATCAAGTGATACCACAATGTCTTTATCTTCTAATCCAATATCAACAAAGACGCCTAAATCTCTTCTTACTCCAGTAACTGTACCGAACGCATATTGTCCTATTCGACTACCAGGAATCACAGTCGTCATTACCGGCTCTTGCTTTTGATTCAAATAAGCAAAACCTTCAACTGCCTCTCCGAGCTGATGCTCGCCTTCTTCTTTCGCTAGACGAAAAGTTACGCCATTTTTTTGAAGAAAATAGTACTGATCATTTTGATCAATGACCAATGCTGTAAATATATTTCCTAATAATTCATTCATTTTCATTTTCCTTTCTCAATTTAAAAAATGAGTCTTAGCAATGCAATTGTCACAATACCCACAATCACAGTTTTCATTAAATCCTTTGTTCGAACAGCTACAAGCAGCGTAGGAATACAACTGATTGCTTCAAGCAGCTTAACTGTTGGAAATTCGCCATCTTTGTAAACTAATACACTTTGAAGCAACAACGCTGTTAAAATACAAATCGGTATATATGACAGAAAATCTAGTAGCGGCTTTGGAAACGTTACTTTTTTAGTTAGTGCAAACGGAATGACTCGAGGTAGCCAAGTAACAATTGAGCACCCTAATATGGTAAGCAACACATAACTATTCAGCATCAGGTATCGTCACCCCCACTCCACAGCCAATCAAAGTAGCAACCAAAACTGCCACTTCCGGTGAAACAAAACGCATAAGTACATACAATGAGATACAAACAGAAATCAAAACAATCATCGTTTTTTTCATTGATTTTTTAATTGCTGTATCAACCTGTAAAACAAACAATCCGGCGAACATAGCTACCAAGGCAAAGTCCAAGCCCAACATATTTGGGTCCGGAATCCAATTTCCCAGCATTGCTCCCACTACGGTTGAACCAATCCAAGCCAAATAGGCTGTGATATTCAATCCATGCGTCCAGACGGAACTGATTTTATGATCATTTGCAATAGCTGTCATTAGTACTCCATAGGATTCATCCGTCAAAAGACTGCCTATCCCAACGTTCGTTACCAACGGCTCTTCAGAAAAATAGCTGGCTACTGACATACTCATCAAAAAATGTCTAAGATTCACTAGAAATGTTGTCAGAATAATTGCTGAAACTGGTGCTTGAATCGCCAACATTCCGCAAATAATAAATTGTGCACTCCCTGCATACACAAGAATAGACATCAAACCGACTTGAAAAACAGATAGTCCAACACTTTTTCCTACTACACCTGCCGCAATGCCGATTCCTGCATACCCGAGTACAGTTGGCAGACATGCATAAAAGCCTTCCCGAAATGTTTCATACCCCTTCTCCGTCATAAAAGTGTTTCCCTCCATTCATTCCCCGTAATTCTATTTGATAATAGAACAAGAGTCCGGGACCAGTTAGTGTTCCCAAACTCTTTGCTCAAATGAACAATTGTTCGAATAGAAGCAGCCTGAATTAACTGCTCTCTACTATATTCTCTTATTCGTTGCTTTTACTCACTATAGGTGTCGAAATGACTGGATCAACGTCCGGCATTTCTTGACGCATTCCCCTTAAACCAGCCTGTTTGCGCATTGATTGTTACAAGATACGTGCCATCAGTCTTATACAAGTTATAGTAGCCTTGGCCGTTAACGATTCTTGCCGGCTCCAAATAATAGCCGCCATCAACAATATAGCCACGTTCCATACAGGTTGCGAGAACTCTTTCTTTGACCCCGGCTGCCCAAATCCATGCAACGTTAGAAGTATCTGCTACGTGCTCAGGAATCACTGTGTAAACTGGGGATGTATAAACACCATTACTATCCGGACCAGTAAACGTACTTGGATCTACGGCAGTATTTGTCTCTGCTGACGGAGCATTAACTACAGCTGATGACTCCTGATTAGAAGCTACTACTTGATTTGCTTCGGAAGCCGCCTCGGTAGGCTGTTCCACCACTGGTTCTGAGCTTGCAGCTGTATCTCCTGCAAGAGCGATCTTCGCACTATCAAGAGAAGCAGTCAACGTTTTTTTCAACTCTTCATTTTTCACTTTATTGACTTCTGTTACCGCTGCCTCGTAGGTTTCTTGCGACAGAAGGGATCTAGCCTGACCGTCTTTATAAATCACATCAACCGCATTTTTTGCTTTTTCAAGCTGAGTATATTGTGCTTGCGCTTGATCGATTGCTTGATTGATCAGTTTAGAAAATTCATCTGTACCCGTTTCTTTTTCCAAAGTAATCTCTTTGTCTGAAGCGATAGCTTCTTCTTTATAGCTACTTCCTGATATTACCGGTGAAACATACAATTCATTCACTTTAGTAATAAGTGCTTGTTTCTCTTTGATTGTATTCAGCGTCTTTTCCAGATCAGTATAGCCATCTTCTTTTTTCAGCTTTTCTAAATCTTTTTCAAGACTTTGTGTGCTTACAGACACCATTTCTGGTTTGAGATAGGTTTGCTTATCATCTGTAAAATAGCTGTTTAAGGTTGCTTCAGTTTCTTCGAAAAGGCTCTTCTTCGTATCCTCTACCTTGGTTTCTTGCTTCGGTGCGTCGCCTTGATTTTGTACATAGTACCAGCCGCCAGCACCTAATGCCAGCACGGCTGCAGCTGCCAGAGCGATTGGAAGTTTCTTTGTTCTCTTCTTCTCCTCCTTTTGGCTGTCTGTAGAAGGCGTTTGAGGTCGTTGTGCATCATCAAGTGTAGCAAATTGAGATCTCTTTTTTGGTCCTAATTCTGATGGCAGGATATCCTTTTCCTCAAAAAATATGGGGGCCGCATCCATCTCAATTTCTTCCGGTTTTTTACTTTTCGAAGGAATAACAACAGCGGTTTGCTGCTTTTCCTCAGCGTTCGTTGATTCTTCTAAAGCTTGTTCTTCTGAATAACCCTCATGATCTGCCTCTTTGACCGAGTCTTCTGACTTGTCCAAAGATGACACCTCTTCATTTGTAGTTTCTTCGGCTGTATCAACGGATTGATCCGCTTTTTTGTCCTCTGTTTCTGTCTCTATTTCTTCATCACTCGTTGAATCATCCGCTGACTTCTGTTCTTCTTTATGAGCGTTGATATATTCTTTCAAACTTGCTGTACCCAGCGAATCTGTTTCACTCTTTTCCTCTTCCACATGATCCGCTGAAATATGCTCGGTGGATTCTTCATCCGGAGTGTCATTGATTTGATCATTAGACACCTGTTCTTCGCTTATGGCTGAATCATCTGGTTGTTCATTTTCTGACTTAGGCGCAGCTTCTTCCACAGGAGCTTCATCCATTTCTTTGTCAGAAACCTCTTCTTTAGGTATCTCTAAAGGGGCTTGTCCCTGTTGTTCGTTGAACAGGTTCATAACATGACCGATACTAAGGTCCTTCAAATCAGCCCATTCGATATTCTCATTCTTTTCATCAGCTTCAAAGTGAGAGGAAGTGTTTTCAGTTTGATGCGTTGAATCCTCCTGCTCAACTACTGCAGCCTCATTTTTATTATTTTCTTTATCCTCTGAAAATTCAAAACCGCATTCAGGACATTTCATCTCATTATCATCAATTTCATTTCCGCAATTCGGACAATGCTTCGTCATTTTTTCGCCTCACATTCTACTTTGCCAAGTAAATCTAATCTATCACAAAAATAGGATTGTTCCAATATGTACGAGTTAACTTTTATGTTACGATTTCGTGAAATTCCTTTGTGCATCAAAGGATCGCTTGAATCGACACAGCCAAACACTCACGAGTGACTGAAAATTCCCCTCCTAGCTCAAAACATGCAAAAAAGGGCAGGAAAAAATCAAGTTGAAAATTCTCCTACCCTCTAAACTTGAATAAATAATGGAATAATGGTTGAGACGCATTGATACACTGAGCAACTTCAAAAAATTACTAGAAACTTTTGGAGCTCTCTGTCATTCTCAGCAACTCAGAGCATGTAGTCCAATCTTCGTCAAACTGGATATGACCTGTGACTTTTCTAACGTCGACAAATCCAAACTTTTTAAAAAGTGGTTATTCTAAAAAGTCTTTTAATTGTTTAGAGCGTGATGGATGTCTCAATTTGCGTAATGCTTTTGCTTCGATCTGACGGATACGTTCACGGGTTACACCGAATACCTTCCCAACTTCTTCCAGTGTTCGTGTTCTTCCATCATCAAGTCCAAAACGCAATCGCAAAACATTTTCTTCACGGTCCGTTAATGTATCAAGAACATCTTCCAACTGCTCTTTTAACAATTCATACGCAGCATGTTCTGCCGGACTGGTCGCATCTTGGTCTTCAATGAAATCCCCTAAATGAGAATCATCTTCCTCACCAATTGGCGTTTCCAGTGAAACAGGCTCTTGAGCAATCTTAAGGATCTCACGAACTTTTTCAGTTGGTAAATCCATTTCAGCACCGATTTCTTCTGGTGTAGGTTCTCTTCCAAGATCCTGTAACAATTGACGTTGAATACGAATCAGTTTATTGATCGTTTCAACCATATGCACAGGGATACGAATTGTACGTGCTTGGTCAGCGATTGCACGGGTAATTGCCTGACGAATCCACCAAGTCGCATAAGTAGAGAACTTGAACCCTTTACGGTAGTCAAATTTTTCTACAGCTTTCATCAAGCCCATGTTTCCTTCTTGAATCAAATCCAAGAACTGCATACCACGTCCTACATACCGCTTAGCAATAGAAACTACTAAACGAAGGTTGGCTTCTGCCAATCGTTGTTTCGCTTCTTGATCGCCCTCTTCTATTTTTAATGCAAGGTCGACTTCTTCTTCAGCAGTCAACAACTGAACCCGACCGATTTCTTTCAAATACATACGTACTGGATCATTGATCTTTACACCTGTTGGGGCAGATAAATCTTCCATTTGAGCTTTGGTCGCTACTTTTTCGTCTTTTTTCAGGCTAAATTCGCTTGGATCACCATTTTCGTCAACCACACTGATTCCGGAATCTTCAATTTTTTGAATCAATTTTTCCATCTCTTCAGCATTTAATGTAAATGGTGTTGCCAACTTATTGGTCAGATCATCATATAAAACTGTACCTTTTGGTTTGTTTTCTTTGACAAAGCCTGCAACTGCCGCTTGATATTTCTTTTCTGTTTCTTTTTCCATGAAAGAAGGCCCCCTTCATATTTGCATACCTACTCATTATATAACAACTACTTATAGTTTGTTAATCATTTTATTGGATATTATCTGGTTTTTTGTCTTTTTTTTGCTAAAGTGATCAATTCCAAGGCTAATTCGTCGACACGCACACGATTTCCTAGCCGTTCTGCTTCTCGTTTTTCTATATTCTTTTGCTGAATCTGCTCTTCAATATCTGAATGATCGATGACATTCAATAAATCGCCCAACTCTCTCTCTGAGCTTTCCTCCGACATTTCTTGATAAGAGATATCAACAACCAGCTTTTTCAAGCCATCATCCTGAAGAAATTCAAGAAACTGAGCCAATACAAACTCCGGATAAATCGATAGAAAACCATCGATAAGCAAATAAAGTTCCTGATAGTGTGTATGAGCAAATGCAAATTCTCGCTGTTGCACCATCGCTCGAACACTGCTTTCATTCATCAAACGATAAAGCAACATCCGCTCCGCTTTTTCAACTTTAGAAAAATGCTCTTTATTCTGAAAAGAAGCAGTTGGCATTTCCTCTTCAAACGACGGTGGAAATTCGGGTGGTTGCTGCTGTCCTTGATGACTCTGATACTGGCGATTGTCTCTGGATACCTGCCGCTGCTCCGCTTCAATCATTCGCAGCTGCTCTTCAAGACTTTGACTGGAAAGGTGGAACTCCTCTGCCAAAAGAGTTAGGTATCGATCTTTTTCTAATGGCGAATCCACATTTGCCAGCTCTTGAAGCATAGCATTTACGTAATCCAGCTGTTCCTTTTCGTTGCTCATATTGCGAGCAAGTCTATGGTAGCGCATCTTGAATGCAAAGACTGTTTCTCTGCCATGCAAAGCTAACTCACGAAAAGAGTCGCGCCCATATTTTCGAAGATAATCGTCTGGATCAAGCTTTTCCGGAATGTTCACAATACTGAGTTTGAATCGACTATGATCGCTCAACAGTGAAATGGCTCGATTGGTTGCTTCTACTCCGGCACTGTCCCCATCGTAACAAATGACAAGTTCACCAGCTGCTCGCTCTAGCTGTCTAATTTGCTCATTTGTAAGGCTTGTACCCATCGAAGCGACTCCGCTTTTTATACCAGCTTCCCATGCAGCAATGACATCCATAAACCCTTCAAAAAGAAAGACCGTATCTTCCTTACGAATTTCCTTGCGCGCCCGATTAAAGTTGAAGAGCGTGTCCCGCTTATTAAACAACTGTGTTTCAGGACTATTCAAATATTTCGGCATATCATCGCCGGAGAAATCTTCTGTCTTTAGCAGTCTTCCGGAAAATGCAATGATTTTCCCTTTTGCGTCCCAAATTGGAAACATGATCCGCTGATAAAAACGATCAAGAAATTCGCCGCTGTCTCTTTGAATAAACAACCCTGATTCTTGAAAAAGACTGGCATCTACTTTTTCATTTGAAAACACTTGACTTAAAAAATCACGTTTTTGTGGAGCAAAACCAATTTGAAACTCCTCAATAAGCTCTTTCGTCAAGCCCCGCTCTAAAAGATAGTTTAACGCCGGTTCACCGATTTGTGTATTCAACAATACATGATGATACAGCTCAGCCGCTTTCTTATGAAGCTCCAACAATTTATGCTGTTGACTGTTCGGTGCACTTTTTTCAATATGGTCGGATAAATTGATTTGTAGAGGAATCTGCTCCATATCCGCAATTTTCTGCACGGCTTCTGGGAAACTAATGCCTTCGATTTCTTGAACAAAATTGAAGACACTGCCACCTTTTCCACAGCCAAAGCAATGAAAAATTTGTTTATCTTCTGCTACAGAAAAAGAAGGTGACCGCTCTTCATGAAACGGACATAGTCCCATATAATTCTTACCGGATTTTTTCAATTGAACATATTGACCAACGATTTCAACGATATTTGTCCGTTCTCTTACCTCATCGATTACCTCTTGAGGTATTCTTTGTGCCATTGGTCTCACCTCCAAAAACAAGATACCTGTGTTCTGAGAACAATCACTAAATGGAGTATGAGAAACAACCTCCACTCAATCCTTGTACCAGATTCGAACAAACGGCGGGACAGAAGCAGTTCTTTTGGAAAATAAGCCCATTACATCAAAAATCTACACGACAATTTTAGAATAGTCTTATTTGTTTCCCAAAACTGAACACTTCTGCCCCGACCTCTTTAAAAGACACAATTACACATAGTTAATTGTATCACAAAATCAAGTTATTTCAAGCTTTTGCACTCGGCGAAAAGGATGTTCACGGCACGAAGGCAACACATTTCTTTGAAACGAAAAAAGTCCAAAAGAAAAGAAGCCAAGTGAATCAGCTTCTATCTCTGCTCTATTTCATTTGATATTAAAGCTCACTAATCGTCAAGTTGCTCTTTTTCATTTTATAAAAACCAATCAATACGCGAACAATAATATTGATTGCCATCATTGCTACAAAAATCGGCAAGGTTGTTGAAGTTAAGAAGCCAACTTCAAGAATATGGTGGAACAGCATTGCTGCCACGTAAATCCCGCCAATTGTTGTAACAATCAGGAAGATACGCAGCGGATTTAATGGCAAACACGCACGAACCACTGCCATACAGCTGATTCCGATCAGCAAATAATACATCAGAGTCGTCGTATCTAAATGACTGAATCCTTGGTTTTCTCCAATCAAGTAAACCGCCACAATATTGATAACAACTAATACAGCATTCACTGAAGCATTGCGTAATGCTGTCGGCAAAAATTTCCCTTGTACCTTGCGTTTATCTGACTCAAAGGATAAAAAGAACGCCGGATATCCTTCGATTGCCAAATCGATCAAGGTGATTTGAATCGGGATAAACGGAAAGGCAATAGCGGTCAATCCACAAATAACTGACAAGATCAATGAGTAAATAGTTTTGATAAAGAAGACACTGGCTACACGCGTCACATTATTCACGACACGACGCCCTTCAAACAATACATCTGGAAGTGTTGTGAAATCTGAATCTAGCAACACCAAATTAGAAATCTGACGTGTCGCACCATCTCCCTCGGCCATCGCAATACTACAATCTGCCTCTCTTAATGCAAGCACATCATTTACGCCGTCACCTGTCATAGCAACTACACGTTGATTATCTTTCAGCTCTCTTACCAGTGTTCGTTTCTGTTGTGGAGAAACTCGGCCAAAAACCGTGTACTCATGAACTGCTTGGCGTACCTCTTCTTCTGTTTTTTTCGTGGATAAATCTATATAAGATTCATAGCCTACAAGGCCTGCTCGACGTGCGATGTTTGAAACAGTCACAGGGTTATCCCCTGAAATTACTTTGATATCTATCCCTTCTTCTCGAAGGTAAGCCAACGTTTCATTGGCATTTTGGCGAATAGGATCATCGATTTCCAACAGAACCAATGGCTCCAAATACGGTAATGTTCCGTCATCATCCAAGATGCCCTGCTCCGCAATCCCAAGCATCAAGGTACGATAGCCTTCTTCTTGCGCAGTGAAGACTTCTTTGGGTAAACGATCTTCGCTGAAAAGTTTTTCAGGCGCACCAAGAACGACTGTTCCGATCTCGTTGAATTGAATCGCTCCCCATTTTTTTTCAGAGGAGAATGGCATCGTCTTAACTGCACCATAACGATTGGATACCTCAAAATGGTCTCGAATCGCTTGCATAGTAATGTTATTATCTGTGCTTTCCGCTAAATAGCTTCCAATGATCAAAGGTAAGCTTTCATTAAATTTAGGATTTAGTTCATGAACATGCTGCACCTTCATTTTACCCTCAGTGATCGTCCCCGTTTTATCCAGACATAATGTATCAACATGCGCTAACGTTTCCATAGCGTACATATCCTGAACCAAAATACGTTTTTTGGCCAGTTTGATTACGCCCGTCGTTAAGGCGATACTTATCAGCAGAACCAAACCTTTAGGAAGCATTCCCAAAAGCGCTGCTGCAGAGGCGACGACCGAGTCTTTCATTCCAGATTCACGAATGAAATAACCTTCAATAAACAAAATGATCCCCAATGGAATAATGACAAAGCTGGTAAATTTCGATACTTTACGGATCGAACGAATCAGCTCTGAGCGAATAGGCTTGTGTACTTTGGCTTCCGAAGTGATTTTTACGGCATAGTTATCTGCACCAACATGAATCACTTGTGCGTACACCTGACCACTGGATAAAAAGCTCCCTGATAATAAAACATCGCCATCCATTTTAACAATCAAATCAGATTCGCCCGTCAGTAACGCTTCATTTGCTTCGGCTTTTCCATCAATAACCTTCATGTCAGAAGGCACTTGTTCGCCCGCAGAAATCAAAACGATATCATCCATAACCAGCTCATCTGTTCCGATTGACTGTTCTCGTCCATCACGAATGACTGTCACATCTTCTTTTGCTACGATAGACAGTTTTTGTACCAGATTTCGAGCATGGATTTCCTGATAAATCCCCATCCCCATATTAACTAAAATAATCGCTAAAAATGCTAGGTTTGAATACGCTCCTACAGCAAATAGAAAAACAGCAATGGCAAAATTCAAAAAGTTGAACAACGTCATGACATTATCATAGATAATATCCTTTGTTGATTTTGCGACGTTTTCCTCATAGTCGTTCTGAAGCCCCTGTTGCTTTCTACTCTCTACTTCTTGCGCAGTCAGCCCCTGCTTCAGCTCAAATTTATTTGACGACACATAATCCCTACTTTCTCTTACTCATCTTAAAATTGCACCTTCTCTAGTTTACTTGTTCATAGAAAGAACTTCAAGAAAATCATGAAAATAACTTGAAAAAAGGCATGTATGCTTAAGTTTTTTTTAGGTATTCCTCTTCTTATTTCTCTGACGTCTCTTCTTTCCCTTTATTCTATAAAATTATGCTATAATGATTCGTTAATTATTCGCTTCAATAAATGGAATAAACGAAAGTAGGTTGATAAAATGAGTAATGTAAGTAAATTTGAAATGATGGCTAAACGCTACGATTCTGAGGATCGTTTGGCAGTAGCAACGATTATTGCAAACGAATTAAGAGAAAAAATCAGCCCTCATCACTATGAAACAGCCCTCGATTTTGGTTGTGGAACAGGTTTAGTTGGTTTACAGTTGACCGATCTTTTCCAACAAATGATCTTTACAGACCCCTCTACTGGCATGATTGAACAGGTTGAAAAAAAGCTAGCTGAACAAAAAATCACTACTGTTTCTGCCATGAACATTGATTTACTTTCAGAATCAGAGTCCAAAACAGCAATTCAAGTTGACTGCATCTATATGTCACAAGTATTGCTTCATATCTCTGATACCAAGCAGGTTTTTGAAAAGCTGAAGCCTCTTATTAAGCCAAATGGTCGCTTACTGATCGTTGATTTTGATTTGACTGCTACTGTTCAATCGAGTGAAATTCATCCAGGTTTTTCTCATGAGCAACTGACTACTTTAGCAGAAGCTGCCGGATATAAAACTATCACTATCACAACCTTTTATCACGGAAAAAATCTTTTGATGAACCAAGATACTTCCATGTTTATTATGGAAGCAACTGTTTAAGGAAGAGAACGATCAAACCAAAAAGGAAATTGGCGGTGTCCATCCTCTAAACGAATGGCAGTGCCGTTCACTTTCTGTTTCGGGAACACTGTCTATTCGTTATTAAGAGTGTTTGTCTCACCGTTTATTCGATTTTAGGTATAGAGGCGTGTGGGATTGAAATACGTTCCACACGTCCTTCTATACTGTTTCACGGGACACAGGCTCCCTCTTTTACCTCTGAACAGCTAAAAGGAATGACTTCTGTATGATGCAGAAGTCATTCCTTTGTCTAACTCGTCTTTAAATAGCTATCTTTTCTATAACATCTCATAACATAGTTTTTTTCATCCTACAATAACCTAAACACTTCTTTATCCAAACCACTTGATAAATCGTTGATTCATTTTGACGATATCTGCATAAAACATATTCCCGCCATTTTTATAGAGAAATCCGCCGTTGTGAAAAATCGATTGCAGTCGGTAATACGGATAGGTTTCTGCATCGCTATTTCCAAGCAATGGAGACAAGAATTCTTTTGAATACTCCTCCGAAAGTGCAAGGGTGTTCTTCCCTCCATGCTCCTGCACAAAACGAATATATTCCAATCCGTAATTATACGCTTGAACTGCGGTCCATAAATCATTTCCAGCTTCCTTATTTTGCTGGATCGCTTCAGCTAAGAATTTGACCCCGTAGGCAATACTCTCCTGAGGATCATCAATCACTGCCTGTTGGCCGTAGACACTTTCGCTGCTCTGCATCAAATCAGCTGCTTGACCCTTGGATTCCGTGTAAATGATTGCCAAAACAGTATCTTTATATTCAGAAATTCCGTTTGCTTCTACTGCCTCAGTTACCTGATTGTCATACTTGATAACCTGCTGAACATTGCCGTAAATTTTATACCCTATATATAGTAAACTGATGATGATTATGCTAATAAAAATGATGCCTAATCTTTTTATGATTTTCATAGTGGTTTATAAAAGCCTCCAAACCTTAGAGCAATATTTACTTATCATACTTTACTCTGAAAAAAATAGCTTATTTCGAAATTATTCTTTAACATTCTTTAATAAACATTCCGAATGCTCGCTTTCCTCCATATCATTTTTCAAATTTCTGAAAAATGGCTATACTTGAACCAGTAGGTGATGAAAATGGCAAGTGAGAAGAAATCTATTACGACAGCGGATGGCAGTAAACTTTTTTATGAAGTCACCGGTTCCGGCTTCCCCCTCTTCCTACTTCATGGGAATGGCGGCAGTAGTGAATACTTTCTGTATCAGGTTCCAGTGCTCAGCCGTTTTTTCAAAGTATATACTGTTGATCTTCGTGGCCACGGGCGTTCAACGAACACACAATCAACTCTTACCTTCAATTTATTGTCTGATGACCTTTATCTTATCATAGAGAAAGAGAAGATTCACTCTCTTGATATTCTCGGCTTCAGCGACGGAGCAATTATTGCTATGCGCTTTGCTGCGGATCATCCGAAAATGGTTCGACATTTGATTTTAAACGCGGGAAACACTCTAGTCAACGGACTAACTTACATGGCTAAAATGGGTGTGTTGCTTGAATATCTCTGGTTTCGTACTCTTGGCGTGTTTCCTCGTTGGCGAGGACGCGCAGCAATCACAGCCTTGATGTTGAAAGACACAGGAATCACCTCGAGTGATCTGCAAAGAATTTCCGCAAAAACGCTAGTAATTGTTGGAAAAAGAGATGTAATTAGGCTGAAACATTCTATGTATATCACAGACATGATTCCCAACGCAGTATTTGTTTTGGTTTCAGGTCAAGGACACCTTTTTGCACAGAAAAACCCAAAGTTATTCAATAAACATATATTATCATTTCTTTTAGAAAAGCAGGTGGATTTATGAAAAAAATCATCCAATGGGTCCAACATAGACTGGGATTCATCAAGATAGTCTTTATTATTTCTGTTCTTTTTATTGTAACCAGCGAACTGTTATCGATTGGAAAAACACTTTCCTTTGACCAGCTTAAAACCATTTTTTTAGCTCTTCCAGTCTGGAAGATTATTTTAATGTTACTGGTTGGATTACTGGCAGTGACACCTATGTTCGGCTATGACATCGTTCTTAATCGAACCTTGGAGCAAAAAGTCAAAAAAAGCTATTTGTTCGAAACTAGCTGGATGATCAATTCGATCAACAATATCGCCGGTTTCGGTGGCTTAATCAGTATTGGGCTTCGGTCAGAGTTTTACGGCAAAAATACCGATGGCAAAAAAGTCGTCAAAGCACTCTCAAAAATTTTGATTTTTCTGTTGTCCGGTCTCTCGATATATAGCTTCCTTGCCTTTTTTCTGGTCTTATTTGGTCCTGATACAGGCTTTCTCAGCCAGTACTCTATTTGGCTGATTGGCGGTGGCTTATATTTTCCTGCCATCATGCTACTTACAACACTCAGAAAAGATGAGTATATTGGTGATATACCACTTACCTCGCGTTTCCAATTGATTCTTACTTCCTTTTTGGAATGGACAGGAGTTTTAGTAACATTCCTATTGATTGGTAAGCTATTAGATATTTCTTTTCACCCTACCCAGATCATCCCTTTGTTCATTGCGGCTTCGGTCATCGGAATTATTTCAATGATTCCCGGTGCCTTAGGAAGCTTTGATATTATGATGATTTTAGGGCTCTCAGCTTTAGGGAATATTCCCAGAGAGACTGTCGTTGCATGGCTGCTTTTGTATCGACTCTTCTATTATATAGTGCCATTTTTGATTGGAGTCGTTTTTTTCCTAAAAAATTTAAGTAGCAGCCTAAATGATCGCTACGCCGGAATCCCAAGAGAGCTGTCGATTGAGATCAGCCATAAGTTACTGGTGGCACTGATGTATTTCTCTGGAATCATGATCGTTCTTTCTACAACGATTCCAGAAGCCTTCAATCAATTTCATTGGCTGAAGGAGCTCAATCCTTGGTCGTTTCATCTACTAACTCAATTTCCGGCAGTTCTTTTAGGATTTTCTTTGTTGATTATGGGGCGCGGTATTGCTGCAAAAGTCACCCGTGCCTATATTCCAACGATCGGCTTAATTTTATTAACACTTGCTTACACGATTTTTAAGGACTTGAGTTGGAGTGTCATCTTCATTTTAATCGTGCTATTACTCTTTGTTATTTTCTCTAAGAAGGAGCTTTACCGGAAACAATTGGTCTATTCATGGGAAATGATAACAGTCGATGGAGTTATATTTGCTGTTTTAATGATTCTCTATATAGCAATTGGTGTTTACAACCTTCCGACCTTTCCACATCATAAGCACCATATCATTTCGTTCTTTCTTTTCCCGTCTGAGCGAGTTTGGTTGTCCGGATTTCTAGGAATTTTAATTACAGCACTATTCATGTTCGTCTTTATCCGCTTCCTTCAAGGGAAAAAACATACGATCGGGGAACCTCTAGATAGAGAACGTGCTTCCGCTCTATTCCAGACTTATGGAGGTAATGCAAATAGTCAGTTGCTTTTTCTTAATGATAAAGAGATGTATATTTACAAAAATAGCGCTGGAAATGAGACGGTTCTACTACAGTTCAAAACCTTCAACAACAAATGTATTGTTATGGGAGATCCATCTGGCGCAAAAGAAGATTTTTCTGCGGCTATTGCACAGTTCATTCAAGAAACGGATGTTTGGGGCTACTTGCCCGTGTTTTATGAGGTATCTGAATCACTCGTCCTATTACTTCATGAGTTTGGGTATGACTTCATAAAAATGGGTGAAGAAGCACATGTAGAGCTAGCTGATTTTACGCTCTCCGGTAAAAAACGCAGAGCAGATCGTGCAACCATGAATCGATTTGAAAAGGGACAGTATCAATTTGACATTCTGTCTCCCCCGTTTCTTCCAGAAACTCTATCAGAACTAAAAACAGTCTCCGACGAGTGGCTAGGCAATAGAAAGGAGAAGGGATTTTCACTGGGATTCTTTTCAGAAGACTATTTACAGCTATCTGACATTGCCGTTGTCAAAGATAACTCCGGTGAGATCATTGCTTTCGCCAACATTATGCCCACCTACACAAAGCTAGAAGGAACCATTGATTTGATGCGTTATAAACAACGAGCGCCTTCTGGGGTCATGGACTTTCTCTTTATTTCTATTTTCAACGCTATGAAAGAAGACGGAATTACCTATTTCAATATGGGGATGGCTCCCCTTGCTAATGTAGGCACTTCACGGAAAAGCTTTATTCAGGAACGCTTCGCTTTTCTTGTCTATAAATTCGGCGCTAGCTTCTACTCCTTCCAAGGGTTGAGAGCCTATAAAAACAAGTACGCCTCCACTTGGGTGCCTCGCTATACTTTGTATTCTCGTGACAGCTCGATCATTTATGTCATGATTGCTCTTTTGATCATCGATAATGCACCGATAGATGCTTCTGGTAAAAAAAGTCATGGCATCAAACGCATCTTAAAAAATAGATATCAACGGTAACTAAAAAGGAAATCACTCACAATGTTCGCCATAGAATGGGCTACTGTGAGTGATTTCTTTTTCTAACGCTATTTCTCTATTGAAATGGAAAGCTCCTGATTTTTACAGGCAGTTCCCGTAATACTTACAAAATGATGACCATCCGCAGCTCGTTTGGCCAAAACAGTTAATCTTCCCTCTTTTTGCACATGCTTGCCTTGTAGAATGGAAATCTCCTGTTCTGATTTTTCACGGTAGAGATGATCCAACAGGTATGCACCCATTACGCCAGATGCTGTTCCAGTAACCGAATCCTCTGTTGTACCTGAAAATGGTGATGAAAAATGTCTCGCTTCATATTGATCTGCTTGCTTAGTGGAAAGGGCAAACGGATGGATGGAGGATTTCGGTATTTCTTTCAGTATATCAGGAAAATGCTTCGTTTGAGGCACCATTTTATCTAGCACAGCTGGCTCCTTAACTGGAACGATCAACGTCCATGAGCCTGTATTGCCATAAACGATTGGCATTTCCGGTTCTAAATCAGCTTCAAGAATACCGATTGCCTGACAAAGTGCTTCTTGATCTCCTTCAAACGCAGTGAACTTCGCAGGCGCTTGCTCCATTGTCATCTTCTCTGTTTCTTTCTCATAGCTGACAGTGATGATTCCAGCTTGTGTTTCCACTCGCCAATCTCGATCAGTGTTTTCCTGCTGTGAAAGCAAATAGACAGCCCCCATCGTTGCATGCCCACATAAAGGCGTCTCATGACCGGGTGTAAAATACCGCAGCTTGACATCACCAACTTGACTCGTACAGACAAAAACACATTCGTTAAAGCCTACTTTTTTAGCGATCTCCTGCATTTGTTCCGTTGAATAATCATCACCTGATAGAATCACACCGGCCGGATTTCCTTGTCCTGGAATCTTTGTAAACGCATCTACTTGTACAACTCGACACTCCATATACACACCTCTTTATTTTTTGACTGATTATAGCATACATACCAGATAAAATCAGGAATTGCCAGAGAATAATTTGCTATAATAGAATTGACAAGTGGTCACACACTACTCGAATAATTGATTGCTACGGAGGTATGGAATGAAACAAGCCGCAAACATCGTTACAGGCCTACGCCTGCTGCTCACTCTACTCCTGCTTTTTACGGAGCCTCTTAGTTTTATATTCTTTTCTCTTTATTTAAGCTGCGGCATTAGTGATATGCTAGATGGGTATATCGCTCGAAAAACAAATACAGCCAGTTCAACTGGGGCTATTTTAGATAGTATTGCAGATAGCCTTTTTCTTCTTGTAACAGCAATCAAGCTTCTACCAGTGTTGCACCTACCTACTTGGCTTTTATGTTGGACATTGTTTGTCCTAGCGATTCGCCTATTGTCCTACCTTGTTGGTTTTGTAAAATACCGACAGTTTGTCAGCCTACACACTTATCTCAATAAGCTAACAGGATTATTGCTATTTCTTTCTCCGTTGCTCTATCTTTTTTTAAGTATCAATATTCTAGGTATTATTCTTGTTATTTTAGCAGTCGCATCAGCCTGTGAAGAATGTTGGATAACCTTCATATCAAAGACAGTGGATAGAGACAGAAAAAGCTTATTTTTTCATTAAACAACTAGAATTCAAAAAAACTCAAACAAAAGCAAGGAAATGTTGTGACCCCCAAAAGTTAGGTTTTCAGGTTTAACATTTGGGGGTCGGCTCAGAATTTCGCTTTGTTTGAGTTTTTCTTATTTATTTTTCTATTTCTGTAACAATCCCGGAGCCAACTGTTCGTCCGCCTTCACGAATAGAAAATGTGGTCCCTTGTTCAACGGCAATTGGATGGATCAATTCCACATCAATCGTCACATTGTCACCTGGCATAACCATTTCAACCTCGTTTGGCAATTCAACAACGCCAGTCACATCGGTTGTACGGAAGTAAAATTGTGGTCGATAATTCGTAAAGAACGGCGTATGACGTCCACCTTCTTCTTTTGTCAAAACATAAACCTCTGCTTTAAACTTTGTATGCGGTGTGATGGAACCTGGTTTAGCAATTACTTGACCACGTTCGATTTCATCACGGTTGATCCCTCTAAGAAGAATCCCAACGTTATCTCCAGCTTCACCATAATCAAGCGTTTTGCGGAACATTTCGATTCCTGTAACGACTGCTTTCCGAGTTTCCGGCTTGATTCCAACAATCTCTACTTCATCGTTGACCTTTACTTGTCCGCGATCGATTCGCCCTGATGCTACTGTTCCACGGCCTGTAATCGTGAACACATCTTCGACTGGAAGTAATAAAGGTTTATCTGTATCTCTTTCAGGAGTCGGGATGAATGCATCCACTGTATCCATTAACTCCATTATTGCCGCTTCTGCTTCCGGATCTCCTTCAAGTGCTTTTAATGCAGAGCCCTTAATCACTGGAATATCGTCTCCCGGGAAATTATATTCTGTCAATAGTTCCCTGATTTCCATTTCCACCAAATCGATCAACTCATCATCATCAACCAAATCAGTTTTATTCAAAAAGACGATCAAGTGCTTAACGCCTACTTGACGAGACAATAGAATATGTTCTCTTGTTTGAGGCATGGGTCCGTCTGTAGCCGATACCACCAGGATGGCTCCGTCCATTTGTGCAGCGCCTGTAATCATATTTTTCACATAATCCGCGTGTCCAGGTGCATCAATATGAGCATAGTGTCTTTTCTCTGTTTCATATTCTACATGAGCCGTGTTGATTGTAATGCCACGTTCACGTTCTTCTGGTGCTGCATCAATACTAGCATAGTCCTGCGGGTTTGCCAGGCCTTTTTTCCCTAATACTGTAGTAATTGCAGCAGTCAATGTTGTTTTTCCATGGTCAACGTGACCAATCGTCCCAATATTTACATGGGCTTTGCTTCTGTCGTAATGTTCTTTTGCCATAATATGCAAACCTCCTGTTTTTATTTGTAAGGTCGGGCTAAACATGCTATTTCGTTTGACGTTCACTGACCTTTACTTTTCAAATTATATACCTTTTTTAGAATATGGCAACAAATATGCTTACTAAAAATAAGTTTCTGTTTTTTGCTATTTTCATGAAATGAGCCATATAAAAAAGAGGTCAGTGCCGAAGCGGTTAGCTTCAAGCACCAAAAGTAGGTACTTTTCATCATCTGTTCTGCTCAAAAGAGCACTCACAGTGATTCTAAGCAATAAGACGGAATTTACGAAAATTGTTCCACAAATTTTTGCTAACCAAGTAGGTATTGTTCATCATCTATTTTGCGTACAAACTAGTGATTCTCAACAATTTTGGCTTATTGTCGAAGAGCCTTGAAACACAGTGGTTTACCACTGATGCATTCTCGCTTGTGGCTCGTCGCAGTTTAGGGCCTACGAGTGTTGAGCGGACATCGACACAGCTCGCTGCTAGTAGTTGCTGCCTCTGCGATTACTCGAGGCAAAGCAGGACATTTGAACCGCTTTTCTGACCCACCGTTTATTCGGAATTAGGCATGCTAAGAGTCCGGGAATTTATTTATGTCCCGGACTCTTTTTTGTCACTAATATATTTAGCTTGTATACTCGTCCTTTAGTAACGCATACTCATAGGTATCCTGCCAAATCGGTACACCTTGTTCGTCTTTCCAAAAGTACACATTCTTTTTCAGTACGCCTTCTCTTCTCATGCCAACACGCTCAAGCAAATGCCAAGATGCTTCATTTTCAGGATTACACAAAGCGGTAATCCGATGTACGCCTAATTCAGTAAAACCATATTCAATCACTGCTTTCACACTCTCAGAGGCGTAGCCTTGTCCCCAATACTGGCGATTGAACACATAGCCGATCATCCATGTATCAAAAGCCCCTTTACTAAAGTATACATTACCTATGACTTTTCCATTTCCTAGACATACTGCGAAAAACTCAGTGCTTTCAGCTCTTCGTACAGCTTCTTTCATAGCTTCTTCCTTTGAAAAAGCTTTATAAGGTTCATACTTTACTACCTCTTTATCTGACAAGTACTCATACAAATCAGAGCTATCGGTTTCCTTAAATTGGCGTAAATGCACTCGTTCTGTTTTTAATTCTTTCATTTTTATCCCTCTTTATTCAGTAATTTTGAAAAGAGCTTTCCATATATCTAATGCGTAATATAAAACTATCTATTCAAAAAATTTTTATACTAACATTGAATGACTTATCCGATATCAATAAAAAGCCCCCACATTATGTATAACTCAAAAAACTCATTTTGGAAGAGGGGGATTAATATCAAAAATTTTATTATTTTGAAGTAACTAATTTGAAAACTTAATTAAAATAGAAAAAATGACACATGATAGTAGCCTCTTGTTTTTACAACTTCATATTTCATTAAAATAGTCTAAAAAAATATAGTAACGTCATATGTTTCATTAGTATTAGATTTTTGTAATTTTCAGTGAGATATAATTTCTGATTCATTCAGTCTAAGTCTATGCAATGTTTGCCTCTAATCAGTTAAAATACTTACTATTCTAAATTTATCTTTCTTTCAAACATACTTATTATGGTTTCATTGTGAGTTATTAATATAACTGTCTGATCCATTTTCAATATATTCTCAACTATTTTCATTTCTGTATTTGAGTCTAAACCAGAGGTAGCTTCATCAAGTATCAAAATTTTAAAATTATGGTAAAACGCTCTTGCTAGTATTATTCTCTGTTGTTGACCAATAGAAATATTGGTTGCACCTTCATACAATTGAGTTTCTAAACCATTTGAAGTTTTCTGTATAAAATCACTTATTTCAGCTATTTGACAACATTTCTTTATCCTATCTAGGTCATATAAGTCATCTTCTAGAATTATATTTTCTAATATTGTTCCTTTAAACAAATATGGTTTTTGAGGGACATACAAAATATGCTTTCTGAGCTCATCTTTGTCTATGAACTTTATATTTAAATCACCAATATGAATATCGCCTTGGTTTGGTTCAACAATACCTACTAGCATTTTTGCAAGTGTAGATTTACCTGATCCACTCTTCCCCACTAAAACTATTTTCTCTCCTTGTTTAATTTTAACTGTTAAATTATTAGTCATATTTTTTGTATCAATATTATATCTCAGTTCCTGTATTAAAATATCAAAATTTCCCATTTTATTATTCATTAGATTTTCGTTAGAGATATCCATAATATCATTCAAACGATCATTTGAGACTACTGCAGATTGATATTTTAATTGGAACATTAACAGATTGTCTAAAGGAATAGAAAACATCATGTACATAGAACTATAGGCCACTAAACTTCCTAACGACATTCGATTATTAATTACTAAATATCCTCCTAACCACATCGTAAACAAAATTATAGTGGAGTAAATTATTCCTTTTGATACTTCTTGCATATAGCTTATTTTGGATAGTTCTTTACTAGATACAATATACTTATCTAATTGTTTAGAAACTTTACCATAGAAGTGATGTTCTTTTCTAAAGCTTTTTATAGTTTCCATACCATTTATCATTTCTATATAGACAGATTCAAAATTACTTAATTCAGTTAAAACTTTCTTCCTCTTTTTTTTATACGCTTCGCTAAAATACAAGGTCAAAGGAATATATATGGGAATTGATATCAATGCAATTAAAAACAATTTGAAGTTAAGAAACATTAAAACTAGAGACATGATTATTAGCATCAAAATGTCTACTATAAAATCTACTAAAAAACTTTTGAGAAAGTCAATTATGATCTCTATATCATTTACTCTCGAAATAATTTCTCCCGTCTTCCTATTATAAAAAAAATCTAAAGGCAGTTTCAAAATATGTTTAAGAAATTCAGAGTTCAACTCGAAATTCATTTTTTGAGACAAAGAATAAACAATTACATTTTTTAAGTAATTCATGAAACTTCTAAATACTAAAATTAACAGAAGGACAATAAACAATTTGTGTAACATACTAATATTATTTTTTGGAATTACTTGATCAATTAAAAATTTCTGATAGTATGAGTTTGCTATTCCTACTGCAGAAATAAAAAGTGATACAAAAAAAACAAATATAAATGTTCTTTTTTTATCAACGAATAACTTTAAATATGAAAACAAGCTAAACGATTCAACGATTTTAACTGAATAATCTTCTGATGGAAAGATATCAATAATAATTCCAGACCATTTCTTTACAAAATCACTTTCTTTTAGCCTCTCTTTTCCTGTAGCAGGGTCAACGAAATAAATATATTCCCCTTTTTTTTTGTAGCATAATACATAATGTTCAAAGCCATTCTCCAATTTGATATGTGCTATAAATGGGTTTGAAAAAAATTCTTTACTCATTATTTTTTTCGAAACATTATAAACAGATACTTCTAGTCCTAAAGCATTTCCACACTTTTTTATTCCTAGTGCTGAAGTTCCTTGAGTACCCGTTCCAGACAAAACTCTTAGAATATGTATAGGTACTTTACTGTTATAATAAGTTAATAGCATATACATGCATGCAACACCACAATCCGTTTCATCTTGTTGTAAATATGGGATAATTTTTTTTTTCAATAATACTACTCCTTTTACTGAATTTTTGTTATTATTTATTTATGAATAGGAGGATACATTATGACACTTTACAATATGTATATGTCGGATTATCTAAACCAACATATATCAAAAGCAAGCATTTTAGACGTTTTTTCTCTTCAAGAATGGATTAATAACTTAAATTATATTATAGAGTTTGATTCCAATCTAGTAGAATTTTTAAAAAATCATAAAGCACATTTTTCCACAAATGAAATAATTGATGTCATAAACAATATTAGTAAAAAAAAATTGCCTAGCATCACGTTTTCTATAATATGCAAAAATGAAGAAAGATGTATTGAACGTTGTATTAATAGTATAGTAGCAATTTCTGATGAGATCATTATTGTTGATACTGGCTCAACTGACTCTACAGTAAACATTATTGAAAAATTGAATAACTCAAAAATAAGACTGTTTCACCAAAAATGGACCGATGATTTTTCGCTACCAAGAAATTATGCTATTTCAAAGTCTACTAGTGAGTTCATTTTTTTCATAGACGCAGATGAATCATTAGAAGACACATCAGACACCTCAAATCTCAAACACATACTTAGACAATGCGATTTTCTTTGTGATTACATTCCGATTGCGTTCTGTCCTAAAATTATTAATCATGATGAACAGGAAATAGTAGCTGTTAGAAGAATTTTTAGAAAAAGAGATAATTTCTATTTTTTTGGCTTCGTTCATGAAGAACTTAGAAATAAAACCCTTAATCCCTATGTTGCATATGTATCATTAGATATACATATTGAACATGATGGATACAAGAATGAAGTCATAGAAAATAAAAATAAAAATAAAAGAAATTCTGATTTACTTAAGTTAATGTTGAAAAAAGAACCTGAGAATGATAGATGGAGATATTTCTATTTAAGAGATAGTATCAAAAATGAAAGCTACCAAACATTAGAACATCTTTTCTGGAGTTTTTTGTTAATAGACTCTTCTAAAATTTTGTCCTTAGATAACTTGCGAATAACAGAATATACTTTCTCAGTACTTATACATTTTTTAGGTTATTCCTCTGAAAATGATTTAGAAACATTTCAACTATTATTAAATTTTTTAGAGATTAATTATCCAGATCATCCTGATGTTGTCTACTATTCAACATTAAATAAAATTTTTCTATTAAAGAAACATCAATCACAGATGTTAAAGGATATCATGAAATATAGGAAAGAAAAGTCAGCTACTAATATGTTTGGTTCTATTCACTCCCAAGGTTATCATATTGATTTTCTAATTGGCCTTTTACTTTTAGAGAATGGCAAAGAGACAATGGCAAATGAATACTTTCATTTTCTAAAAGATAAGTTTTTACCCTCACATTTATTAAAAATGTTCAAAAAACAATAGAAATACATTTCAACAAGTGATATAATTATATTTATAAAAAGAGGAGGTAATTTGATATGGAAAAATCAAACGAATTGTTACAAAAAATTGAAGATGAAATGCAATTGGAAGATATTAACGGAGGCTGGAATGCAGGTCCTTCTATGGTTTGGGGAGGGATTATGGATTGGGTTACTGGTGGTTGTGCATGGCCTTGGGGAGTTCCATCGGGTTCTTCTTCTGGTGGTAACAGTTGGTGTACTTCTAGATAATACAAATGAGGCGACCTCCAAAAAGATAATTTTGGAGGTCGCCTTTTTTATATGTTCTAAAAGAAATTATGACAAACTCTTTGATTTTCTGAGCATTATATTCCATTAAAGTTATTATGATCTTAACAGCTCCCCACCCACAACTTTTTTATAGGCGGGGATTCATATTTTATGAAGTTTCTTCTTAAAATGTATCTATTCTACAACTGTTTGACCAATAGTTTCGTTTGCCTTCACAGACTGACCAGCTTTTGTCAGATCATAAGAAGAAACAATATCTTGATTTGTAAATACAACGATCAAATCAGATTTCTTTCCTGCTTTTTCTAATGCAGACAAATCGATTGTTGCAATTTTATCTCCGGCTTTCACTGTCTGACCTTCAGATACGTGTAAGGCGAAAGGCTCACCCTTCAATTCAACAGTATCTAATCCCATGTGCAACAACACTTCGATGCCAGAATCAGTCAAGATGCCCATTGCATGTTTTGTTGGGAAAATATTTGTGATCTTACCGGCGACAGGAGTAAACACTTCTCCGTTTGTCGGAAGTACTGCAAATCCGTCACCCATCATTTTTGCTGAGAAAACATCATCACTCACTTCGCTGATAGGAACAACTTTTCCATCAGCAACAGCATAAAGATCATTTGAACCACCTGCAACTGTTGCTGATGGAGCTACAGCTTGCACTTCAGACTTTTTTGCTACTTCACCTGTTGGTGCACCTGTCAGACCACCTGAATTATGCAGCTTTGTCATTTCATCAGCAACGAATTGTACTTCTGTTCCAACAATTACCTGAATGTTTTTATCATCAATGACTTTCACGCCAGGTACACCTGTCGCTTTGATTTTAGCTTGGTCCACAGTATTTGTATCCTTCACTGTCAAACGTAAACGAGTCGTACAGTTATCAATAGAAGTAACATTTCCTTGTGCGCCTAGGCCTTCATAAATTCTACGAGCTAATGAAGCAAATTTGTTGTCCCCTTCAGCAACATCTGGCGTTTCTTCTCCATCTCCTTCTTCACGTCCTGGTGTCATCAAGTTGAATTTTTTGATGACAAACAGGAATGTGAAATAATAGATAACTGCCATAACTAATCCAAGTAATAACAACATATATGGCTGATTTGCAATCGGAACTCTTAAGCTAAGTACAAAATCAATTAATCCCGCGCTAAAATTAAATCCTGCAGTCCATTGAAATGTTGCAGCGATAAACATAGAAATACCTGTCAAAATTGCATGAACGACATAAAGTGGCCAAGCAACAAACATAAACGCAAATTCTAAAGGCTCAGTTACACCTGTAAAGAATGATGCAAATCCTGCCGCCATCATCAATGAAGCTGTTGCCTTTTTCTTTTCAGGGCGAGCACATTGGTAAATAGCCAGAGCACCAGCTGGCAAACCAAACATCATTACTGGGAAAAACCCAGCTTGATACATACCTGTTATTCCCTTTACTCCTTCACTTGCCCAGAATTTACCAATATCATCAATTCCTGCAATATTAAACCAAAACACATTATTTAGCGCATGATGGAGACCCGTTGGAATCAATAAGCGATTAAACAGACCGTATAATCCTGCTCCGATAGCCCCCATACCTGAAATAGATTCCCCAAACGAAACTAAACCTGTGTAGACAGGAGGCCAAACGAAAATCAAACCTGCTGAAAGTAGTAACATTGCTGCAGCTGTAACAATTGGAACCAAACGTTTACCACTAAAAAAGGATAACGCCATCGGTAATTTTACACTACTAAACCGATTATACATGGCTGCCGCAACTAGACCTGCTAAAATTCCTATAAAAACATTTTTATTATTTATAGCAGAAAAAGCAATATTTACATCATCTTCAGCAATACCTTGAAACATTGCTACTGATGCTGAATTTACAAGTGTCATAGGAACTAAAAACGCAACTAAACCACTCAAAGCTGCTGAGCCATCCTTGTCTTTAGACATTCCTAATGCTAACCCTACAGCGAATAAAATTCCTAAGTTATCCAAAATTGTACTTCCAGCTTTAATAAGAAAAGCTGCTAAAATATTATTGCCTCCCCATCCACTCGGATCTATCCAATAACCAATTCCCATAAATAGTGCTGCAACTGGTAAAGTTGCGACTGGAAGCATTAGAGAGCGACCCATTCTTTGCATGTATTCTTTCATAATACACAACTCCTTCGTTATTTGTTTTTGATCATACGTAACCGCTCAATGTGAATGGCTAGATAGCCCAGTTCTTCACTCGGCACTTGATAATGAAAATTCTTCATCAGCAATACCTGGATTTTCTTAGCGATTTCATAACTTTCAGCATATTTTTTTCGAACAACATCTAGGATATCATCATCCAGTACCGCGTAATGATTTTGCTCGAAGCGATGGATGAACAGACGTAAATGATTTGCTAAACGAGAATAGCTTAAGCTCATCTGTTCAGAATAAACATCAATATCCAGTTCTTTTTCAATCAATCGTATAATTTCAGAAACAATCGTAACCTCGCGGATACTCTTACTGTTATCTGTTCGTCCACCACGAGCACTGTGGATATGGATAGCGATATACCCCGCTTCATCATAGCTAAATGGCAACCCCAATGTCTGAGTCAGATAATCAACCGCCCATTGTGCTATCGCAAACTCCTCACTATAAAGAATCTCGATTTCATGCAATAGCTTATTACGAACGATGATATTATTCTGAATATTCTCAGCAGCAAATGCAATGTGATCGCTTAGGCCAACATTGATATGGGCATTCAATTTTTCACCAAGAGTCGTCTCAGCATACTTAATGATTTCCTCTGTTGCGAAAAAATATTTTTCATCGATTTGTGATAACAGGACTTGAAGCTTTTTCAATCCTTCCGGCTCCATCACAAAAATCCGTTCAACCTGCTGTGCGTGCAGCAAGTCATTCTTCTTTTTGTTAAAACCGACACCCTTACCGACTGCAACTTTTTCCTGTCCTTCGTCAAGAACAAGCACTGCGTTTTGATTCAATACTTTTTTTATTTTCATAAACATTCCTCTTCTGCAGAAGTGTTTGCTTTGTTTTCATCCTGACTATAGACGCAAAAAAAGCATAGAACAATCCCATATAATAGTATGAACAAGCCATCCCTATACGAAATTCTTCCATGCCTAGTATTATCCAGTCACATGAAAACATATTTACAATGTGTTAACATCCACAAGTTTACAAATTTCTTAATAATTTGTCAACCTTTTTAGAGTTATTCTTTATAAATTATTTTTTGATTCCTAAAATACGGCGTTTTCTGTGCATTAATACAGCTCTTTTCCTCATCTGTGAAAGAGATTCTCATTTACAAAATGGTAAAAAGAAGGTATCATAAACGATAGCTAAGGATAAAGGAGTCGAGAAGACAATGAGCGAAGAACAAAAATGGTCTGCTGAGGAAATTGAAGGGATCAAAGAAGAGATTTTAACAGCGCTTGAAACAGTAATTGACCCTGAATTAGGTATTGATATTGTAAATTTAGGCTTGATTTATGAGATAGAATTTGAAGAAACCGGTGATACAGTCATCAAAATGACTTTGACAACAATGGGTTGCCCTTTGGCAGACATCCTGACAGAACAAATCCATCAGGCTGTAGCAGATATTCCGGAAGTTAAAAACGTGGAAGTGAAGCTTGTTTGGTACCCAGCATGGACAACCGATAAAATGTCTCGTTACGCACGGATTGCATTGGGTATCCGTTAAGAGCGCTACAACAGCATTTACAGCAGTTTTCCAACAGTGAAAATCAGTAATTCCCAGTAAAATAAATAGTGTTTATCAGTAGTCCAACAGATACCATAAAACCTCTTGGACAACAGATAAACTGAACAGCCTTCTATGCCGTTATTTGTAGTTATAACAGTATAGGAGGCTTTTTATTATGGCTGAAAAAATTGCATTATTAGAACTCTTGCCAGAGTTTACCTTCACTGACAAAGCAAGAGGACTCTCTGCTGGAACCATTGCTAAGCATAAAAAAGTATTGTCAGTGTTTTTCAAATTTATTAACAGTAATCATCAGGTCATGTACTTAAATGAGGTGAAACTGTTTCACGTCAGAAGTTTTGTTGTTGATCAGCTAGAATCTGGATTAACTGAGAGCTATGTAAATACCTTTATCAGATCAATCAGAGCTTTCTTTGTTTTCTGTGAGAATGAGGGCTATATTGACCACACTGAAAATCCGTGCACCAGACTCAAATGGCTGAAGGAACAGAAGAAAGTTATTAAAGCATACTCTGATACAGATGTTAAGAAGATGTTGAAATATGTCTATGATCAAACCAGAGTACACCAGAAGAACAACAAAGGACTTGCCAGCAGATACTTTGCTGAAAGAGACAGGTTCATTTTAATGACTTTGGCTGATACTGGTTTAAGAGTATCAGAGCTGTGTAATCTGACTGATGCTACTTTCAATGAATCAGGGATAACTGTGGTTAGAGGTAAAGGAAAAAAGGATAGATTTATGTATACTAGTGCTATTCTGATGAAACAGAAAATGAAGTATGACAGGATAAAGAAACAGTATTTTGAAGCAAAACCTACTATTAAATGTCAGGACTATGTATTCTTGACAAAGGACGGGAACAGAATCACTGTGGATATGGTGCAGAGATCCATTAAAAAGATTGGAAAATTAGCTGGCATTGATGAAACTGTTAGGTGCAGCCCTCACACCTTCAGGCATTACTTTACTCAGGCTCAAATTGCAAACGGCGCAAGTATCTATACCTTGCAGAAGCTTCTAGGACACTCTTCTGTCAAAACCACTGAGATATACCTAGCTTCTTTACAGAATCATATTATTTTAGATGAAGGAAAGGACACCAGCCCCCTCATGAACATTGGCAGCAGATATACAACATAAAATGGAGATAGAAAAAAATGTAGCTAGAATAAAAAATATATTTGTTATGTTTTAACAAAAAGAAGCGTTCTTTTGACCATCATTACTGTTCTAATTTATTAAAAATGACTAAAGCGTGTTATTTAAAAGAAAAAAAACACTATATATAAGTTGATAGAAACCAAAATTTCTGTATACTTGTTAATATAAGTTGAAAAGGGCTAATACTCCAGCAGAGATTGGAGGTTGAATGCCCATGGATCTATACCAATCAGCAATGTTTATTATTGCTCTGTGTAAATTCAGTTTGGAGCTCTACGACCGCTTTAAGACGAAATAAAAAGACTCTCATCCACTACCGCCAAGTAGAAAAAATGGATAAGAGGCAAATAAAGCTGCTGAGCCTAGCTCAACTTATTCTAACCAGTGTTCGTAGCACTGGTTTTTTACTGTTTTAAAATACACTGACATTCATACTATTTATTAATACAATTTTGTAACTATTCATACACTTTTAATGCATTGATAAATCTGTATATATTTATACTAAGATACTGCATTGTAAAAGTCAATCAATTTAGCTAATTTTTTAGCTTACGAATTAGCTAATATTTTCACTGTCATTTTAACTTACATTTTAAATAAATACAAGTAGATTCCATAAGTTATATAGGTTTTACTTTTTAATCAATTTGCAGAAGTTAAAAAAAGCAATTTTTAGACAGCATTTCTGTAAGCTAATTTGTTCGCTAATCTTTAACTAATTTTGACAGTTAAATAGACAAAATACAGAGGAAGAAAACAGCCAGAGCAGTTATTCTACTTTGGCTGTTTCATGCTGTATTCAACTGCGTTATTGCTACTGGAACATTCTGGATTCAAACCGTCTATTAGCCCTCTTTTTGTACAAAGGAGACCCTCTATACTTGTGACATAAAATTTGCTATCATTAACCTTAAGTTGAGCAGTTGAATACATGAGACCTCAGTTGTTGTACTGGGGGTGATGTCATGACAGAATACCAAGTAATTACATTGATTTTTGCTGCTTGCACTCTGTTGCTGAAGTGTTACGACAGTTTTAAACAAAAGTAACAAGCTCTTACCTGCTACCGTAGGAAGTAGAAACAGATAAGAGCCGTATTCTCAGCTGAGCTATCCAGTTAAGAACTGCTCAACTTATATTAAGTCAGTGTTGGTAGCACTGGCTTTTTTACTGTATTATTAATAGTAATATAATAGTAATATATAGGGATATCCTTATAATAGAACATCAATTTAAGAAAGTCAATTAAGGTAGAAATTAATTAACGGTCAAAAAACAGACACTCTTAGCAAAATGACATACTCCAATTGTTTTCCTTCTACTTCTGCTTTTACTTCTATTACAACTACAACTCCTACATATTTTTCCCCAACTTCTTTTTAGTTGTTGCTAATATATCTGGATGCACTAGCTCCAAACTCTTCACAACATTTACATGATGTTGGCAGTTAGGATGGAAACACTGCTTACTATCTTTAATCTGTTGAAAAGTTGGCAGTCCTGTTGTTTTACCATGAAGACTAATCAGAACATGCTCCCATTTTCCACAGTCATCTGTAGCTCCGTGGTGGCTGATCCACGCCAAGTCTTTCCCTTCTGCTGCAGCCAGTTCTCTATTTGTTTGCCAGTCTACTTCTGCAAGATTACTATTTAATACAGTGTCTACATATCTATCTAACTGCCATTCTCTGCCTAAGCTGTCAACTAATGCAACAAAGCCATTATTTTGTATCCTGTCTGTCAGTTCCTTTCTACTAAATTGTTGAAGAAGTTGCTTTTTATTCTCTTCATTTCCTCCACTGAAATAGCCAAAGCGTTCTTGAATTAGTCTGTCAGTATACTCAAATAGATTAATCTTTGCTGTATCTCCTGCCAGAGTCAGTTGTTGCTGAATTTCTGAGATAAACTGCTGAACAAATGAACTACTCTTAAACTGTAAAGCATGTGTTCCACCAACAGATTGATAAAACGCAACTGATTTCTTCTCAAACTCTTTGGTAAATAGTGTAAATATATCTACTTGTATCTGTTCATCTAATGTAGTTAGCTGTTGAAATATGAAAGCATGTAGCTCTTCTTGATTTAAAACAGAATGGCACTTGTCAATACTAAGTGCAACATCTTAAACAAATCTTAATAACATTCTTAATGGTTTTCATTATACAATTTTGTTCCGCTTTTTTAAACGGTTTGCTTGAAAATGCTTTTCATTGAATAACATTGTTTTATATTTTAGCGTACTCCAAATGGAATTTATGGTTTGCTGACTTCCATTTGAACAGTTTTCTTGGCCGATTGTTGATTTCATTTGTTGATTGATCGATCTTTAACTGGGATACTTTATTGAAGTCTGTAGGCTTTGGAAAATACTCTCTTAGTAGTCCATTATGGTATTCGTTTGATCCACGTTCGTGTGGCGCATATGGGTGCGCATAATATGTTTTAATACCATAGGTATCTTCCATGTGTTTTACATTATGGAAGTTCACGAATTCAATACCACGATCACAGGTAATTGATTTCACACCTGAGGGATACATTTCAACCAAGCGTTCCATAGCTGCCAACATACAAGCACCGTCTTTTCGAGTCATTTTAATGGCCACATAATGCCGTGATTTACGTTCTACGAACGTTGCTAGACAAGTTTCTACACCACGCTTAGAGAGTACTGTATCAGCTTCCCAATGACCAAAATCAGTTCTTAGAATAGTTGCTTCAGGTCGATCAGTGACTAAGCGATTCTCATAGAATTGTGGTGATGGAGTTTTCTTCAGTAATCTACCGCTATATTTTCTCCGGTATCTCTTCCCTTTCAGTCGTAGCTTCTTTATTGGAAACTTGATCAAACCAGAATAAATCCAGTTGTAGATGGTATTTGTAGATACATTGATGCTGCGTACACTGTTTGCTATCTGTTCTGGAGAGTATTTCTTCTTCAAGTATTTCAAAATAGTTTTTGTATTATGTACAGTTGCTTTTGTAGTTGTTCCACAGTTTCTTTTTCTCATGCGAGCCAAATTACCAGCACTTGAAGCCTGATAGCGCAATGCTGCCAGGCTGTTTGCTTTTCTCTCTTCGCTGTTTCTCCGGATTTCTCTGGAGATTGTTGATCGATGCCGGTCTAAACGTCTTGCTATCTCAGCCTGAGACAAACCTTCGTCTAAGTATGCTTCGATTTTTCCTCGTTCCTCAGCTGTTAAATGTTGATAAGTTGACATGAACAATTACACTCTCCTTTTGTATAGTTTAAATTACTTTGCTGCCGGAATAAAAGGAAGCCTGGTATAACAGACTTCCTTTCCTTTACATGAATAAGAGTCTTACCAAATAGAGAACTAACAGATTATTTCCTATTTTTCTCATAGGTTTTCAAATTCTTTCCAAATCTATAAACCAAAAACAGTGAACGTAAGTATAAATCAACGGCTATAGATAGCCAAATTCCTGCAATCCCCATATTCAATACTTTCGAAAGAAGAATAACTCCCACCACTCGGACACCCCACATTCCAAGGGCGGTACTATACAATGGTGCTTTAGTATCCCCCATTCCCTGAAGAGCACCTGTGGTGATTAAACTTATTGCCAACCCTGGCTGAGCGAAAGCATCAATTTTTAAAGCAATAATGATTTGTCGAATAGCTTCCTGATCGTCAGTAAATAAAGAAGCGAAGAATGGTGCGCCAAAGAAAAGAATCACACCAAGGGTTGACATGACGATTACCCCATATCTTACAGATGAGTAAGCATATTCCTTCGTCTGCTTATAGTTCTTAGCACCGATACTGTTTCCAACCAGAGTAGTTGCTGCTGTCGCTAATCCATAACCAGGCATGTAAGTAAAGCTTTCAATGTTCCCGGCAATTGAATGGGCAGCGAATGTCTTAGCGCCAATACTGACAATTAAACCAAAATAAACAACCTGTCCCAGTCGCATAACCAAACGTTCTAATGCAGCTGGAATAGAAATATCGATCAGCGGTTTGAAATTGCTCTTTGAAAATAAGTTAGGTAAATCAATTGGACTTTGGGACTGTTGCACCTTTCTGTAAAGCAGTACACAACCAATCACTCGTGATAGAACTGTCCCAATCGCTGTACCCAGTACACCTAGAGCTGGAATTGGACCAAACCCAAAAATCAAAATGTAATCAATCACGATATTCCCAATATTTACTACAACACTTATTTCCATAGGTGATTTTGTATCACCAGTTGCACGTAGGATGCTCCCAAAAATAGTCATTAAAGCGATAAACACAGAAGCTCCCCCAACAACCAGAAAAAACTGCATTCCGGAATCTAAGACTTCCGCTGATGCACCCATAATCCCTAATAACGGGCGGCCAAACAGGATGGAGATCACACCTAAAAAAAGCCCGATCAAGATGGCCAAGATCACCGATTGGTTGGTAATAGTCTGTGCTTCTTTTCCCTTGCCGGCACCAATTTTTTGAGCGATCAACGCAGATGTTCCTACTCCTAAAGCAATAAACAACGCTAGATACACGTTTAAAATGGTATTCGCGACACCAACGGCTGTTACAGCTAATAGTCCGATTTTGGAAATCATAAGAGTATCGATGAAGCCAACAAGTGTTTGAAGAACATTCTCTATAGTTGCTGGTAATGCTAAGCAAATGATTTTGTTTTCCTTCCATGTATTCATACATATCACCTACTACTTTCCTAATTACAACATTTTACTGTATTGCTGAATGGCCCGTCTAAGACTTGCGAGCTCTTTTTCAGTCTGGCCTGATTGAACGGCGTCCATAAATGTGTGATCGGCATGAGCTTCTAAAAGGATCTGACTGACTTTTTGAAGAGCAGATCTAGCAGAATTCAATTGGATGATTACTTCGTCGTAAGGACGTTCTTCAATAATCATGTTTTTAATTCCACCTACCTGTCCTTCGATTCTATTGATGCGCTTAACTAAATTACCTACTTCATGATCTGGATGATGTGACATATAGTTCACTCCTTAATTAATATATAGAGCATACCCCTATACCCTATATGTTAATACGAAGCTTCAGTAATTTCAAGCTTCCTCATTCCATAACAAAAATACCCAACAGAGGCATGGTGAATGTTGCACTTTATTCTGACATGTAGGAGTTGACAGCATTCATCAAACTGCTTAAAAACCCATTAATATCAGCGTTTACAGATGCTTTCATAGACTTCTGATAAACTGAATATAAACACCCTGTTTTATACACTCCATGAAAACATTGTTATTACAGCGTTTATACATTCACTGTATATTTGCAGTATGAATAAAGTTGCAGCTGTTAAATAACAGATCTGATTCATACAACCTATTTACTTTTTCTCCTTACACAGACAGCAGCGTTCAGGGATAATTACTGTTAACTCAGCAACAGCTATCTGCAAGATAGATTCTGATTGAACCCTGAAACCACAGTGTTTCTAAGTAGCCCCTGTTTAAATCAGAGGGGTAACAAAAAGAGACTCCCCTATTGTTACTGGGTAAGCCCCTTACTTTTATCAGTCCCTCTTTATGCCATAGCTCTTCATCAGTTCCTCAACAGTTTGCTTCCTGTTATCCATGATTGTGGCAGTAGTCTCAACCTCAGAAACCTGCTTAAGTATGCCTAGCTTCTTCATAATTAATTCTGCAGTCTTTACCTGTGTACTCTCTTTATACTTAGATGTAGGACTCATAACCTTTTGCATCCAGATGAATAAATCTGGAGCCAGAGTATCCATTTCTTCTACAGCTCTCTCAGTTAATTTCTTCTGAAACAGCTCTTCACGCTTCCACATGTAAATAGTTTTAGCGTTGATACCTAACTGCTCAGCAATTTCTTCATGAGTCATTCCAACAATATCTTTATATAGAAGCAACTCAATACACTCTAACTGGGTATCTGACAGATGATCAGCTTTATATCTTTTTATAGTCATCCATCTTCAACTCCTGTAATTGCTCTAATTTCAGACAAAAACTCCACAGACTTCTGTTGTTTATCAGAAAGTAATTGTTCAGCTTCTTCAATATACTGCAAACCTTTCTGAGCCTTTGTAATCTGACTAGAAGCAAAACCAGACTGATACCTGTAAATCATATGCTGTTGTAACTGTCTCTCTAGCTCCTCTTTATACTCCATTAGACCTACTTTGATTTCAGTAACCGTCAGGCTATGCTCTGAAAGACTGGAAACATACTTTTTAGGCTGTTGCTTAAGCTTCTGCAATTCAGCTTGCTTTGACTGCCTAACTTCTTGATGGACAGCAGAGACCTTTTCCAGCCCTGCTGCCATTTCCTGTAATACTTCAGCCATTGTTTTCCCCTCTCTTACTGGAATAACAGATGATTAAATTCTGCTTTCTCTCCTGCAGTTGGTTTTGTCATCCTAATTCTTGCAAAATTGACTCTTCTAATAAAGTTGCCGTCTGGAGCCTTTCTGTGTTCAGCCCCCTCATAGAAACAGCAGTCTCCAGCATACTTTTCATATTGTGCACTTAACTGGTCTACTTCAATGTTCAAATGCCCAACAACAGTATAAGTTGCTTCCCAAGTTATCAGACTGACATGTTCTTTGTATGGCTCAAAGTAGCTCACACAATCATTGTATAGCCTGTAAATTGCCATATGAGCAGCTTCAAATAATGGTACTGACTCATTCTTTCTTAAATCCTTAATCAACTGGATCTCTTCTTTAATTGTTGCAGGCTTTCTGGTGTCCTTCTTGAAGTTAACCATTGCAGAAATCTCTTCTAAATTAGTAACCTTATCCAGTGAGTTTACTTGAATTTCCTCAGCATCAGCCAGCTCTGTTCTCAACTCCTCAAGCCTTACCTCATATTTAGCAGTAAACTGATCAAGAGCAGCTAAGGCTGCCACAGCTGCCTGTTTGCTTTCAATCTTAATCTCATTCACATCATAATTCAGGTTGTTCTGAAACTTCAATGTCATCCTCTGCATCCTCCTCTTCTTTTTCTTCCTTATCTCCCTTGACTGCTTCTGTCAGTTGATCATATGCTTTCAAAAGCTCCAGTTTTTCATCAATGCGGATCATCCAGAAATCAGTATTTACTAAATGAACCTCTTTTTCTATCTGCTGTAGAATCCTTTCTGGTGACTGTTTGATTTCTTTTAACAAATAAGAAGCTAAAAACTTTTCTGGATCAGTAATCCTGAAATAATCTTTATTACTCATTTTCTTCTGTAGCCTCAGGAATGCCTTCTGTATCTGGAAACTGTTCTATTGCTTGATCTACAGTGGCATAGGGGTTATTTGTTAGCCAGTCCTGCACCTCTTTAATTTCCTTTATATTGTTTAAACAATCTTTCCAATTGTCATATGCGTGATCTGTCTGATGTTTATATTTTGCAAACTTAACACCTTCTCTTGAGTTAAATGATTCTGCATGACTCAGAAATGTTTTTAAATCCTGCGTATCCACTAAATTGTATTTACCAGACTTAAGTGCTTCTACTCCGTCAGCATAAGGCATAGCAGTAAGTTCTTTAGACTGAGAGAATTTTTTCCTTTGTCTTTGGTGAAAAGCATTCCATCCCTCTTGTCGTTCATTTCCTTCTTTGACATGATCAACCTCTTTGGCATCCATTCTTTTATATTCAGGTAGTTGCTCATTTTGATCTGCAAGCCCCATTGCCATTTTCTGTACTGCCGTTAATTTTTTTTCATTGTTTTGTTGCATTAAACATTCTCCTTTTCTACTTTGCTTTCTTCATGTTTTTTTAGCTAGCTGCAAAAACTTTTATAATTCAGTCCTACAACACGGCAGTATTGACTCTTGCTAACACATGGATAGAGCCCTTTAATTAAAAACCACTGCATAACATAAAACTCAGTCCCCACTCTCTGAACTACCTTTGCTGTAAGTTCCTTGTCCGTCATTCTAATAAATGATGTTGCCATTTCATTTCCTCCCTTCTAAATTACTTAGGTAAATCAGGTTAAGTAAATTTACCTATTATTTCCCTATCTATATAGGTAACTAGAACAAGATTTTTAAGGGTATTAACAAAAAAAAGTTAGATAATTTTACATAATTTGAACAAAGTAAAAAGCCAGAGCACCATTTTGATAGCTCTGACTGATTCATAGTTATTCTGATTTCTCTTGCGTGACTCTTTCTTTAGGAATATTTAATTTCTCTTTTATTGCAAAATAGCTCATAGTATCTTCATCCAACCCTGTCAATTCTCTTTTTTGGCGTGCCTTCTCTTGTGTTGGTGTAAGGAACTGCAGTGGCTCATCTTTTTTCTTGTATTTCTTCTTAATGTAGTCAGCAAGGATATAATTTGCCATGCAGTCTAAAACTCCATGAGTAGGGAATTTGCTATATTGACTAAAAAATAGCTCTGTGACTGACTCTATCTCTGCTTTCCTGTCTTCCGCTGTGCCAATATCTTCTATATCCAATTTTGCTAATGCTCCCTGACTATATGCTTTCAAAAGGAAGCCCTGAGCTTCTGTGCTGTTCATCTGCTGAAACTGCTCCAATGTCTGTGTTGCTGTTAGAATCACTTAATTGATTTCTCCTGTGTGCTTGTCATATTATCATCTATCCTTTCTGTCTTTTTATTCCACTTGTTTAATACACGTTGAAGCTTCTTTTTCACCGCATTCACGGCTCCTAATACTGCCTGAACAGTAACCCCTAAAACAGAAGCAGTTTGACTGAGATTTAAGCCTTTTTCCCAATGTAGTGTGACAATTTTTTTCTGATGTTCCGTCAGATTTGCCAGTTTTACAGCCCTTTCTGCATCAATAAGAATATCAATATACTCATATTGCCCTTTTTCTGCCTTGTACCTGTACGCTGATTCATTTGAGATTGCTGCAATAATTTCATGCAGTTTGTAATGGTGTGACTGGAATTTTGTCAATTAATATTGTTCTCTCCTTCTTGTTTATACCAACTATTTAACACTTGTTGAATCTTTCTTTTTGCAGTATTGCATCTGTCAATTACCCCAACATGACTAATACTTAGGATTCTTGCTGCTTCATGTGTTGAAAATCCGTACTTGTAGACTAACAGCAACGCCTCCTGTTGTTTGATAGATAATTTTGCCTGTTCTATACAAAGCGTTGCATCAACAATTGAAATTAAACTATCTGTGCATGAGGGTTCTCTATCTTGTCGGAACTCATCAGCATGCTCAACAGAATATAGAATGCCTGCTACCGTGTAATTGTTATTGCATTCCTTTATCCTCATTCTCCTCCTTTCAATGGTAAGCTTTCACAGAAAAATAATTACGTTATTTAAAACGCTGGTATCCTTTATGTGTAAGCATTTAATTTTTTTTCGCAGTTTTTTAATAAAAAAGTTCATTTTCTGGCTTACCAATCACCACAAATTACACACTAGTAGATGAAAGAGAAAAACAGCTGATATACTGCAATCACTGTTAACTTGTTAAGTTACTGCTGATTGATTGCCAACTACGTTGGGACTACGGCAAGTAAACTTGCCTTGTCATAACAGAAAATATGAACTGCAATAATACTGAAAAGATTAAACAGTGAATATAATCTGTATAGACTGTTACCTGTTTAAAGAAATATTTGCTGTTTAATCTTGCTGAGTTGGAAGCTTGAAAAGCTGACAACAAGGCGTAAGCCTTTATAAAAGTATTTTCTTCTGTTTTAATTCTCTGTACGCCTTCCTAACTGTTGGTAAAGTGTATCCAGTTAATTTAGCAATTTGAGAGACTGAAGGCGGTTCTCCTGCTGTTACACTGGATGCACAGTGAGCTAAAAGGACAACATAATTTCTGCCACCAACTTCAGCTATTGTTTCATCTAGTATTGTTGTGATATCTGTAGTGAGACACTCCCTTTCTGTAATTTCTCCTGTGGTAATGTTAACTTGCTGCAAATTCTGATAACTTAAAATTTCTGTTTTGATAAGCATGATCCTTTCTACTATTTTTTGCCTTACACATATACAAGTTCGTAAATAGTCACCAGTTGGGACACATAAAGAAAATATTTTTCTGTCCCCTATCTTTCCTTACGTAATAACAACTGAAAAACGGGACACTGATTTGAACAGTTTTCTCCTTTCACTACTAAAGACAAGATTTAGACCCTCATTGAGACAACTAAATGAAATTTTTTTTTACATCTCCTACACTTTAAGACGTATTTCACTGCTCATATGGGACACTTTTCAGGAAATCTTTTTCAGCTCCTATACTTTTCCTTAGTCCATTTGCACAACAGATTGGGACAGATTATAAAAGTATTTTTCAGCTCCACACGTATACATAGGCAAATACTCCTGTATTTTGAGACAACTTATAGAAAAAAATTTACTTTCCTACTTTTATAATTTCGTTATTATGCTCAGGTTGGGACAACAAGCAGATTTTTCTGCCTCACATTCTTAAAGACGAAATTTGGTTACTGATTGAGGCATTTTGAAAGAAAAAAAGATGCGCCATTTTTGGGAACATCTCATATCACTGCTGAAACACAGCAAAAAAGCCAGAGGACTCTGCAGAGAATCCATCTGGCTTATTCTGTACTATTCTGTTGTGCTGGTTCTGTTGTTGTACCGTAAAACTGTATGTGTTCTGGAAGAGACTGAGTTAAGCTGCTGATCTATCTAACTATTATTTAAGCTTTTTAGCAACCACAACACATGTTCCAAGGTCTCATTATCTAACTCTGTCAAATTCATATTAATATCCGCTAAAAGTTGTTGTTGATCAGAACTTTCATATAGAAATTCACTAACTGAAATATCTAAGTAATCACAAATAGTATACAGCATTTGGATTGATGGCATGGAACGTTTGTTTTCTATAGAATTGATATAATTTTCATTCTGACCAATGGCAATACTCATTTCTCTAGCACTGACATTTTTCTTATTTCTAAAGTAATTCAGTCTATCTGATAAAAATGTTTCAAAATCAAGCATGAGCATTCCTCCTTTACTACACTATTCTACATCATGAAAACCAAGAATATACATCTTATAAAATAGTAATTGCATTGTTAAACAACTTTAAATATTGTATAATTCAAGAAAGACATTTTCAAAAAGTGTGAAAGGAGGAATACTTCTGAAAACAAAGAATGAGCAGCCAATAAAAAGTGTATCACAGCAGGATATCCACTCTTTAGTTGATCTGTTGACTCAACTGAAATCATGGACTGCACCACTTAAGTTAATTGAGAATTATTTCAGTGATGAATCACGTCCAGTTAACAAACAGAAATTAGCAAATGAATATTATGCTTATTCAAAGATATTCAAAGCTTTTCATTGTGATCTTGACCATATTATTGAACAGTCAGAAACACAACTGAATGAGCTGAAAAGCAGACGAAAAATGGAAGTATAATAAAAATGAGGAAGAACAGTGATCAGCTGCTCTCCCTCTTCTTTTATGCATTATTAACTTCTTCTTCTTCAAGAATACTTATATACTCTAGATGAGTAAGTAATTCAACTCCCCCATTACTTAGCACGTATCCGTTAACAGTATCTTCATACTCACCCTTAAAGTCAAAAATCTCAACCTCTTCTGACTCAACAATTCTATATTGTATTAATTTAGGAATTGCCTCTTTAAGAAGAGTATCATTTATATTTTTGTATGCTTTTGGCTCAACCAGAATATGACCTTTAGTTAACATGACTTCTTTCAAACTTGTTTCTCCATTAACATTTATCTTATTCAATAGTTTTACGAGAGCATTAATATTATAAGAACCAATTTTCTCTGTTTCAATAATACTGGCAGCTTCTTTCAGCTCAGCAGCCTCTTCAGTTTTAGCCAGTGCTTTCTTGGATAACTCAGTATTTTCTTCTCTCAACTTCTCCAACTGATCAAGAAACTCTGCACTAACCCACCCTTTTAGAGTATCCTCATACTTTTTGTTGATTCTGTTCATTGCACCTAAAATTGCACCTTCAATTTGATCAAGATTATCAATATTTTTTACTATTTGGTCTTTCACATCACTTTTGAATGTTAAACGCAACTGAAAAAGGGGCCACTGGATGATTCAAAAAGGGGCCAAAAATTAGTTTAGCCATTTCTTTGTATCTTCTACACGAAAAGATGGACCACTGAGATCCAACACATGAGCCCGATGGGCCAAACGGTCCACCATTGCTGCTGTAAGCATTGGATCTTTAAAGGTTTCTTCCCAGCGATCGAAGGACAGGTTCGTCGTGATGATCATCGAGCCGGCAGTCGTTCGATTCGAGAGAAGATTAAAGAGAATCTCGCTTCCTATTTGATCAAATGACACATAACCTAATTCATCTAGAATAACTAAGTCGTATTTGCCAAACCGGCGCTTATAAAAATTCAACTGGTTCGCACTCATGGATTCTTTTAGTTCGATGACCAAGTTAGGGATATTCGTAAAGAGGACACTTTTTCCGGAAAGACAGGCTTCCATTCCGAGAACAGTTGCTAAATGGGTTTTCCCAACGCCAGGATTGCCCATTAAAATAAGATTCTCTTTTTGATCGATGAATCGTAATGTTTTCAACTCTTTGATTTGTTTCTTCATTTTCACTTCTAAATGACTGTCCATGTAGTCATCGAACGTCACTTTACTTGGCAATTTTGATTGACGAATCAGTGTTTGAATCCGATTGTTTTGCCGCTGTTCAATCTCTAACGTAAGCAGCTGTGTAAGAAACTCCTCAAAATTTTGATCCAGGTCGATCGCTTGCTGGAGTAAAGTGGAATAGTTTTTCTTCAGATAAGGTAATTTTAATTGCTTGGCATATGCTTCGATCATTTATTGGCCGCCTTTCTCACTTGGTGGATCAGATTATATTCCTGCAGTTGGTTTCTCGCTTCATTTACCGCTCGACTAGGTGGTGTTTTAGAGACCTTATGGTCTTTCAACGCTTCTTCTTCTAACTGGATGATCAATTGATCCAAAGAGATACTTAAATGATTTTCAATAAATTGAAGAAATCTACGCGGGGTCTTTTGATAATACTGAAGAAAACAATGCCGCAACTTAGGTGTCTTCTTCAAAACAAGCGAGTGTTCCAATGACTTAGGCTTCCGTAAAAAAGTCGTTAAATAATGACGAATATCGATCGAGTATTGCTTTTCTCCCTTCTGAATAAGGTGTGTCGCGATAATCTGGCTGGAACCGACAATTTTCAGTTCATTGAGATAACGTTTCACGATGACTTTCTGACCAACCAGATAATCTGGAACGGAATAGTAGTTGCCATTCACATGGACAAAACTATATTTATCTACGGTTTGCTTTGTAGTGATACCGTAGTCATAAAATCCTCGGAGCGGCTGTAATTGTGCCTGTTCCACAGCGATCGTCGAGTCTAAGTTTAATTCAAGTATAGCTTGATCTAAATGTTTTTGGGCATGTCCAATCGATTCAAACTCATACTGTTTTGTGAACGCTTTTCGGCGTAAAACCTGCACACTTTTCTCTACGTGTCCCTTTTCATGGCCGCTGAAGGGATTGGTCACCACTGGCTCAAAGCGATAATAAAGAGCCATTTTCACTAACTCGTCATTGAGTTCCTTCTCATGTCGGCCGACAAAGCGTTTCACTACGTTTCGCATATTGTCATAAACAACCGTAGAGTAAACACCCTGAAGCTGTTCAAAGAAACAAATATGGGCATCCAAGAAAACCTGTTGGTTGGCAGATTCATAGAGCTTTCCCCAGCGGTAACCAGAAGCTGGGCAAGAGAATACCGCGATCGTCAATGTTCTCTTTTGTTGGTTGATCAGACATTTTACTTCACCAAAATCAAACTCGGTTCGATAACCCAATGGGTAAAGCTGCTTGATATACGCCTCTTTTTTTGCTTGAAGTTTTTCTCGAATATATGGACGTAATGTACTCTGTCCAATATCAAACCCTTCTGATACCAACATTTCGTGAATCGCTACAGTGGTCAATCGTTGTTTATGAGGACCAAGCTGTTTGGCTTTTAATTGATCAAATGCGAGAATTTCTTCGACCCGTTGGTCGATTTCAGGTGTATATTTTCTAGGTTGCCTATTCTCTGTTTGATAAGTTGGTGGAGCCGTTAACTGCTCTTTTTTTATCGGATTGGCAGGATCTTGTTCCAATGATCGTTGTGCTGCTTGATACTGCCGCCAGTAACGACCAACAGTTTTTCGATTGAGACCCAGTTTTTTCGCAACAGAACGTTGAGAACGGCCACCTTCCAGCAGACGAATGATTGTTAATTTATCCATAAAAGTTATCACTCCAAGACCTCCAATAAGTAAATTGATTCTTTACTTATTGTGAGTTAGTAGTGGTCCCTTTTTCAACCATCGTTTCTATGAAAAGTGGCCCCTTTTTAAACTAGCATAAACATTGAAATCTTTATATTTCTGATTATTAAGCTCATATTCAAGCCCATCAACCTCATCAGTTGGATCTGAAATCTTTGCTTTTAAATATTCATCTGTAAGAACTAGTGCAAACATTGGTTTTCCTAGTTTCTGTGCTTGCCTATACTCCCACTCAGTATAACTTTGACCAGTCTCATCTACAGAACCATATCTGCCTCCCAACAACAGCATGTATACGTCTGACTCTTCAATCCATTCTTGAATTAATTCCTTTTGAGAGTCATCACCAGCCTGAAAAAGCTCCATTCCTGCTGGGATATCTCCAGATGATAAAATTGCTTCTACAGCTTTCTGTCTCTCTTTTTTCAAATCAGTATAAGTTGATGAAATGAATACCTGTAATTTACGCTCCACAGTCTAACCCCTTTTCTATTGTTATTCACTTTTGATTATAGCAAACTGTAGGAAATATTTCTGCTTTTAAAGGCAAAATAAAAAAGCTAAAGTAATCTGCTGAAGATCACTTTGGCTTATTCTGGTATGCTATTTCTGTTTTCCAGCTGTAATAGTACCTGCATTCAGTGATAAACAGAACTAAAATGTTGATTATGCTTGATCTTTCTTTTCTTCATGTACTTCTTCTACTCTATACCCAAATGAATCTTCATCTGAGGAAAATATATTTGAATCAAGAGTTATATTGTCTGTTTTCCTTGATAAAGCATTGCCAATTGCTTCATAAAGCTTCACTGTTTCATCAAATGACAAGTCCTTTACGTATTCCATAATCATTTCTGTGTTAATTGTTTCAGCAGTCTTAGAAAGGCTCTGAGAGGCTTCCGAGAGCTTATCTGTACGCCCTGCTAAATAATCTGTAGGAACGTTGAATAGGGTTGCTAACCTTATTAATCCTTCTACAGTTGGGTATGCCTGTCCAGATTCATAAGACCGTACTGCTCTATCTGTAATACCTAAATGTTTAGCAATATCAATCTGCCTAAATTCATTTTTTTTCTTAGTTCTTTCAGTCTCTCAGAAAATTCCATTCAATCATCTCCTTGACAGGAAGTTTAATACCTGTTCAATATTAAAGTAAAAGCCAGTGTTAGAGCACTGACCTTTACAACTGGTTACAGAGTTAACTGCACCAACTCAATACAGTTATTATAGCAGTTTTCTCTGTGGCTGACAATCAGACCACAGGAGGAGAAAGAAATGACAAATGTAAAAACAACAATGAACACTGTAAAAATGATATTGGATTGTTACGCAGACATCACAGCTGGTGAAGCTAGGCACTGTAAAAACTCAGAAAGCCTGTTCTATAGTGATCAACTTACAGAGGTTACTACAGTTAATTTAAAAGGCTCTCAGATGCTTGTATGCAACATGATAACAGCTAATCTGGTAAATGTTCAGTATTATAGTAATGATTGCTTAGAGGCTGAATTGGAAGCTTTCAGTACACGGAAAGATTTACTGCTCCATGCTGTTCAGACTATAGAAATAATGACTGATTGATAGAGCAATTATAGATACGTTGCCTCAAAATTGAGGACATCTTTTTATAGCGTAATTAAGGAGGGCTAACAGTGAGATGCTGTCAGTCCTCTTTTTCTTCTGGACAAAAATGTCCGCCTGCAGATTTACAGACAGAAATGTCTAAAACTTAATCACCTTTTAGCTCCTCAGATACTTCATTCATCCAATGTCTGGTTGCTTTTACTCCTTCATCTGGCATATCAATGTACTTAGCTATTTCAAGTAAAAGTAATTTTTCACGGTTTCCTAGCTTCATAAAATTCCCTTCACCAGTTAAGTCATTAGGTCTTTCAAAAATTAAAGTAGTATTCTCAGATAAGACATCTTCTAACTTTACATAATCAATTTTGTTAGCATTATCTATATTCCGTCCAATCAAAGTATCTATTCCTACATTAAAAAAATCAGCAACTTTAATTATTTTCTCAATAGAAGGCATTGAGTTTTTCCACCGTCCTATAGTACCGTTACCGAATCCACATATCTTTTCAATTGTAGCTATGGTAGTATCATGCTCTTTTGCTAGTTGAAGTATTCTGTTATGAAGGTTTAATGAAGGAAGCTTCTGGGTTAACATGTCACACATTCTTCCATTAGCAATCATATACTCAGTTTTATTAGTACTCTTTAGCTTGTCATGAAGAATCATTATTTCTTCTCTATATTTATTATAATCCATTTCGTCCTCCTGAATACGCTTTTTTTCTATTCTTCTATTGACAATAGATAATTTACGAATTATACTAAAATCAACAATTAATCTAATTCATAAACATTTTAGCATATTTACGATTTTTAGTAAATCAGTCCACAGCAGTATCTGCATAAAAAAAGAGCAGAAAGCTCAAAGCTCTCCACTCAATTAGATTATTACAGGTTGAAACCTGCTACAATAAACCCTAGACAAGTTTATTATAACAGAATTTCTCCTGATAATAAAATAAATTTTTTAGGAGGTATTCAGATGAATACTACAGCAAACGTCACCAGCGCACCACAGATCACCACAGGAACAGAAGGACAGTTACTCATGCCAGTTGAATTGGGCTTACAGCTAATTAGTCAGCTCCATATTATTCAACAGGTAAATGCAGAGTACTTGCAGCAAGAGTTATCTATTGAAGATATCATTGCAGAAGCAATCTCTGAACCCTACAAAGAGGCTGTTAGTGAAGTTCAGTTTCAAGAAACTCATAGACTCCCTTCAGAGGCTGTTACAGCCATTCTGTCAATTATGCAACAACTTGCATGGGTAATTGAGTATGAACCGTTTGAAGGCTATCTGAGGAACGTGGCAACACTCAGCAGCACTAATATACGTGTATCTATGTTGGAACTAAGCAAGAGCCATGTACTTGTCCAGATCAGTAATGACGGTATTATTGTACAGTGTTACAGAATCCCTATCAGCAAAGTAAGAAAAGCATTTATTTTATATCAACAGGTTACTGATAGATGGTGTGAAGCCAACCTCTTTGAACTGTTGGATCAACTGGAAATGAACAGTTACACTCAATCATAATATATGAAAAAAGAAGGCAAGCAGATAGCAACTGTAGCCTTCTTTTTTACTGACAAATTCCAAGTTAAAATACTGTTGTTATCTGTAGTCCACAGAAAATATTGCTGTTAAAATTATAGTATGATATGATGAAATCACTATAGAAACGGTAGAAGAATGTTGATATTACTGGGATGGATTGATTTTACAGCATGGACAACCGATAAAATGTCTCGTTACGCACGGATTGCATTGGGTATTCGTTAAGACTAGGATAAAAATACATTCTTTCAATAAAGTGAAAAGATGAGCTGAGGCTATTTCCTCGCTCATCTTTTTTATTATCAATTAAAATACCGCGATTTTTAAGATCTCCTCTTATTAATAATGTTCAAAATATTTTTTGAACGAAGCAAAATCTCCTCCACGCAAATGAGTACTATACAGCATTCCCCAGATTTCAACTTTGTCTATTTCTTTATGATCTATAACCTTATCTATTTTAATTGTTGGATGATTTTTCAACAAATACGCTTTTACTTTTTCAGCGTTTGTTCTTTCTGTTTCTCTCATTGAGTAATGCCTCCTTTGAACCGACCATTGTTCACTTATTCCTTTAAATAAAAAAACAGTAGACTTTTCTTTTGAAAAATCCACTGCGTTTCTTAGCTTTGCAACAGCACTAAGCTTTCTTTTTGAATACAGCTTTCAGTAATAAAATTCCGGATATGATTGTTATTACTGCCTTTAAAAGTTGAATTTTATCAATTTTGTTTCGCTTGTTCATAACGCATCCCTCCAGTATTTACTCTACCTTCATTTTATAGCCTGTATAAATGAAATACTAGTAATAGGCAACTAAAAAATAGAAATTTTGCCTTTTCTTATACTACTGTCGCATTTTTATCATCAATTTATGATAAACTACCCTGCCAAACCATTCACGCGAATCTCATGATTTGATTCAATGAATACTTCAATCGAATGATAAGCAAAATAGTCTGGACGACAATTAACGTACAGAGATAAAGAAAACTTCGACAAGTCTTCTTCAAAATCAATCCCAAGACTATTAAAGAACAAACTATTGGAAAAGTCTTGCGGACTAATTGGCAGTTGCACCTGCTGTCCATCCTCCATTTCATAGCATTCTTCCTTGCCTTCGACTTCCTGAGCGCTGCTTGCCCAGTCTTCTGCTAAGTCAAGCATGCCTCCAGTGATTAAAGCAGTAACAATTTTGTCTTTGTTATTTTCCAGCCAATCGATCTCTTTGCTGACGATTTTTACTAAGGAATGTTTCTCTTGTAGTTCTAATGTATCTAACGGTTTTTCCAGAGAAACAGAAAAAATTGTTTGCTTCCCCCATAAAATAACTGGAAATGTGTAGTAGTTTGTCAGTTGCTCTTCTTTCTCCCACTCATATAATGGTCGAACGAAAACATGATCTTCCATTCTTTAGCCTCCTTTTTTACCGAGGTATTCTATGTTTGTCTTTTCATTTTTGAGTCTCTTTTACTTTTTAAACCTTGGTGAAAAGTTTGTGTAAACGAGCAAAAATCCTGTTGGAATTATAATCAGCCAGCCGAACAAATCATTGATTATCGGAACCCAAATCAGTAAAATACTAAGGAGCGATACATATAATAGGAGGATTCCTACAGCACGACCAAGGGCTTCCCCATTTACCGAGCGGCGCTTTTCAGCTCCCATTGTGTTATAGCCAGCTATTAACATCAACCATTTCCCCCTAAGTAGTTGAATCCCAAAAATTATCATTATTAGAGCAACACCTAACTGCACCGTCAAATCACTGTTCATCTCTTCAACCTCCTTTATTAACTACTAAAATTATAGCACAAAGCAACCAAAGGAGAATTCGTTTTCATCCATTTGAAAATAACATTTACCGAAATGAAGATCAATGGTATGGTTAACTGAAAAGGTTGCATAAAAAAGGAGGATTCACATGAAACAATTTATAGTCTGCGTCACCCTATTACTCTTACTATCAGGTTGTTCCAATTTCGACACTACGGAAAACAAGGAGACACCAGTAACCGCATCAACCAGTCATCATATTGAGCCAGATACAGGTGTTGAATTTGAATTTGTTCCAGACAAACAACTGCTTAAAATCGCGAACAACTCAAAGAAATTAGTGACTATCAATAGATCTGAAACAGCGTTTTTTAAGAAAGAAGGAACAAACTGGATCGGAGAAGTCGGGGGCCGCGGTGCAATTTTTATGACCCAAAATCTTCTGCCAGGAGAAACCTCCGAAGATATGTTTCAAGTGCCTTTTGATACGGGAACAATCAAAGGGGTTTTTAGCTATAGTATCGATCAAGAAGAGTACACTAAAGAAATTGTTTTTGAGAAATAACTCCTCTTCCGATTCGCTTTGAACAATTCTGCTCATTCAACTGCTCTTACTTATTACTATGATTTTTGTTTATTCACTAATCGCTCGTTTCCTCGTTTGAAATTTCCCGTTACTTTTGCTAAAAGTAATTGGTTTTCTTCATTTGTACCAACGAGCAATTTTTCTACTAATTTTTGTGCTTTCTTTCCCTTAACAATCATTATTTGCTTATTATAATAAAAAATAAGAAGCTTGTTATCTTTGCCTTGTTTAAATGTAAATGCTTCGTCTTCAACTAATTTATCTAGTCCCAACTTTTCTCCTCCTAAAGATGTTACTTAAAGACCTATACATCACCAGAACCGGAGCACACCCCTCTTAGCTTTCCGGACATCCTTTAATGAAACCAGTATTTTTCCATTTGTTGTAAGAGGTTTTGGGTAATTGGATAACCAGAGCTTTCGCCAAGAACTGCATCTATACCACAAAACGGACAGAGTGCCGGTCCTGTTTTATCAGATATCCACTGCGTTATTTCACGTGGATGAACTATTTTAAGACAGTGAAAACAGCCACAGGTAGAATCCTTTTCCAGTGTATTTTTATGGTTTGATGTGGATTTATGAGCAGCTATATAATCTGGTAGCAAACAACATCCTCCTCTCCATTTTTTCTACGAATACGTTCCTGACTGAGTCATAATTGATTTTAATGTTATCTAATTTCGTCTTATGCTATAATCCACTCATGAAAGGGGTTTTAGCTATGAATCATTTCGAAGAATACCTTACCAGCATCAACGATCCTGAGCAACGAGAAAAAATGACTGAGCTGCTCTCATGGATTATTGAAGAATATCCCACATTGGTTCCGGTAATCAAATGGAACCAACCGATGTTTAGTGATCATGGGACCTTTATCATTGGATTTAGTGTTTCAAAAAAACATTTTTCTGTTTCCCCGGAGGTTAAGACCTTAAATCATTTCAAAACGGATATTGAAAATGCAAACTATGACCATACAGAAAACATTATCCGAGTGAAATGGACACAGGCAATCGATTATGCGTTATTGAAGAAAATGATTGATTTTAATATTACTGACAAAGCTGAATTCACTAAGTTTTGGAGATAATTGGTAGAACATTTTCACTTTTGCTTTTTTTTCGGAATATCAGAGTTACTATCTTCTATCGCAAAAATCCTTGTGTCATACTTCTTTACTCACTGGTTTCATTAAAAGTATAGCATACAGCATCCATTTAAATAGGACAGTTTAGCGACAAGTGAAGCGATAATCAACAATAACATAATAAAAAATTGCCCTCTAAGTTGAGTGGACTGTCAAAGATTAGATGATTTATCTAATTTTTGATGTCACTTCATACGAAGAAGGCATTTTTAATATACGCTAAATAGTGTTTATTTCGCTGTAACCTCACTGGATGAGTCACCATTTTTATGCAAGATACTGGCATTTAAATAAATAAGACCTGCTAATAATGAAGGAGTAATCAGAAACCCGAATTGAGGCTTCAAAAGCATCAACAATGGAAGCAGCAGATATAATAACACATTCAACAAGCTGATATACCATTTTCTGAAAACGTAATAGATTGAAAGATGAACTACATCTTTGATCGATGCTCTCGGGTTCTTTACCTGAAAATACCAACAATTGATGCTCAACGCAATTCCTACTATTGCAACAAGCAGAAAGAACGGAATCAGCCATTGCCCATTTGTTACTTTTGAGAAAAAGAAAATGTCCACTACAGCAATGATACTTCCTAACCAGCCGGGCAACCACATAAGCAAGCCTCGCACTCCAAAACGTCGGTAACCTATCAAGAATTGACGAACCGGTGAAACATCCTGATCCTGTTTAAATCGATCAATAACAGAAAACAGCGCACCCATAGCCGGTCCAAAAAATAAGAGACTGACAGTAAATGGAACGATATTGCGACTATCCACTGCTAAAAATACGACAGATAGAAAAAACGGACTTGTTACTAGCGTAAAACATATGCTACTCAGTAAGAAAATATACGCCCATCGAAACATCTTCATGTATATGTTGTTATCAAAAGTCTGTTTTCGAAGCATTTCTCTCTCCTTCTTTCTTTTAGCCCTTCATACCTGAGGTTGCGATTCCTTCGACAAAATATTTTTGCATAGTTAGAAATACGAATGCAACTGGAAGAATCGAAACAACAGAGGCTGCCATGATCAACGCATATTCTGCATCAAACAACCCGACAAACATTTTCAAACCCAATTGAATCGTCTTATTTTCTGTAGAAGACAAGTAGATGAACGGTCCCATGTAATCATTCCATGTATTCACAAAGGTAATGATCGTTAAGCTTGCCAATGCAGGCTTTGTTAAAGGCAAAATAATTTTTCGATAAATCCCCCACTCCGTCAAGCCATCAATACGTGCGCTTTCACATAGTTCGTCAGGAATACTGCTGTAATATTGCTTCAACAGAAACACGCCGAATGCACTGAATGCTTGAAGCAAGACCAAAGACCAGATTGTGTCGGTCAGGCCAATCTGACGCATCATGATAAACTGCGGGATCATATAGGATTGCCAAGGAACAGCAATCGTTGCGATATACGCTAAAAACAAGGTGTCTCGACCGCGAAAGTGCATTTTTGAAAAGCCGTATGCTGCAAAGCTAGATGTCAGCAATTGGATCAGGGTGATAATAATACTTAAAAAGGCCGTATTTTTGAAAAATGTCACAAGTGGGATACGTTCCCAAATCACTGAATAATTCTCAGGGTGCCATTCTTTTGGAACCCATTGGATTGGGATAGTAAATACTTCATTGTTCGTTTTAAACGAAGCTGACAGCATCCAGATAAATGGAACCAGTGTGATCAAAGCTAGCACAGTCAGCAAGCCGACTAATAAAATCCGTCCGATCCCAAGCTGTCCTTTCGCTTTTTTTTCTTCAGTTTTTCGTACAGTTGCTTCCATAGTTCATACCTCCTTCTTACCGTTCTCTTACTTGATTCCACTTGAATTGGACGATCGTAATAGATAAAACAATGACAAACAATACCATAGCAATAGCTGAAGCATAGCCAAAATTGAATTTCACAAAGGCTTCATTGTAGATATTGTAGACCAACACGTTCGTTGCTCTCCCCGGTCCTCCGGCAGTCATTACCTGTACCAAATCAAAGATTTTGAAGCAATTGATAACTAGCATGATTGTTACAAAGAAAGTAGTTGAACGTAAAGACGGCAGTGTTACATTCATAAATTGTTTCCATTTATTCGCGCCATCCATTGAAGCTGCTTCGTAAAGTTCTTTCGGAATACTTTGAAGCCCAGCTAGATATAAAATCATATAATACCCCATTCCTCGCCAAACACTGACGATCACGATTGCTGTCAGCGCCCAATCTGAGCTAGAAGTCCAGCCGGGAGGATTCTCGATAAAGTAACGTAAAAATTGATTGATCGGTCCCATGGTTGGGTGGAAAAGCATATTCCAGACAACAGCTATTGCTACAAGAGACGTAACATAAGGGAAGAAAAAGGCCGTTCTGAAGATTTTCATACCACGAATCTTTTGGTTCAACAGAATGGCTAAGCCCAAGGAAGCAACGAGTGTCAGCGGAACTACGCCAATAGTATATAGAAATGTATTTTTCAATGAAATCCAAAACGTCTCATCACCAAGCATTTTCGTAAAATTTTTCAACCCGACAAATTCAGGAGTTGAAAAGGAATCCCAACTCATAAAAGCCAAAATTAGAGAAAACGCAACAGGGATCAGTGTAAATAGGAAGAAGCCAATAAAGTTGGGTGCAATAAATGACCAGGCAATCAACGTATTTTTACGTTTCAGTCGTCCAGCCGCTTTTGTTTTAGGTGTGATTTCCATAGAAATATCCATCAGACAGTTCAACTATTTCTATTGTCTGACAGCGGTCCCCCTTTCTTTTTAAAAAGCAGCGGTTCGCTTCTTCGACTTCTGATAGTGGCGAAAACTCCCCTCATCTGTCCATTCGTCGAACCGCTTTTCTTTTACTCAGTTTCTGTTTTTACTCGTTTTTCCATATTTTTGATTCCTTCTTTTGGTGTTTCATCATTGACTAAAATCAAATCATGTTCTTCTTGAAGGATTTTATCGATAGCTGGTCCATTTTTATCCACCGGGAATTCAATTGCAACATTCTCCGGAGTGAAGGCTGTTTTGGACACGTCATCTGATGGCATTCCTTCACGAGAGAAGTATAAATCGTCGATAGCTTCTGTTTTGTATGATGGAACAACCCCAACCTCTGCTAAAACCTTTGCTCCTTCTTCTCCAGAACAGAAATCCAGAAACTTCTGAGCTGCATCCTGATGTTTCGAGTTTTTATTCACTGCAAAGGCCGTTGGAGAACCAAAGGTATCAATGGCTTTCCCAGCTTCTTTTTGAGGGATTTGAGCAATGCCCCACTCTACATCTGTTTTGCCCTCGTCCTTATTTGTCAGCAAGCCACCCATGTACCAAGTGCCCATATACATCATTGCTGTTTTTGAATTTTCAAATTGCGATTGATAGGTTACCTTTGTTGATTTGGCTGTACCAAAATCCATTTGCGCTTTTGCGTCCTGCATACGTAACGCACGATCATAGTAATCAGTCATATATCCATAGCTTGGATCAAGCAAATCACCATCATTTTGTGCGGCAGCTATTGCTTGAATCGTTGAACGCCATGTATGCTGATAAGCTCCGTAGACCTGCTCATCTGGCTTAGATAGTTTTTTGGCAATTTCTTCATATTCGTCCCAAGTCAGGTTATCGGGATAGTCAATTCCTGCATCATCAAACATTTTTTTATTGTAGTATAATACCCAAAAGTCTGTACGGTATGGCTGCGCATAGGTCTTGCCATCTACTTCATACATCTCATAGCTTGCCGCTGCCGGATCTATGTCGATATCTTTGATATGATCAGTCAGATCAAGTAACTGGTCGCGTAAGGCATAATTAGAATAAGACAATAAATTCTTCATGGTCAAAATATCCGTTGTATCTCCGGAAGATAACATTGTCGTAAGCTTTGTATCATAGTCGTCTGAAGCAATATCTACAGGCGTTACTGTGATACCGGGATTGGCTTCTTCAAACGCCCGGAACAGTTTTTCAAATTCAGGTGTCGTATCATAATTCCACGTAGTAACCTTTAGTTCGACATCGCCATCAGCAGCAGTAGACTCCTTGCTTTTCTCTGCGTCCGAACCGCCTCCACAGGCTGTTAATCCAGCAACTAACCCTAATAACGCAACAGCAGTAAGACTTTTTTTCCATAATTTCATGTTAAGACCTCCAGTATTTTTTTATCTTTAAGTTGGTTAAATCATTGAGAGCAATGTTTTCCCGACCAGTTTCTACCAATAGCTGTACCAGCTGATCGCCAATCTAGTCAGAGCTTCTACATAATAATAGTCGCCCCAAATCATACACTCATCTACACCCTTGTCTGAGTTTTTATCGTATACACCATGAAGCAGCAAGCCGTTGGAATCGGGTGTATTTTGAGTTGTATAATGATCCGACAATGACTTCATGATAGTAAGCGCTGTCTCTTGATAGTACGCCTGTTTTTCATCAGAAAGAGGCAACTGTTTGGCTAATTCCAACAATCCACAAACAGCGATTGATGCAGCTGAGCTATCACGTTCTTCACCACTGCCATCATTGAATACAAGATCCCAGTAACAAACCTTATCCTCCGGCAGCTCATCGATAAAGTAATCTGCCAAATGCTTCGCAGTTACAAGAAATGATGCATCTCCGGTGTAAAGATAGCTTAATGTAAACCCATAGATACCCCACGCTTGACCTCGAGCCCAGCACGAGCTATCAGAATAGCCTTGTGCCGTTTTTCCATCCAAGGCCTCTCCCGTTTCTGTGTCAAAGAAATACGTATGGTAGGTTGTATAGTTTGGTCGCACAATGTACTTCTGCGTTTGCAAAGCATGAGCATATGCTGCATTCTTATAGCTTTCATCGCCAGTCACTTCAGATGCAAAATACAACAGAGGTAAATTCATTAAACAATCAATGATCATTCTACCCCGCTCATTCGGATCGTCTAAATTCCCCCACGCTTGAATAATTTTTGCTTTTGGAGAATACCGCTTCATCAAAAGGTCGGCGGCTTTAACTGCCATTTTTTTTGACGCTTCATTGCCATTCACACGATAATCTGCAATTGCGGACAAGATATAAAGAAACCCAATATCATGTGTTTCCAGTTCTATTTCTTGCTCCAATCGTTGGTTAAAGACAATCATTTGGCTATTGATCGTTGTGTCAAAATCAGCTGAACCCGTTAATTCCTTTGACAAAAATAGCATGCCGATCCAAAAGCTCGCTGTCCAATCCGTATTTTCTTCTGGTTCATAGCGTTGATTCTTGCTCGCTGCCGGAGGTACTAGCACCTCAAACTCTTGTTGATTGTCTCGAATTTTTCTCAAGACATAATCGATTTCCTTCGGCAGCCAGAAAAGGCTGTCTTTGACTGACACTGTTTCCATATTTTCCTCCTAGTGATCTAACACAACAGCTTTCTTTTTCTCCGCCTGTGTAATGATGATCTGTTTTTCTTCTACAACAATACTTGGTTCCTCCAATACTTCATCAACCAATCTACCACTGATAATTGAAATCAATACCTGTTGTCCTTCTTTTACATATCCTTTTAGATGAGGAAGCATGGTCACCGGATAAAACAAATTGGTATTGGGTTCTGTTCGCACGATATCCGCCTGCTCAAACCCCAAAATACCTATAACGCTCGAAAGTCCATTAGGCGTTTCGTACGAAGCACGTTGGCCATCAATCGCTGGCACGACCGTCTCATCAAGCGGTAGACTGAATCCGCCTTCATAAACGTTCAATGAACGCCCGCTATTGATCTCATGGATGCGAACATGACAGTTTTCCAATGGAATAATCGTACTTTTTATTGCTACATCTGCCCATGGCTGCCACTGATGAATCACCCGATCCTCTAATATTTCATAGGCAATGTCCTGATCTTTACTTCGAAAATAGCAATCATTTTCTGCCAATGCCAGACAGCTGTCAAAAGCTCCTTCATAATAGAGATAATTGCTCTTTGGTACACTAAATCCAAAACGTGAAGAGTAAACAAATTTGCTGTATTTGGCACTCGCATGATTTTGAAAATGAAGAAACTGCCCTGCAGGAAACACCTGTAAATGCGCTCTATTTTCATTGTATTGATAGAAATTCCGACTTTCCGGTAAGCTCAATGGATTCGTCTGGATGTGAAGGGGTAAGGCTTCTGCTTCCCAGTAGGGATGATCTTTAGGAACAGCCAGCAGTATGAATGTTTTAAACGACCAGTAGGGAGAGCCCGGTGCGTTATAGCCCTCTGCAAAGGTCAAGTTTTGGTAATGATACCCCACCGAAAGCAAGCCATCCGTTGTAAAAATTTCATGATTCATCCATGCTCTCATGTGTCGACTGATCAAGCCTTTTATTTCTCCCCATGGCAATGCCTCTACCTCTGCAAAAACCAATGCACTGAAAAAGGACACTTGCGCAAAGCGGTATGTCAGGCTACGACCAAAAGGAATCGCTTCACCTGTGCTATCAAACCAATACTTGAAGCTTTGGGCAAATTCTATTGCTCGCTCCTTCATTTTCTTCACTCGTTTTGGGTCTTCTTCTGCCATAAATTTACAATAAAGCAGACTATAGTAATGGATAGCAAATGAAATATAGTAATCGACCTGTGTCTCAACTCCGTCAAAGTACCACCCTTTTCCGACGTAAAAAGTATCTATGATTGCCAAGTCCTGATCGATTATTTCTTGAGAATACGGCATATGACATTTTTTCATGGCAACATTGACTAAAATACGAAAGAAATGCCAGTTATTTTTAGGAATGGTATGTTCATTAGCCTGAATCAGCCAACGATGTAGATTCGTTTGTTCCTTTTTATCCAGCCTGTCCCAGGTTTTCTCCTTATTTAAAAGTAGAAAGGTACTAAGTGAAGCCATCTCAACTATTAGCTGATCGAAATTGGTCACGTCTCCCCAATAAGCAGCATGTTCAGGATTTGTCCCTACTTTGATCCCTTCTAAATAAGTCTCAAGCATTGGTGATTCTTGTTCCGTAAGATATGGTCCCAATCCCCATAAAGGTCTAAGAAATGCTTCGACTTCCCGCCTTGATTCTGTATATACCGTCCCATGGCTCCCCAATTTCAAGTGCCCGCTGTCACTCTTTTTAAAAAAGGGAATGACTGGTTCCAATAAATCCTGAAATCCCTGACTCACCTCTTCCTTTGTTTCAAATGAATTTGTCTTGATTCGCTCATTCAACATTTCTGTTCCCATCCTTTTCAATCAAAATGCCTTTAAGAAACCCATAATACTCCCCATAAACAGTGACATCCTCACCTACCTCAAATGAATTTTCCTGCTCATTAAACACTTGATACTGGCTGTCTCCATTACTCAAAATAAAGCGGTCCCCTTTTTTCAACTGTTGCTCGCCACTGTCACTTTTAAGGATTGTTCCGCTAATCTGGACGAATGTATTCAAAGGAACTTCTCCCTCTTGAAATTCTTGCTCAGAGTATTGCGCGGCTTTCTCTTTCAATTTTTCTACTGCTTCATTACTAAAGGACGCTTGCTTTTTTGTTTCCTGCTTATTGGAAGAGCAACCGGAAACTAGAGTGAACAAGACAAACGGTAAAAGTATATATCTCCATTTTCTTCTCATAAATCCCCCTCTCTTCATGTAAAACGCTTTCTTTAGGAAAATTTTACTATTTTTTAGAAAAACAATCAAGCTTTTTTAGTAAAAACTTTTTTTAAGACTTGATTTTTTTTACTAAAAAGAAATATACTAGGGTATAGAGAAAAATTATTTTAAGAGGAGGTATGACTATGGCTACAATTACAGATATTGCACAGGCAGCTAATGTTTCTATTTCTACCGTTTCTCGTGTATTAAACTATGACACCACTCTTTCTGTTACGGAAGAAACAAAACGGAAAATTTTTGAAACGGCAGAAAATTTGAACTATACAAAATACAAAGCAAAAAATAAAAAACGCAACAGTCAATATGCTGAAGCTGAGCTGGCGGAAAAGAAGAATGAACGTTCCATCGGCATCATCCAATGGCGTACTGATGATGAGGAACTGGAAGACATCTATTACATGTCTATTCGCTTTGGTGTAGAAAAACGAGCAGCGGAGCTTGGCTACGACATCATTAAGCTTTCTCAAATCGACGAGCAATCCATTAAAGCCGTTGACGGTTTGCTTGCTATAGGAAAATTTACGCAAGAAACGTTGCAACAATTACAACAGCTGCACCCTAACTTGTGCGTGATTGGAAGTAATTTTCCATTGGAGGATTATGATTCTGTCAACACAGATTTTGGACAAGCAACAGAGCTGGCTCTCACGCATTTATTTGAGCTTGGACATGAAAAAATTGCATTCATCGGGGCAGAAGAAAGTCAAAACCTACATGGCTATCGTCGCTATAAAACACCAACAACAAATATGTATTTAGACATGATGACTAGCCAACACTTTTTTAAAGAAGAGTACTTTATTTTGAAGGAAAACAGTCGTTTAGATGTAAAAACAGGTGAAAATATGACCGAACAAGCACTGAAGGAGTGGAAAAAGGATTTGCCAACAGCAATCTTGGCAGCCAATGATGCATTTGCCATAGGGGTGATTCATACCTTGACCGCTCATAAAATCAAAGTTCCTGAGGAAGTCAGTGTGATGGGTATCAATGATTTGTCGATCTCTCGTTATGTTTCCCCGCCTCTTTCTACCGTCCATGCGTTTACTGAGGAAATGGGTGAAACCGGTGTGATGACTCTGCACGAACGCTTGGAGAACCCCGGCGTTTCTCGCAGGATCTTTCTAAGTACAGAGTTGATTATTCGAGAATCTACCGCTCCACCTAGATAATAGCTAAACGTCTCCTACTCAAAGCAAGGCTGGTCGCTTTGAGTAGGAGACGTTTATTTTTCATCAAATCTGTTCTGAGTTTCCTAAATCCGGACAATCAGTCAAGGTAATCGCTTCGTTCCACTTTCCCTCTGATTCGAAAACGATGATCTCATTCTCCCCTTTTCTCAAGAAAGGTGCGGGAATATACAGCCGCTTCTGTGGTCCACGCTCCCAAAAACGGCCAATATTATTGCCATTGACCATTACAAACCCTTTTCCCCACCCCGTCATATCGACAAAGGTGTCTCCAAGCTCCGTAGCTGAGAAGTGAAACTGATGAAATGCCGGCTGGTTCTCTTGCCATTCCCTTGAAAAATCAAGTGTAGTCAAGTCCTCCATAGGTAAACTATAAATATCCCATTGCGTTTGGAAAGCACCATTAATAATGACCCCATCCGTAATGCCCTTCTCTTGATGCATCATTTTTACAGAATAATTCACACGTCCCATGTTCTCAACCAATATCCCCAGCTCAGTTTCTTCTGCTGTCAATTCAAACATAATCTTCTTTCCAAGCTCTAAATCGTATTGCGTTGCCAGCGGCTGATCATTCAAGAAAATCTGAGCTCGATCCATACAGCCGATCAAACGAAAGTCCTCTATTTGGCGCGCACGACCCATTCGACTTCGATAAAAGATATAGCCAAAAGCCTGATCCAACTTTTCCATTGCTACAGGATAATTTGTGGCAACTTTAGCTGACAGCAAATCAAGATTAGCAAATAACGCCGTGCGTTCAGCTACCTCAATAACGCCATAATTCTTTTTCGTGATTTTTGTTGAATACTCGATTTTAGGGATTTCAGTATACTTCCCGATCACCTGTTGGAATTTCCAAAATTTCTCTGTAATATCTCCCCATTCTGTCAACAATGCATCATAGTCATAGCTTGTAACATCTGGTGCTAGCTGTTCATAGTAATTCGCACCATTCGTAAAACCAAAGTTTGTTCCTCCGTGAAACATATAAATATTGACAGAACCTTGAGCAAGAATTGCATCCAATTCTTTGGTTGCTTCATCGCTATCTGTCACATGGTGTGCAGCATCTCCCCACGCATCAAACCAGCCAATCCAAAATTCCATAACCATCAGTGGTCGTTTTCTTTCGTGGAACGCACGCAGATGTTGCAAATGCTCCGTAACCTTAGAGCCGCAATTGATTGTCGGTAAGGCATACTCAGGAATCGATCCATTTTCCAACATGTCTCCCCACGGACCATCGGAAGTAACTAATGGTACCGTAATTCCCAGTTGACGCATCATTTTTGCTGATTTCTTTAGGTATTCCTTATCGTTGGCATAACCGCCATACTCGTTTTCAACTTGAACTAAGATAATCGGTCCTCCGTTGGTGATCTGAAGATCAACAATTTCCGGTAACAGCCGATGATAATAGCGTTCAATTTTTTTCATGAATGCAGAATTATCAAAACGGACCTTGACTTCCGGATCATTCATCAGCCAATAAGGCAGACCACCAAACTCCCATTCAGCGCAAATATAAGGCGCTGGTCTTAAAATGACTTTTAATTCAAGAGCGGCCGCCAGCTCGATGAATCGACGAAGATTTAATCTCCCATCAAAACAAAATTGACTTTCCTGCGGCTCATGTAGATTCCAAGGAACATACGTCTCAACTGTATTACAGCCTAATGCTTTCAATTTTTCCAAGCGATCCTGCCAATACTCCGGTACAACACGAAAATAATGGATGGCACCTGAAATTACCTTATAGGGTTGATCATCATAATAAAATTCATCCCGACTTTCAAATGTATGCATGTCTTTGCTCCTCTTCTTTTGATCCTCTTCTATTTCTTTTACTAGCCATTGAACTTTTACCACAAGATTTGACTACAATCGTCTAAATAGGTTGCTCTATATCTAAAAAAATAATAGGTCCCCCACCTTCGTTATTCATTCAAGCTTAGGGTTATGCTGATTTCTCCTTCTCGTTCTAAGGTGTAACCTGCCTGAATTTGATAGACAAGCTGTTCCTTGCCATCATGATCGTTGTATTCTTTTTTCAGCACTTGGATATCCGTAGTTCCCAGTTCGAGCAGACATTGCTGCTCTTCACTTTCCAAAATGACCTGTGTTCCCCTCACAAGCGGTGTCTCAGCAGTAACAAAGTTTTCAATCACACGATTTTTTTCTGTTTCAAAGCTAAAGCGGTCACTTAGTCTCACCGTTTTTTGATACCTGTCGATTTCAAAAGAACGTTCAAAATTTGTCAATTCTTCATTTTCACTATATGTGTCCTGTAAGGTCATTTCCAGAACCATTCTTTCTTGGTGTTGATTCAGACGTACGTGTTTAGCACCAACTGCTCCTGGTTGCTGTTCCTTGCCATTAATGATTGGAAGATGGTGACTTGCAGCAGCGGTTGGAAAATAACTGTAACGCTTTTCTTCTGAAAAATAATCCCGTGTATATTCACCTGCGCCAAGATCTGTCAGAAACAACGTTTTCTGATCACCAAAAATGAAATGCCCTACATCTATATGGTTATGGCTTTCCTCATTCGTTCCGCCTTTTGCCGCAAAGAAAAAGCGAGATTCCTCTTCTCTGACAACCAGCCATTGTGCATCCGGAAAGTAATGAGTAACAGATCTTTCTTGTTCAGCAGATGTGATTTCTTTCGTCCATTGCAAATTTCGCAAGAGCGGAGCAAATCGATAGCAGTGATCGAACTCAAGACCGTTCGCTTCTTGAACTCTGGGTGTTGCTACATCAAAACACTCACTGCAGAAGCTCAACAAGCCACTCGGCAGCTCTGGTTTAGCATAATCAGAAAACGAGACATAGTCTTGCTCATTGATGCTCATAAAAGCTGGGAACGTAGCAATGGCTTTCACTTTAGGAAGCTTTAAATAATACTCATCGTTTAGAAGCACTGCCAGCCGCTCGGCGTAATAAATGAAATAGCCAAAACCATAGCCCCAATAATCAACGCCTTCAACACAAACGCCATCTTCACCAAACCCTCTTAAATAGCTTTCCATCGATACATTCAATCGCTTAACAATCTTTTGTAGACGTACACTTTCAAGGGGCATCATAGATAGCGCTGTCATTCCGATGCAACCGGCAATCACTGCACTCCAATTATTCTCTTTCTCTTCCCATGCCCACTTCTGAGCCTCAAAAGGATGAACGATTCTTTTTTCTATTTCTGTTTGTACACGTTGAATAACAAACGGGGACAATTGCGAGCCAACCAGCGAGATAATTTCAGACAAGGTCTGCCCTGTTTCTGCAGCAAAAAGATCAATACAAGTCGTTGCAGTCTCATCAAAAGCACCATTTTCAATCGACAAATGGGCGGGTAATGCCCACGTGTACTCATTACATATTTCCCAAATGATTTGCTCTAAAAGCTGTAGCGTTTCTGCAGAACACTCTTCACAATAAACCGCTAAAGCCATGACTGCAAGCTGACGTCTCCGACTAAAATAAGCCTGTTCAAAGGTCAGTCGATCCCCAGATTTTAAATAGTCCTCGTAACCTGAAACAGGAAGCGAAACCACCTGTTGTTCCAACAAATACTCTTGTGCCGCTTGTTTAATCTCTTGCTTCAATTTTTGTGTACCGATCATAAATCACACACATCCTTTTCTTTTACTTACCTATCCATTCATCTTTTTCTCTAGCTTAACTATTTTACTAAAATTTTACTAATAGAATACCAGAAAGAAATCGTTTTTCCAACTATAAATTTCAATCTCATAGAAATTTATTCACAAAAAAACAACGTACATTACCTCCCTCACTGAGTGAGGTAATGTACGTTGTTTCACTTATTTTCGATAAAAGATCAGTCACAGTCTAATGATATCAAATCGTCATACGTTTCTCTTCGAATGACCAGCTTATCTTGCCCGGCTTCAACAAAAACAACTGCCGATCTTGGATTCCGATTATAATTACTTGCCATAGAGTAGCCATATGCACCCGTACTTGTCATAGCAAACAAATCACCTGAGACTAGTTCGGGCAATTCAATATCCTTTATCAGAATATCGCCAGACTCACAGTATTTCCCAACAACTGCAACCCGATCCTTGTTCTCTTCACTGATTCGATTTGCGAGTAAGCCTGTGTATTCCGCACTGTATAAAGCAGGACGAATATTGTCGCCCATCCCACCATCTACAGCAACATAATGACGAACCTCCGGAATGACCTTTTGTGCCCCCACAGTATAGAGCGTAGTGCCGGCTTCAGCAACAATACTGCGGCCTGGTTCAATCCATATTTCAGGCAATGGATAATCGTTCAATGAACATTGTCCCTTCACTGCCTCAACAATCGCCTGTACGAATTTCTTCGGTTCAAGCGGCGAATCATTTTCCGTATATTTTATCCCAAAGCCGCCGCCCATATTTAATATCTGTGCGACATATTCATGGGTTTCCTTCCATTCCTTCAAGATGCCAATCATCCGTTCAACGGCAACCAAAAATCCTTCAGATGAAAAAATCTGAGATCCAATATGGCAGTGAATGCCTTGCAAGTTTAATCCTTTAGACGCTGTTACGATTTCCATTGCTTTCGTTGCCTGACCACTGGCTACATCAAAACCAAATTTGGAATCAACCTGACCGGTCAGAATATAATCGTGCGTCTCAGCATTGATCCCAGGCGTTACCCGAAGCATGACCGCCTGCTCAATATCCCTCGCCGCCGTCAGCTCTTTTAAAAGCTCAAGCTCATAAAAATTATCCACAATAATGGTCCCGATCTGGCTGTCCAAGGCTAACTCAAGTTCTGATTTCAATTTGTTATTCCCGTGAAATTCAATATTAGCAGGTGACATCCCACCTTTTAGTGCAGTATATAGCTCACCGCCCGAAACGACATCACAGCCTAGGTTCTCTTCCTCTAACAGCTTATACATCGCCAAACAGCCGAATGCTTTACTAGCGTAAACGACCTTATTCTTTACTCCAAGCTCATCAAGTGTCTGCTTGAATCCTCTAGCTTGCTCCCGAATATGTGCGACATCATAAATAAACAGTGGTGTTCCATACTTTTCAGCAAGCTCTGTTGTATCACAACCACCGATCTCCAAATGGTCATTTTCATTGACTCTTGCTGTACCAAATAATAACGACATTTTTTCACCTTCTTCATTTTCGTTATCAATGATAATAACATAAAAATGAAGAACTTCCTATTTGTTTTTTCATTTAGCTGTAAGTATAGCTGCTCGTGAAAACCACCCATTGCATCTTGTAGGAGCCTCTAGAAATTACTTTATATCCAACTTCTTACTTTATCACTCGAGAAGGTTTGGTTAGTATTTATAACCGAATTTATCTTTTTTAAAACAATTATTGATTCATTTTACTACCCGGTCTTTCATTGCTTCGTTCCCTGAGCGATCGTCAGTAGAGCCGCAGGAATGCGGTACGGTGAGCACGAAACATAGTCGATTGGCAATTGTTGGAGAAAACGAATAGATTGGGGATCGCCACCGACTTCTCCGCAAATACCGATTTTCGCCTGCTTCGCTGTCTTTTGAATATTCGTCACTGCCAGCTTGATCAATTGTCCAACCCCCTCTTCATCTAAGTGTTGGAATGGATCATCCTTCAATAACTTTTTATCCACATATTCACCTAAAAATTTCCCGGAATCATCTCGTGAGAAACCAAAGGTCAGCTGAGTCAGATCATTCGTTCCAAAACTGAAAAAGTCTGCGTGCTGTGCGATGCGATCCGCGAGCAGACAAGCTCTAGGTGTTTCGATCATGGTACCGATCTTATACTCAAGCTGTGTCCCATCTAACACCTCTTGGATGACTTTATCTAAATGATTTCTAAGCAGCGCCATCTCCTCTTCTGTGCTAATCAGTGGAATCATGATTTCCGGAACGGTTTCAAACTTATTTTCTTGATTCACTACTACCGCTGTTTCAATTATGGCTCGTACTTGCATCTCATAGATTTCAGGGATCGAAACAGCTAAACGACAGCCACGATGACCAAGCATCGGATTCTGTTCTTCTAACTCATTCATTCGTTTGCGAATCTGGGCAGGTGTTCGGTCGGATGCAGCAGCCAACTCTTCGATTTCCTTTCCAGTCCTTGGAAGGAATTCATGTAGCGGTGGGTCCAACAGACGAACCGTACACGGACGCCCTTCCATTAATTGAAAGATTTTCCTAAAATCCTGTTTTTGATACTGCTTTAATTTTTCCAATGGCGCTTTTAAGCCTCGTTGGTCTCTGGCAAGAATCATCTTTCTCATCTCACTGATGCGATCTTCGCCAAAAAACATATGCTCAGTCCTTGCCAGCCCGATACCGTCAGCTCCCAGAACTAAAGCAGTCTTGATATCTTCCGGCGTTTCTGCATTAGCATACACCTTTAACTGATTGATTTCTTTCGCCCAACCGAGAATCTTTTGCAGCAGCTCCTGTTCATTTCCTTGCTTCATCGCAATCACGCCACTGTAAATGGTTCCTGTTGTTCCATCTACAGAGAGTGTATCTCCTGCTTTAAATACGTGCTCACCACAAATGATTTGCTCTAGAAACTCGTCCACTTGTAATGCCTCGCAGCCTGCAACACAGCAGACACCCATGCCTCGTGCCACTACTGCCGCATGAGAAGTCATCCCTCCTCTTGAAGTGACAATGCCTTCGCTGACTACCATCCCTTCAATATCCTCAGGAGACGTTTCTTGCCGAACCAAAATAACCTTCTCTCCTCTTAACGTCGCAGCTTTTGCACTCTCGGCAGTGAAATAGACGTTCCCACTCGCAGCCCCCGGACTGGCCGGAAGCCCTTTAGCGATTACTTGTGCCGCGTCCAGTTCCTTTGGATCAAATACTGGATGAAGTAGTTGAGTGATCATCAACGGCGTGATTCGTTGTAAGGCCTCTGCCTTCGTCAGCACGCCTTCTTCTACTAAATTGATAGCTATATTGAACGAAGCCTTGGCGGTTCTTTTACCATTTCTTGTTTGAAGAATATATAGCTTCTGGTCTTCGATGGTAAATTCAATATCCTGCATGTCCTTGTAGTGAGCTTCTAATCGTTTTCCGATCCCTTCAAACTCCTTATAAAGATCTGGCATTGTTTGCTTCAGTCCTTCAATTGGTTGAGGCGTTCGAATGCCCGCAACGACATCCTCCCCCTGTGCATTGAGTAGAAATTCACCGAAAATACCTCTTTCTCCAGTCGCTGGGTTTCTCGTAAACGCAACGCCGGTTCCGCTTTCAAAACCTGAATTACCAAAAACCATTTCTTGAATATTTACGGCCGTTCCTAAATCATCGGAGATTTGATGCAAACGGCGATAGGTCCTCGCTCGCTTGTTATTCCAAGAGCGAAATACTGCTTCTACAGCTTGAAAAAGCTGCGCTATAGGGTCTTGAGGAAATGGTCGATGAAGAACCTCTTGATACACTCCTTTATAGACGTCCACAAGATATTGCCAGTCTTCCATCGTCATGTCCGTATCTTCCAGATACCCCTTTTTCTTCTTATAAAACGTCAGCTGATCTTCAAAACGATTTTTATCGATCCCACAGACAACATCCCCAAACATCTGTAATAAACGTCGATAGCAGTCATAAGCAAAACGACCATTCGATGTTTTACTCGCCAAAGCCTCTACTGTCTCATCATTCAACCCCAAATTTAAAATCGTATCCATCATGCCTGGCATTGAAAACTTTGAGCCGCTTCGAACAGAAACCAATAGTGGGTTATTTTTATTGCCAAATCCTTTTTCGGTCTTTTGCTCTAAGTTGCTGATATGCAGCTGGATTTCTTTTTTTAATACCGTATCCAGTTCTTCCTCTTTTGCCAAATAGTCAATACACGCTTCTGTTGTTATGGTAAATCCATTTGGTACGGGTAAGCCCAAGCTGGTCATCTCCGCTAGATTTGCACCCTTACCTCCTAGTAATGCTGTCTGTTCCTTTGTCCCCTCTGAAAAATCATAAACAAAAGTCATAATCGTCCTCCTATATAGTGTAACACATTATATTTAAAACGAATTATATAGTGTAACACATATCGTGTCAACCCATTTATGATACATTTTATTTTGACTTGCATTTATATATGACCACATATATAATATATAGTATGTCACATTAAGAGAGTAGGGTATGCGTAATGAACTTAACTTCCAGACAGCTGGAAATCATTAAAATCGTGAAGGAAAATCAACCGATCAGTGGCGAATCGATTGCAAAAACACTTGGTTTAAGTAGAGCAACGCTTCGCAGTGATCTGGCTATTTTAACTATGACTGGTCTACTTGATGCACGACCGAAAGTTGGTTATTTTTACACAGGTCAAACAGTTGAGCCGTTGCTCTATGAGAAGCTCTACAGAAAAAAGGTGAAGGATATTATGATCCCACCACTTCTTATTCCGCAATCAACAACCATCTATGATGCCGTTACAAATCTATTCATGTATGATGTTGGTTCCCTTTATGTAAAGGATGATCAGGAAAAACTGATTGGGCTGCTGTCTCGAAAAGATCTGCTGCGCGCAGCAATCAGCAATCCAAATACGGAAAAAACACCTGTAGCGGTCATCATGACCAGAATGCCAAATATCACAACCGTGACGGGCGAACACACTATTTTAGAGGCCGGAAATTTATTGCTCTTGCATAGTGTTGATACACTGCCGGTTATTGATGAGAACGATCCAACCAAGGTGATTGGTAAGCTGACCAAAACCAAATTGATGGAATACTTTATCCTTGCAGGTAAAGATATAGAAAATGAAAACTATTAGGAGTGTTTAATAATCATGACGAAAAAAAATGTAAAAATTTATTTAGTGTCCGATTCTGTAGGAGAAACTGCACAAAAAATCATTTCAGCGGTTTCTGCGCAATATCCTGATATTGATATGAGAGATATCCAGCGCTTTCCTTTCATTACCGATGAAGAAGTACTCCAACCTATTTTAAAAGATGCTTTACACGACAAGGCAATCGTTGTAACAACTCTTGTAAATAAAGAGCTGGTAGCCTTAGTCAGAGCTTTCGCTGCAAGGACCGGCTTGCAGTTTGTTGACTATATGAGCCCACTCAGTGAAATCATTGAATCTACATTTGGCATCGCTCCTCTTCAAGAACCTGGTGCCTTGCACAAATTGAACGAACAATACTTCAATCGTGTGGCAGCAATTGAGTTCGCTGTTCGTTATGACGACGGAAAAGATCCAAAAGGGTTTCTTGAGGCTGATTATGTTTTGCTTGGTGTTTCAAGAACATCGAAAACACCTTTGAGCATGTATATGGCCAATAGAAATCATAAAGTAGCGAATCTTCCTTTGATCCCGGAAGTTCCTCTTCCAAAAGAACTGGACATGATCGATCCGAAAAAAATCATCGGACTAACGACTTCTATGGAAAGTTTGAGAGATATCCGTAAATCCCGCCTTCATTCATTGGGCTTGAAAGAGGATTCAGCTTATACGAACTGCGATAGAATCAAAGAAGAACTTGCTTACGCAAATCAAGTATTTGACAAGTACAACTCCGTCATGATCAATGTTGAGAAAAAATCAATCGAAGAAACTTCTTCTATTATCGAAAATTTGACCGAAGTATAACGCGCATCTCATTCGGTGCAAAGACAAGAGAACGCTGAGGAGGCAGAGAATTGAAACAATTATCAAAAAACGAGTTGATTGCTGAGATCATCAACCTAGAAGCCATTTTGAATCTGCCGAAAGGAACAGAGCACTTTGTCAGTGATCTTCATGGTGAATTTGAGGCCTTCGACCACATTTTGCGAAACGGCTCGGGGAGTATCAAGGAAAAGGTTCATTCGATCTTTGGAAAAGTTCTTTCTGAGGAAGACATCAATTCTCTTTGCTTTCTGATTTACTATCCTAAAGAAAAAATTCAGCTTTTGAAGCAAGAACAACCCTTGACTTTCAGCTTTTGGTATCGTACGATCCATCAGCTCATCACGTTGGTTCGTTTTTGCTCCTGTAAATACACACGTTCAAAGGTTCGAAAAGCTTTACCAGAAAAATATGCCTATATTTTAGAAGAACTGATCTACCCTTACGATGAGGAAGCAGATAAACAGGAGTACTATGAGCGTATCATTGAAAAAATCATTGATTTAGACGAGGCAGAATTTTTTGTTTCTGCCTTATGCTTCCTGACCCAACGTTTAATTGTGGATCATCTACATGTCATTGGTGATATCTACGATAGAGGGCCTCACCCAGATAAAATAATCGACAAGCTGATCGATTATCATTCTGTCGACATTCAATTCGGAAATCATGATATCATCTGGCTTGGTGCCTTCTGTGGATCGCAAGCCTGTCTGGCCAATGTATTAAGAATCTCGGCACGCTATGGGAATTTAGATTTGCTGGAAAATGCATACGGCATAGACCTTGAACCCCTCAAGCAGTTCAGCCGAAAACACTATGACCATAATTTGGCCTTCAAGCCAAAAAGCAATCCGTACAATAGCTTAACGAAACAAGAAAAGATCGATAGTATGCTGATTCAACAGGCAACAGCCGTGATTCAACAAAAATTAGAAGGACAAATCATCCTCAGACGTCCGGATTTTAAAATGAACGATCGGTTACTGCTAGATAAGATTGATGGCAGAACTATTACAATTGGGCAAACGTGTTATCCGCTGATCAATTCCTGTTTTCAATTGGTCGATAGCCATGATCCATATACTCTAACGCAAGAGGAAGAAAGAATAGTTACCGATCTACTTCAGCAATTTCAACAATCCAAACGTCTGGAAAAACATATGTCCTTCTTGATGGAAAAAGGAACACTTTACCTTAGTAATAATCAAAATTTATTGATCCATGGCTGTATTCCTCTGACTGAAAATGGCGCGTTTCAAACTGTTTCTTTTAAAGGAAATGCGTATTCCGGGAAAAAATTGTTGGACTACTTTGATCGCAGCGTCCTATCTGCATTTGAGAATCGATCTAGCGCCATCGAAGAACTGACGGATATAATTTGGTATCTTTGGTGTGGGGAAGGCTCTTCCTTGTTTGGTAAAAAAGCAATGAAAACCTTCGAGCGCTATTTCATCGATGCGACTGAGCTTCATACTGAAGAGAAGAATCCTTATTACCGGTTGCGTGAACAAGAGGTGATTTGCCAAGAGCTGTTAAAGGAATTTCAAGTAGATCCTGACATCGGCTGTATCATTAATGGGCATACGCCAATCAAGGTCACAAAGGGAGAAACACCTGTCAAAGCAAATGGTAAAATGCTGGTGATCGATGGCGGATTTTCAAAATCGTATCAAAAAATAACTGGTATCGGCGGCTATACACTGATTTATAATTCTTATGGCATGCATTTGGCTGCACACAAGCCGTTTACAAAAAAAGATACTGCAATCATCAATGGTGATGATATCGTATCAAGCAGACAAATTATTGATCGAAAAGTCGAGCGAATCAAAGTGAAAGATACAACGATTGGTGAAAGCTTAACAGAAGAATCCTCGCTTATGCAAGAACTATTAAATGAACAACTAAAAACGCAAGAAAAAAGAAATTGATGCTTTCTTTTTTCTTGCGTTTTTTTGAACAAGGGCTAAGCGGTTTCTTCTTGGTTGTTTTGTTTTTCTGTAAATTGATGGTTTTTAAGCTCATAGACTGTATCACAGGCATTTGCTACATCCTGTTCATGGGTAACGATGATGATACATTTATGCTCCTCATGCGCAACCTTTTGAAACAGCTTGACGATATCCTCTGATGTCTTTTCATCCAGATTCCCTGTTGGTTCATCAGCAACAATCAATTCATGGTCACAGCAAAGGGCTCGAACAATCGCTACCCGTTGCTGCTGACCACCTGAAAGCTGTGTCACACTTTTTTTCGCTAACGCTTCATCAATACCAACCGTTGCCAACTGCTCCAATGCGTAAGCCTTCTTATCCTCTTTTTTCAAACCCGAAATTGCCATTGCTGTCAATACATTATCCAAAGCGGACATATATGGCAATAGATTGTATGCCTGAAAAATAATCGATACATCATTTCTACGATAGTTTCTTAAGCCAATATTTTTCAGCGATTCTCCATTGTATTGAATTGTTCCGGTTTTGGGTACATCTAGTCCGGATATTAGCGAAAGAAACGTCGTTTTCCCAGAGCCGCTAGCACCTAGAATTGCATACATCTTTCCCTTATGAAACGCTAAATCTATATCTTTATATAAATAATCCTGCTCGTTGGTATACCAGTAGCCAACATTTTTTGTTTCAAGCATAGTCATTCTCCTTCTAGGTTGTCAGTATTTTCCGTGGTTGTAGTCGAATGATTCCAACTGATGATAACAGTATTGAACCAAAGCTGATCAGTATACCCACACCCGCTAACATGATGATTTGGTCAGCAGTGACAGTAATGTCCATTTCTTCAATTTCTTGTGCTGCTTCTTGGGAGCTGGCACCGATACTGCCAAAATTACCTCGACCGCCTTCATTCATACCGTTGTTTCCATTTGTTGCAGTTTGTGCTGACTCTGTTTGCTGTTCAAGTAATTGTTCTCCAATAACATTTCCAACGATATTTCCGCTAAAGGATGCCACAACTAGCGCAAAAAGCATACAAACTAATATTTCTGTGAAGAATTGCATGATTACCTTCACTCTCGCTTCCCCCATTGAAAGCAACACACCAATTTCATATCTTCTTTCTCGAATTGTCATCATAACGATCAAGGTCAAAATAATCACACCTGCTACTGCGACAAGTACCACAATATTTGTCGCGAAGCTAGCAACGTTATTCAGTGGTTGCAGCATTTGCTGATACATTTGATCATTTGTCTGTAAGCTAAATGTTTCTGTATCGATCAATGCTTCTGCTTCCTCTACAAATTGATCCATGTTTTGAGGATCTGACAATGTATAACTTGCTGAATCGATCGTGCCCTCGGAATCATCGCCTTTTAGCGTATTTGCAAAAGTATACGAGCTGTACAGCGTATTTGCCGGATTCAAGAAGTTGAACATCATTCCCATACTGCTACTGCTCTCTGAGGTTTCGTAAATCCCTTTGATCGTTACTTCATATGTAGTCTCCTCATCATCAGGACTCGTAACTGTGAAGGTATCTCCCACACTTAGCTCATTTGCCTCCGCAAGGGTTTGCTCGATGACCACATTATTCGTCCCTTCATCATCAGCTGTAATAGCCTCTCCTTCAACAATACTTGAGGTCCCTTCAGAAAATCCCGAATACATGGATAAATCCATAACTCCAGTTACCTGAAAATCACTTTGCAGCATTGCAACGCCACCACCTGCATCTCCACCGCCCATCATTTCGCCTCCGGGACCACCACCCATCATGCCTTCATTTTGCGTCTCGGTAGTGGATGAAGTCGTTGTATCCTCTGAATCATCTGAGCTGGAAATCGGGGTAATGTCATCTGTTGCACCCGCAGAAGATGATGAAATAAACGAATAGCTTTTTACATTATCTAAAGCAGCAATTTTTTCTGCTTCCTCCAAATTTACAGGAGTTACAGTGAAGCTACCAGGATCTGGGCGCTCACTTCCATCCTCACCTTCAGAACGCTCCATACCGTTTTGGCGATTGGTCGTTAATGTAACTGTTGCACCGACACTCTTCTTAGCGTTTTCGGTTGCAGACAATGCCGCACTGCGAATCGTCAGACCCGCCAGAACAAAAATCAAAATAGCGGAAAATACCGCACTCAATAACAATGTCCTCCCCTTTTTTGCCTTCATACTTAATAATGCCCGTCTTATAAAATCCATATAATATCCTCCTAGCCAACTAATCATGTCGGAACTAAGGCGTGTCAGAATCTTTTCGCGGTTTTCGAAAGGTCAAACACGTCCCATGCATTACTTTATTCCTGTCAACTTAAATAGAGCTTAAAATGATCGAACTATTCAGAGCTCTATCCATAAGAGAGATTAGATAGTGTTTTTAAAGTAAATACTTCTATTTATTTTTCCCTATACAAAGTCACATGTAAAAAGTAGCTTTGGCACAACCTCTTGCAAAAAAATACGAAAAATGATTAAATGGAACTGTCTCAGAATTATTTTAGAGAGGAAAAAAATAGTGAAGAAAAAGAAAATAGGCTTTTACAGTACGATTTTCTTTCTTTGTTTCTTTTTGATTGTCACGTTCTTTTTTTCTACACATACCTTTGATTATGCAGTTGAGCAAAAGCTGCCTACTCATTCAACAACAGATAGCCAACCAACTACTTCGCCATCAGACGAGACGAGTACAACAATACAGAGCACTGTAGCAAGCTCAACAACTGAGTTTGACCATACACCATCGTCATTGGTAGCTAATCAAGTAGGCATACCTTCTTCCGATGATCAATCGGTAATTGACACAGGTATTCACCCTCCATTGGCACAGGTAACGGCTGCTAATGATGAGGAAGCTCTTATTGAAGTAGAGGAAAATATTGCTGAAAAAGAATTCTATGCCAGCGTACAAAAGGTACTCGATAAAGCAGCAGCTTCTTTCGATGGCACGATGGCAATTACCTATATCGATTTGGCAACTGGTCAGGAAATTTCTGTTAACGAGAAAAAGGAATTCTATACAGCAAGTACGATCAAGGTGCCTTTAGCTATGATGGTTGCTGATAAAGTAAACGAAGGAGTCCTCAAATGGAGTGATAAAATCACCTATAAAGAGGAATCGGATTATGAAGAAGGAACAGGTCAGATCATCAATAACATCCAACCTACCTACTCCCTCCAGACCCTTCAGGAATACAACATTACTTATTCAGATAACATTGCGAAGAATATGCTTTATGGCTTATTTGGCGGGAATGATCAAGCAAAAAAACAGCTATATCGCTACTTTTTCAATCGAGAAGCGAATGTGGCGGACACGCAGTTTTCATCCGCAGATGGTGCAGCAATTCTTCTTAAGTTGTATGAAGAAAAAGAAACAAACAAGGAATATCAAAAAATCTATGAGTATATGAAAAAAACTGTTTTCCACGAACGAATGGAAACTTCTTTAACAACGGGCAAGGTTGCACATAAGATTGGTTCTTACGACGATGATATCCATGATATGGGCATTCTTGAGTCTTCCCATCCGTTCATCCTTTCGGTCTTCACTAACGGAAAGAAGGGGAAAGAAGCCATTTCCGCACTTACCGACCAATTGTGGACACTACAAGAAAATAGTTATCCAGTTTCACAATAAAAGAAACGACCTGCAATTTACGCAGAACGTTTCTTTTTTTATTTCTCTTTTCAAATGTTTTAATAGCATAACCATTGATAATGATTATTATTACAGATTAGAATCGGAATAATATAAAAACCTTGATAACAAGCGTTTATTCTAATTGATAACTACTATCGTTCTCAATTAGACATATTTATTATCAATTAGAACGAATAGTATGTTATGCTCTAATTGAGGAGGCGTTGATCATGAAATTATCAAAAGAAAAACAAGCATTGCTGGCTACTGCCCTATGCCTTATATTCATGCTTACTGGACTAATCATGGAAATTAACCACTTAGCATTTTATCCTGTTGCATTTGGTTTAGCCATTTTGTTTGGAGGATTTAAACAAACGAAAGAAGGAATTATTGACACAATTGAAAACAAACATTTAAACGTTGACTTGTTGATGGCTCTGGCTGCCATTGGGGCTTGTATCATCGGAAATTGGTTTGAAGGAGCCATGCTGACCTTCATCTTCTGCCTAAGCGGAGCTTTAGAAGAGTACGCAACCAATAAAAGTAAAAAAGAAATTTCCAACCTAATCAACCTACAGCCTGAAACGGCACTAAAACTCATGGCAGATGGTCAAACACAGGAATTGCCTGTCAACAACGTACAAATCGGCGATCGCTTGCTTGTGCCAAAAGGAGCGAGCATTCCAATCGATGGCCAAATGATAGAAGGCAACAGCTCGATTGATGAAGCAGCTGTCAGTGGCGAATCAATTCCTGTAGAGAAAACGAATGGCGACGAGCTATTTGGCGGAACAATCAATCTAGGAGAATCCTTCACAATGAAGGTGACTAAAAATAGTGAAGATACTCTATTCGCCAAAATTATTCGCTTGGTAAATGAAGCCCAAAACACACCTTCACAAACAGCTACTTTTATTAATCGTATCGAAAATATCTATGTCAAAATCGTCTTGATCATCATCCCTTTGATGATCCTTATCCCCTACTTCTTTCTAGGTTGGAGCTGGGATGAGAGCTTTTATCGTGGAATGGTCCTGCTTGTTGTTGCTTCCCCGTGTGCCCTCGTAGCTTCGGCTACACCGGCTACACTTGCAGCTATCTCAAATGGAGCGAGAAATGGTGTCCTTTTCAAAGGAGGCGTCTACCTTGAGAATCTAGCTGAGCTACGAGCGATCGCCTTTGATAAAACGGGTACTCTGACCGAAGGAAAACCAACCGTAACAGATGCCGTTTTTCTGTCTGAAAACAAAGAAGGACTGGACATCCTACTGTCTATGGAGCAAAATTCTACACATCCACTAGCACAGGCAATCCTTACTTATTTTAGAGATGATGCAGTTCCTTTAATCGAAGACCTGACAGTTCGGAATATTGTTGGCTTCGGTATGGAGTCTACAGTTTCAGGAACAACTTGGCGAATTGGTAAACAAAGCTTTGCGGAAACCGCACCATTCTCTGAAGACATGCTCCAAGACATTGAAGCACTGCATGAGGAAGGAAAAACCGTCATTTATCTATTCAAAGACGATGCACTTGCTGCATATTTCGGTTTACTTGACCTGGCAAAACCAGAAGCGGAACAAGTTCTTTCTTACTTCGTAGAAAATGGTATTCACACAACCATGATCACTGGGGATCATTTGAAGACCGCTGAAGCAGTTGCGAGTACCTTGTCTATCAATGAAATTCACGCTAACTGTCTACCAGAGGATAAAACCAAGTTAATTAAGGAGCAAAAAGAGAAATATGGTGTAAACGCAATGGTCGGAGACGGAATCAACGATGCACCCGCTCTGGCAAATGCTGCAATCGGTGTAGCTATGGGAGAAGGAACTGATGTCGCAATGGATGTCGCAGATGTCGTGTTAATGAAAAACGATTTGGAAAAGCTTCAGATGAGTCATCTTTTATCCAAAAAATTAAAGAAAATCGTTACACAAAATATTATTTTCTCCGCAGCTGTTATCCTATTGCTGATTTTTTCTAATCTATTCCAAGTTATTAATCTCCCACTTGGCGTGATCGGTCATGAAGGAAGTACGATTCTAGTCATTCTAAATGGCTTGCGACTCCTTCGAACAATTCCAATTGCTGAAAAGGAACAGACAAAGTCAGACAAACGAAAATCAGTCCTTGCGGAAAGTCGCTCATAATTTTTTGAAATCGCCTTATTGTACTCAACAAAAAGGACTGTGACACAATTATGCCCTAGTCCCTAGAAATCGAATAAACGGTGTTTTCAAATTAGCTCCTTCGACAATAAGCCGAAAATTTATGGAACAATTTTCAAAATTCTCGGCTTATTGCTTGAAGCTAAGCGCTTTTGTCACAACCTATGTTTTTAAAGCTTTTCCTCAAGAATATCTGCAATTCGTTTTGAGGCTAGACCATCTCCATAAGGATTACTAGCATGACTCATGCGTTCGTACGCCTGAGGATCTTCCAGCAATTGCTTGAAATTCTTGTAAATTGTTTCTTCATCTGTTCCGACAAGCTTGAGTGTGCCTGCTGCGATTCCTTCCGGCCGTTCCGTTGTATCCCTCATAACAAGAACGGGTTTTCCTAAGGATGGAGCCTCTTCTTGAATCCCACCGCTATCCGTCAAAATCAGGTAGCTTTTAGCCATGAAATTATGGAAATCAACGACCTCTAATGGCTCAATCAAATGAATTCGATCATCTCCGGAAAGGTATTTAGCTGCCGCTTCCCTTACCTTAGGATTCAAATGGATCGGATAAATCGCTTTGACATCCTGATGCTCATCAACAATCCGGCGAATAGCTCGAAACATATGCTCCATCGGTTCACCAAGATTCTCTCGACGATGCGCAGTTATCAGGATCAGTCGGTCCTCTCCTACCCAATCAAGCTCTTTATGTTGGTACGATGGCGTAATTGTAGTTTCTAACGCATCGATTGCTGTATTCCCAGTTACATAGATATCAGACGCAAGTTTGCCCTCTTTCAACAAATGATGCTTTGCCGTTTCTGTCGGAGCAAAATTAAATTTACTGATAAGCCCTACCGCTTGACGATTAAACTCTTCCGGAAAAGGAGAATAAATATTGTACGTTCGTAAACCAGCTTCCACATGTCCAACAGGAATCTGTAAATAGAAGCAAGCTAACCCTGTTGCAAAGGTTGTAGTTGTGTCTCCATGAACCAAAACAACGTCTGGTTTTTCCAGCTCAAGTATGTCTTTTATGTTCAATAAAATAGCGCTTGTTACATCAAAAAGCGTTTGGTTTTCTTTCATTATCGCCAAATCATAGTCGGGCTCGACATTGAATACCTTCAACACCTGATCCAACATTTCTCGATGCTGCCCAGTGACACAAACCTTGACTTCGAAAGCCCTTCGTTTCTTCAGTTCATTGACCAAAGGACACATTTTGATTGCTTCTGGTCTTGTACCAAAAACAACAACGATTTTTTTCATCTCTGCCCACTCCCTATCTTCAGATTCTTCTACTAGTATTACTTTTTTTCATGACTTTTTCAACTTTTTCTATTAATAAATAATAGACAAGCCCTTCATTCATCGGTTTAGCGTTGAACAGCTACTTTATCGCTGCTACACATCATATTGAAGCTCTCGAAACCCTGCAGATAAGCACACATAAAATAGGTGGTACGATCACCAAAAAAATGTAACCTAAGGAAAAAACATCACCATACATACTGATATAGAAAACATACCCTAGTTGGGCAAAGAAAAATAACAGATTAAAAATCAAGCCCGTCACAATATTAATGAAATACGTAATGATTACAAGGATAAACGTGACCATCAAGCAAATCAAATTAAAGAAAAAAGTATTTGGCCCAACAGCCATAAATACAGCTGTCAGAAGTACGACTGTCAAAAACCCCAGCAATGAGAGATCCATGATCACGCTTCGATTCTTACTATTGATCATTCTGTTCGCCCCCCTTTTCTTTCGCAGTCGGTGTTGGGTAGTAGCGCTTGATAACAAAGTATAGAACTAAAACAACTATTACTACTGCCAGAACAAAGACTATTCCGTAAATTACCGCATCCTTCTGACTGATAATCCTTGAAAGAACAGACTCATCTTCATCTGCAGAAGCTTCTTTTTTGAAGCGGTAATCATAGCGACGGTAATTCGCATCAACTACCACAGCATCCCCTTGATAAATCGACGCGTTCGCCTGTGATTTTAGCTGAGTAGAAGCCAGATAGACCGCTTCGGAATCGACCCCTGTTAAAACAAGAGAAACAGCATCTCTATTGTAAGGAGAAAATAGCAATTGCGCCGTTCCTATGCTCTTTCCATAATCGGATTCAATGCTCAACTTTTCATTCGAAATAAATGTGTCAAAATCATCCGAATACTGGAAATAAAGATGTTCATTTAGTTTCTTAATCAACGAATTGTCCTTTGGCGTACCGAGAACAATCAGGTTATGAGAAACCAGTTCATTTTTATTGGGTTCATTTCTATAAAAAGTAATATCTCCCGTGTTACTTTGGGTATAGTTTCCAAGTAAATTAAGAACATTTGTCAAAGCTTTAAAATAATCGGTAGTCAATTTTTCAGGTAAAACTATCCCCAAATCCGCGTAAGTCTGATTTTGAATAGAGATGTTCAGATAATTTGAAAAGATAGCTTCATCTTGAAACGGCTGCGTAAATGTATGGTTGCTCTGTTGCTCTGTTCTTCTGTTTCTGCATGAACTACCTCCGGAATGCCTATCAATAAACAAGCCACTATAAATACAAGTATTTTTTTCATCGTCTTCCCTCACTTGAAGCGTTCTGTTTTGTACCATTTTGTTGCATTCTCTTTATGAAAAACCTTTTCTTTGATATACATAAACATACCATAGGCTACAACGTTTTGCTGCTCTTCATCAGGCAGATAGTTCGTGATGATATTCCCATCCTTCATCAGCTTCTGTTGAATAAATGTTTTCAAGATGGAGCGGCGGTTTTTATTTTCAGCATCAGAGCGTCCCGTTTTTATTAAAAAATCTTCTGGATTATCCGTCATTACTTTTTTCACACTTTCATCAATTGATGATACCTCTACAGTTGTTTTTTGATTGCTGCGCCAAAAAAAAAGCCCCCTGCCCCAGCTAATATAACAACAATAAAAAAACAATCCACTTTTTCATACAGCCTCATACCTTCACAATAGTTTTCTCCATTCTACAATCATGTGTTCTTTTTTACTAATAATACTACCTAACGAAGGATTAAAAATAACCACACCAAAACACTCGATAGAAAAACAAATTAACTGTTAAGGAAAAAATCTTGTCATCTTTTATTGCAATGACTGAGCGGATTCGGTATAATGATTACTGTTGAATTACATTTTGGCTAACCAAGATGTAAGACCTTATTTTATCGGAGGTGAAAGAAATGCCAAATATTGAATCTGCAATCAAACGTGTACGTACTAATGCAAACGCGAATGCTAAAAATTCATCTCAAACAAACGCTATGCGTACAGCTATCAAAAAATTTGAAGAAGCTGTAGCTGCTGGAGCTGACAATGTAGATGCACTTTATAAAGACGCTGTAAAAGCTGTTGATATGGCTGAAACTAAAGGTTTAATCCATAAAAACAAAGCGAACCGCGATAAATCTCGCTTGAGCAAACAATTAGTTAAATAATTGACTTTGTAGAAGCTGACTTCTGTCAGCTTCTTTTTTGCACAAAAAGAAAAAAGACTGAACCAGAAGCTACTCCTAAATCATCGGAAGTGCATCTGGTTCAATCTTTATATTCACGACTAGAGTACGAACAAAGCATCTTATTGTTCTACCTACTCTTTTTTATTATTCATAAATAGCCATTAATTCTTTGCTCCATGTTCAGCGCTGTTTTTGACCGGAAATTTTTAGTATGAATAGCTCAAACAACAGCTCTTTATCCATTTTCCCTGTCTTTACCAAGAAATCATTTTCGACCAATTCATCAAAAATTTTTTCCAGCCGAGCTAGCTCAAATCGTTTGCTTTGTTGCATCCCAAGTTTGATACGATACGGATGAATACTCAACGCTTCGGCAATATTTGCTTGCTGATACCCCAGCTGTGCCAAAATCTTGATTTGTAATAGTAAGCGAAGCTGACTTAATAAGATTGCTGACAGCTTGATCGTCTCTTCTCCCTGTAAAAGTAAATCCTCATAGGTTTGAAGTGCTTTTCCGCTATTCCCTGAAAGAATTTCGGCACTCAGGTCAAACACATTGTGCTCCAACGATTTAGGAACTAATGCTTCAACCGTTGTCAAAGCAATTCGTTTCTCCTCAGATGAAAACAAATACAGCTTTTGTAACTCTCCCATGACCTTCGTTAGCTGGAAATCAGATAAATGAAGCAGCAAATCAAATGCCTTCGGCTCTATCTCATAGCCTTCATTTTGTATTGCTTGTTGCACATATGTCCTCAATGCTTTTTCATCCATCGGCGAAACATCAACGACTACCGCTGATTTTTTCAAAAGCTTTGTGACTTTTTTTCTTTCATCAAGCTTTTCCACTGCTGCATGGAAAACAACAATGGTCGATTCTGATGGCTGTTCTAGATACGCTGTCAGCTCTTTCATGTCGTGCTCGAGACCATTTGATTTTTTTTCACTGGTCAAGAAATAAGGATTCTCGATAAATACCAAGCGATGGTCGCCAAAAAAGGGTAATGTCTCGGCTTCTCCCAAAGCGACAGAAAGAGTTGTCTCCTCCATGTCATAAGAAGTCACATTGAATTCATCATCACCCGGTTCAAAAAGCTGAGACAGTAATTCTGTCTTAAATAGCTCACTAAGGTAAATCTCTGTTCCTAAAACCAGATAAACCGGAGCAATTTTTTTCTCTCTAATGTCTTTCAAAACTGTCTGCAAACTCATGTGATCCCTCTTTTCTCCTATCCATCCTACCATTACTGTGAAACAAAATCTAGTCAGAATCTAAAATCGTTTGAGCTTCTGATAAGGCTATAAATGGCAGCCATTCATAGTAAATCATACCAGATTCAGCTGTCTGAAAAACGGCTACATCACTCTCTGATAAAGTAGCCAATGTTTCACTATGCGGGTGGCCAAAACGATTGTTTCTCCCACTGGAAATAATTGCCTGCTTTGGTTTCAACTGTGTGATGAACGCTTTGCTTGTAGATGTCTTGCTCCCGTGATGCGCAATCTTCAAAATATCGACCGGCAGCTGCGGGTATTTTCTTATCAATTCCAACTCCCCTGTTTCCTCTAGATCTCCTGTAAACAGAAAATTAGCGGCGGCTATCTTCGTATGAATAACTAAAGAATCGTTGTTGCCGCCCTCTCCCACGGACGATGGCGATAACACACGAAGCTGGAAAAGGCTATCGATCTTCTCTCCTGCTAGTATCGGTGAAACTTCCGTTCCCCTCTGAGCAAGCTGCTGCAACATATTTAGAAAAGGCACATCAGCCTCTGCTCCTTTTGGGAAATAGACCTGCTTAATAAACACCTTATCACTAATAGAAAGAAGATCACCCATGTGGTCTGTATCTGCATGAGTGATAATAACCTTATCTAAATTGTCTATCCCCCTACTTTTCAAGAAAGGAAGGACCGTATAGTCTGCATTATTTTTCTTGTTTTTCCGCTCTCGCCATTCCTCTTTAGAAAAATCTAGCTTCCCACCTGTATCGATCAATATGGTTTCTCCATGAAACGGCGCCTGAATCAAAATACTATCTCCCTGACCTACGTCGATATAAGCGATAATTCCCTTTTGTAGCACGTATTTCTGATTAATGAGCAGGAGCAATATCCCCAAGAAAATGACTGAACGTTGCCATTTCTTTTCTAAAAAAAGCAACACTAAAAAGATCAATAAGAACTCAATGATAAATAGCCCCGTAGAAATATGCCCTATCGTCGCAGAAAAAGGATTCATTCTTCCCAGCCAATGAAAAAAGTCGTTCAAAATCTGAAGGAGCTTCTCCATCAACGGTTCTGCCAAGGGCACTCTTATAAAAAAGGACGAAACAAATAAAATCGTCAAATTGGGCAACAATACCTTTTCAAATAAAGGAAGGAGAAGAAAGGTTAACACAATCCCAACCGGCTTCCAATCATAGGAACTAACAGCAAGTATGGGTAACGTAAAGATAGACAGCAACATAGAAAAACATAACTGCTGAACAGACCGTTGCTTTATCCCATTCAATGCTGGACCAATGAATAAAATGAAGAAAGAAAGTGAATAGCTGTACTGTCCTGCTAATGTGAACAAGGAAAACGGCTGGCAGATAACACCACAAAAAAGTGTCAGACTCCAAGTATCTAGTGATGAGAACTTCAATTGAAAACGTCTGTTGCATTCTGAAATATTTGTTTGAAGCAAGGAACGACTCACACTTATTGAGAAGCCTGTAAGCCCACCAAAAATAAAAGACAGCACCAGCTGCAGCCAAAACCATTGTTCGATCGTTACGCCCAATTTTAAAGCAATAAGGCGAAAGAACTGAAAGAAGAACACCACATGCATCCCAGATAAACTAAATAAATGAAGAATTCCCAACTGGTTGAATGTATCAGTCAACTCAGAATCGGCACTCTGTTCTCCTAGCAAAAGAATCTGGATATAGGTCGCTATTGCAGGTGAAAATTTCCGTTCGCAATACAGTAATAGGCGTCTTCTAACAATCGACAGATGCGTAATAACATCATACCAAGATACCTTTCTTACTTTTAAATCATGAAAAGACTCAATCGTCAGAATTTGATTGATGCTACTATTTCTTAAATTGCTTCGATAATCAAACCCATTCAAGTTCGTTTTCACTGAAGGTCGTTCTAAAACACCCGAAACAGTAGCTAGAAGCGCTTGATCAACATTCTGCCACCTCGTCTGCTCTTCTTCCGATCCAAGAGAGTAGACAGCCCGCACACGCTGTCTACTATCATCAAGGTAGACATGCCCCTCCAATTGCAGATAATCACCATCAACTTTGATATTATCTGTATCTACTTGAAAAGCAAGCATCTTTACAGGTCCAGAATTTAGCGTCTCCGGATATTCCTTCAAGCGTACAAAAACTGCACAAAATAACACCAACAGGCTGAATACAATCGCCCAAATGATTAAATCTCGGCGCTCTGTTTTAAACAAGCGAATGAGGCAAATTAACCAGAATAAACCTGTCACACCATTAAAATTCAAAACAATACAATGGGTGGCAATAGCAAAAAGAACTGGAAAAAAACAAAAGTTAGTCAGTTTCTGAAATTGGTGTCTCACCTAAGCTGCTTTCTTCTTCTCCAAGTTGAAGCTCAGAAAAATATTTTTTGGATAAGGTCACCTTATCAGCTGTAGCTCCAGCTTTAGATATTAACTCGACGGCATAAGGATCATTTCGATAATCCTTTAAATAGTGAATCTTTTTGATCCCAGCCTGCAGAATCATTTTCGTGCATTGTAAACAAGGGAAATGTGTTACATAGATTTCTGCTCCATCTGTTGGGATACCAAATTTCGCACATTGCAAAACTGCATTCATTTCTGCATGAATCGTTCGAACACAATGTCCATCCACAACATAACAATCCTCATCAATACAATGAACATCCCCGCTGACAGAACCATTGTAGCCTCCGGCAATGATTCGCTTATCGCGGACGATTGTTGCTCCAACCTCCAAACGGGTGCATGTGCTTCTTAATGCCAACAGCACACTTTGTGCCATGAAATACTGATCCCAAGGAATACGTTCTAAAGTCATTTATTTTCTCCTTATCATCTCTAGGAACAGGTTCAAATCAATTGCCCCTTTCCAGAATTTAATCACTCAGTTGCGCAAGTTCTTTACACTCACCAAATAAAGACATGCCTTCATCCTCTTTGAAGGAGGAATGTTTTATTTTAAATGAAAAAGTGAGTTATACAAATAGTACGTGAATTCAAAATTGCCGTCAATAGCCTTTCCAAAATAAATGATCCTAAGAAACACAAATAAACTCTCTGAGCTTTTCAACAGTCTTTTCACCAAAACCAGAAATCAGCGCTAAATCCTCGACAGCAGTGAACTTACCATGTACTTCTCTATAGCTGATAATTTCCTGAGCCTTTTTTTGACCGATGCCCGACAAGGTCATCAGCTCTTGCTCTGTTGCAGTATTCAAATTGATTTTTCCGGAATCCACTCCTTTTTCAGAAAACTGTTCAACTGGTACAGCATCTGTCTCTTCCCCTATTTCTGGAACGTAAATAACCATTTGATCTTCTACTTTCTGAGAAAAATTGATTTTGTTTTCATCTGCCAGTTCCGTCACTCCGCCTGCCAGCTCCAACACATCCCAGACTCTCATCTCTGCTTCAACAGGGTAGATTCCCGGTTTCATAATTGCTCCCTTAACATCTACATACATAGATTTCAGCGCCTCCTCTGAGCTCGCTGTCAGCAGATTGTCCTCGCTTATCGTAGAAGAAGTAAGCCACTCCTCTGAGGTTGCCTCCGGCATTCTATTTGAAGCAAGGATAAACCGTAAACAAAAAAAGGCAATAAGAGTAACAATCAAAAAAACGCTTATCAGCCAGTAGCGATAGTGCATTATTTTCTCTTTCATTTCTTTCCTCCTAAAATATACTACGCAAAATTTTTCTAAAAGATAGAAAATTGGTTTCTTCAACGTATAATATTATGAGAGAGGGGGAATAGCATGGATGATACGATTGTCAAATTATTGAAAAATCGGGACTATAAAGGATTGGAATTGTTGATTGATCACTTGGGAAATGACATTATAAAGACGATTTGTGCCGTGTTAAACCGCCCGGAGTAGTATAGCTATCATAAAGATACAGAAAATGAAGTTTTTTATAGTCTATGGAAAAATATTTCCCAATTTGATGCAGCTAAAAGTAGTTTGAAAACGTGGACACTTACCATTGCACGAAATGCGAGTATTGATAAAAAAAGACAGATCCTTCGAAAACAAGATATTCTACCTCTTGATCAAGCAAAAGAACAGGCAACCTATGACCGATATTTGGAAAAAGAACAATTTTTAGTATTGATTGGCTCATTAAGTGCGGAAGATCAATTGATTTTCTTAAACCACTATTTCTATAAAGAAACACCGCAAGAAATTTCAACCTTATTAAGCATAGATGTCTCTCAGGTATATAATCATCTATCAAGAGGCCGAAAAAAATTAAAAGCTGTATTGGAAAAGGAGGGGTATAATGGGGAATACTTTTAGAAAAAATACTAGAGACATAAATCAGACATACCTAAACAAAACTAACGAGGACCTGACAAAAAAACAAAAAAAAGCACTTTTTCAGCAAACTAAAATGTATATCTTTTTGCAGGAACTTCTTGAATCACTGGAAGAAAATCATTTAGGAAGTAATGAAGTGATCCGCTCTATCTTACCATTGACAACAGACGGGGCAAATTTGTCTTTTATGAATACAGGTATCATGGGTCTTTATCATCCCAAAAGTGAAAAAGCGAGGCAATATGTGAAAGATTTTCATGATTTACGAGGCAATAGATTATTTGTTTTTACCGATCAACGTATCATTTTTATGACGATTATTGAATACATTGACCTATTTGGATTGGTCCAGTGGATTCCCTCCTACTCGCAAAAAAATGTACACATACTTCATTGATTTTGAATGTGAAAACGCCATTTTCTCCGAGCTATTCAGTGAAACGGATGGGGAGATCATTCTAGAACGACTAAAAGAAATTGAAGAAAAGAACTCGATTACTATTTCCCAACAGGTTTATCGTCAAAGAAGATTTGATTCATTGCTGAATAATCCATTGTTCAGTTACAGAGTGACTAAGTTTATCTCTTTCGGGTTGATTCTATTATTCTTACTCTTTTTTATCGGTTTATTTTTTGACTTTGGACCATTTACACATTATTTAAATCGTTGATAAAATATCCTAACTACATTTCTCTCAAAGAATAGACCGTCGAACAGCTCTCTTTTGTCCGACGGTCTATCTCTTTATTTTTCCTCTAGCTTATCTAAATAATCTAACGCATCCTGTACAGTTTTTACAGGAACGATTTTCATTTTCGTATTGATTTTCTTTCCAGCTGCTACAGCTTCTTCGTAATTTGTTTTGATATCTGGGTTCTCTTTTCTAATTTCATCGGAAATTTCGTCGTCCGGAGCAAAAAATATTTCTGCGCCGTTTTGGCTAGCTGTAACGATTTTTTTGTCAATACCGCCAATTCTTCCAACCACTCCTTCAGAGTTGATCGTTCCAGTCCCGGCAATCTCGTGACCCTTTCGAATATTCTTTCCTGTCAACAGTTCATAGGTTTCCAGTGTAAACATCAACCCGGCAGACGGTCCGCCGATACTACCAGCATCAATTTCTACAGAAACATCCGAAGATATTTCGGTATGATCTGTCAATCCAATGCCGATTCCAGGTTTTTTAGTCGAAAGCTCAATCAGCTTCCCAGTGGCTTCTCTTTCTTCTCCATTATGGGTAAAAGACACAGTCACTTCTTCCCCAACCTTTTTACTCTTTATATAGTTGACAAGTTCTTCACTGCTTTTAAATGTTTTTCCATCCGCGCCGGTGACCGTATCTCCTACTTTGATCTTTCCTTTAAAATCCGACTTTTCATCGATCGTCAAAACATAAACACCTTTAAATGCCATTTCATAGTCAACACCCGCCAGTTTCATGGCTTGCTCAATAGCAGCATTCTGCGAGGAATCCATGTAATATTTTTGGATTTGCTCATATTCCTCGTTGGTGCTGCCCCCCATTAAGTCCTCTTTACTGATGAGCTCATTGAAATCTGAAAAATGAGCAAAGAGCGCAGAGGCAAGTGTTGCCTTTTTTACACCTACAGTCGTCAAATAGAAACCACCTGAGGACTTATCGGTTTTTCCATCTACAGTCACAAAATCTTTTAGATTCTCTGTTGAACCCGGCCCTTCAATATAGTAAGGAATCCTAATAACAAAGACCAAAATAAATGCAGCAATCAGAAGATAAGGAATAAATGTTTTAAGTGAATATTTTCTTTTACTCTCCATGCGACAACCCTCTATTTTGCAAGGCTTGATTGACAGCTTCCGGTAAATACTCGGAAACATCTCCACCAAACGCTAAAATTTCTTTCAAAATACTTGAGCTGATATGCCCATATTTTTCATCTGCCAGCAGAAAAATCGTGTCCATCGCTGTATCCAAATGGCGATTCATCAAAGCAATATTTTTTTCATATTCGTAATCCTGCGTGTTCCGAATCCCACGAATCAAGAACTTCGCACCCAGCTCCTGTGCAACCTCCACAGTCAGTTTACGCTCTTGTTGAAGAACGTCTACATTTCCAAGATGCGTCGTCGCCTCGCGAATCATCTTTTCTTTTTCAGCCGCATCAAATAGAGCCTTTTTTGTGGTATTTGTAAAGACACCAATGATTACCCGATCAAAAATCAGCGCAGCTCGTTCAACGGTATTCAGATGCCCCATCGTGAATGGATCGAAGCTGCCAGGAAAAAGAGCAATTTTAGTCATCAGATTCGTCCCTTCTGTAAATCGTGATTTGAGTGATTCCGTAAACTGTTTCCTTCGCTTTATATAAGAAACCAATTTCCTCTGGTAGGTTGACCATTTTATCCGTCTCACAAACTATAACACTTCGATCCGTCAGCATATGATTTTTCTCCATCATTTCTAGCTGTTTTTCGATTTTTTGCTGCGCATATGGCGGGTCTAAAAGGACAATATCAAATGTTTTTCCTTCCTCAGAAAATGCCTCAAGTGCCTTATCTGCATCCATTTTTTTTATCGTGAATTTCTCTGGTTCTTTTGTAACTGCAATATTTTCCTTGATTACTTTCAGTGCCGCAAAGTTTTTTTCAATACAAAATGCGTGTCTGGCCCCTCGAGACACTGCTTCAATAGCTAAGCCTCCACTACCAGAATATAAATCCAACACGCTTTCTTCATCAAAATAAGGACCGATCATATTAAAGATGGATTCTTTGACCTTGTCCGTTGTTGGTCGAGTATTTTCACCATCTAACGCTTTTAAACGACGACCTCTATATTCTCCTGCAACTACCCGCATACGTTTCACTCCTACTCACTATTGGTATCTTCAATGCCTCAACAACATACCAAAAATTTGCTATTATTCCCCAGATTATTATGTTTGTGTACCAAATCACTCTTATACCTATTCAATAGTCCTATTTTATCCTCAGTTCATGGAAAAAAGATGAAAAATGTTTGAAATTCCTCCACATTCTTCATCTTCTCATCTTAAACTATGATCAAACGTTTTCTGCCAAACGAATCTGAGTATTGATTTCTTCTACTTCAAATCCTTCTTCCTCTACATATTGGTAAGCTGCTTTCGTACCAATCTTCTCAGCAAAATTCATTTCCACATCCGGACGATAAGAACGTTCTACCTTACGAACAAAATGCAGGCTGTTGATTTTTTCTTCCGCAGTCTCAATGTTTTCTTCATTCATATACAAAACGACATACTTCATTCTTCTGGAAACATACTGAATAAATCCATGACGCTTCAGTGTTTTCAACTGCTTTAACGAATAGACCCATACCACTATTGATCTTCGTTTTTGAATAATCAATTCTTTTTCCTCATCAACTTGCATGACAACTACCCCCGCATCCATGGTTATTTCCTTTTGTAAAGAATGGATTTCCAGCATCTACTTTGATGTCTTCGGAAATCGTCTTTGCTATCGCAGTACTGACAATATCAAGAATATCCTGCACCTCTGTCTCTGATACTCTAAAATCAGCGACTTCTTCGCACATATCCAGTTGTCTTTTAGCCTGTCTCAACGCTCGTTGCTTCGTTCTAAAGTCAGGCGCATGAGAACCATAATTCTCAATCCGCTCAAATTCTTTTTTTGATGTTAAAAAGTTGACCAGCTTTGTCTGCACACTTTCTGAACATCTCATTTTTTCTTTATTCCTTTTATATTGATCCACAGTTTGACTACTCAATACTGTCTGAATCAATAGTTCTGTTTGATCTTCTATATCAAAAAGTGATTCATTCACTATCATTTTATCTACCTACTATCCTCTGTTTCTTCTGTAATATTTTCAACAGCCTGTATTAAGACTAACACATCCTCTTTAGAAAAAGCAACGCCAATGGCTTCATTTTCATCCCTAGAAAAGCGGGAGTAGTATGCGCTGTCTGAAAACCAATAAAGTGCTGTAAATGAAAGGTCATAAACAGGTGTCATAAAAATCCCCTGAGATTTACGTAAATCCAACTCACTTTTGGCAAGCATTGATTCAAATTCTGAATTTGTGAAAATAAAAGAAGTGGCAATTTCGCCTAAACTCTCACTTTTCACGCGAGACAATGACTCTAGCCGCTCAACGGAAAGAAAATCTACCGCATTTTCTTCATAGAACTTCTCTTCATAAAATTGATAGAGCTGTTCTGCATTTTTTTCAGCAGATATATGGAAAGAATAAGCGGGCAATGCCTCGTTTATTCGAATCATATTGATCATACGAATCATTGTTTTTTGTTTCTCGTCAATCATTTCAGGTAACAAATCACTGATTGTGATCGGCAATGCTTCTCCGGCTATCAGCTGATACGGCATGACCGTCAACAAGTATTCTTTGGATAAATAAACTACACCAGACAGAACATCTTTTCCTTGCGCAAAGAAGAGCACCGCAAACGTTTCGTTATCAAAAGCAAATAGCGGTCGATAATTCATGTCCTCCTCCATCAATTCAACAGAATAGGCCATATCCTTATAGCCTATTTCAAAATTTGAAAAAACCGTGGTGATATCAGATACCTCAGAAAGAGTCATCCCTATTTCAAACGGGTGCATAGCCTCTGTTGTATTAAAGGCCTTTACTGCACATATCTTCTTATCCTTCACACTTACTTCCATATATTCACTATCTTCTTCACCAAATGTCCAAAGCTCATAACCTAGTCCAGTATCATAAGACGTCAGTGGTTCTCCAAACACATCGGTAAATTCATTGATTTTTTTTCCTATGTATAGAGCATACCCGGAAGCGGGCAGCTCTTCATGTGGCAATGCCGTATGAAAGACATCTGCTCTGTTAATGTCCTCTATGTCGATCTCAGCTTTTTCAGGAGGAAAAAATACAGGTTGAAGATAGCCAATGACCAATACCGAAATGAGTACTGCTAAAAAAGCTAAAAATCGTTTCATTTGTTCCTCCTGATTCACCTTATTTTTCTGTTAATTCAATCAATAGGTCCCCAGAACTGATGGGTTCTCCTTCAGTCACATAAATATGGTCAACCGTTCCGTCAAAATGAGCATCCAGACTGGTCTCCATCTTCATCGCCTCAGTGATCATCAGCGGATCACCTTTTTTGACCTTGTCTCCTTTTTTAACCAGTATTTGTAAGACTGATCCGGACATCGTTGCACCAACCTGCCCTTTGTTCGTTGGTTCCGCTTTACGCTTCGTCTGAACACTGGATATGATTGAACGATCTTTGATGACAACTTCTCGTCTTTGTCCATTTAGGTTGAAGAAAAGCGTACGATTTCCTTCAATATCTGGTTCACCAACTTCGTCAAGACGAATAATCAAGGTCTTTCCCTTTTCGATCTGTACTTCCACTGACTCCCCTAAGCGAATGCCGTGGAAGAATGTCGGTGTATCCAATAACGTAACATCTCCATATGTTTGATACGATGTTCGATAATCAAGAAAAACTTGTGGGTACATCAAGTAGCTCAGTACCTCTTCCTGTTTTGGCTCATAGCCGATTTTCTCTGCCAGCTCTTTACGAACTTGATCAAAATCAACGGGTGCTGCCAAGCTTCCTGGTCGCTCTGTAAATGCTGGTCGTCCTTTAAGAATAACTTTTTGCAGTTCTTTAGGAAACCCGCCTACAGGCTGACCTAGATCTCCTTGGAAAAACGTCACGACAGATTCCGGGAAGCTTAATTCGCCACCACGATCGTAAATGTCTTGCTCTGTCAAATCATTTTGAACCATAAACAACGCCATATCTCCAACTACTTTAGAAGACGGTGTTACTTTGATGATGTCGCCAAACATCAAATTCACTGTTCTGTACATTTTTTTGATATCATCCCATTGATCCCCAAGGCCAATAGCTTTTGCTTGCTGCTGTAAATTGGAATACTGACCACCAGGCATCTCATGCATGTAGACCTCTGTTTGAGGGGCATTCAGCCCGTTTTCAAATGGCGTATAATACATCCGCACATCTTCCCAGTAATGATTGATTTTTTGCGCATTGTCTACATCAATGTCAGGCGTACGTGCCCCATTGACCAGTGCGTAATACAAGCTCGTCATACTTGGCTGACTAGTCGCTCCACTCATAGCGCTCGCAGCCACATCAACAATGTCAACACCTGCTTTTGTTGCCGCAGAATAAGTGATGATCCCATTCCCACTTGTATCATGGGTATGAAGATGGATAGGGATATTCACAGTATCTTTCAATTCACTGATCAGGCGGTATGCAGCCTGAGGTTTCAGTAAGCCAGCCATGTCTTTGATTGCAATGATATGACTACCTAGTTGTTCCAACTCTTTTGCCATATCTTTGTAATATTGAACATTGTATTTTGCTCTCTCCGGATCATTGATATCCCCAGTATAGCAAATTGCTGCTTCTGCAATTTTCCCTGAATCACGAACCGCTTGAATACTTTTTTCCATTTGAGGAATCCAGTTCAAGCTATCAAATATCCGGAATACATCGATCCCCTGAGTCGCAGCCTCCTTAATGAATTCTGCAATCACGTTATCGGGGTAATTCTGATAACCAACAGCATTAGAACCTCTAAATAGCATTTGGAACAGCATATTTGGCATCAATTTTCTTAGTTTTCTCAACCGCTGCCAAGGATCTTCATTTAAGAAACGGTAGGCAACATCAAAGGTTGCTCCGCCCCACATCTCACTGGAGAAAAGCTCTGGAAGTCCTTCTGCTGTCAGCTGTGCGATTTCTTTAAAATCTTGCGTCCTCACTCGGGTTGCAAGTAAGCTTTGATGAGCATCTCTAAAAGTTGTATCTGTCAATAGAACATTTTCTTGTTCTTTGACCCATGTAGCTACTGCATCTGCTCCTTTTTCATCAAGAATATTTTTAGCTGTCACAATATCCTTTTTCACAGCAAGTGTCTTTGGCACTCTAGGTAGTTCAAAGAATTTTTTCGTCGTCTTTTCAATGCCTGGAAAGCCATTAACTGTCACTTCTCCGATAAACTTCATTGTTTTATTTCCGCGGTCTCGCACCTTTGGAAATTCGAACAAGTCAGGTGTGTTATCAATAAATGTTGTATTCGCTTCACCAGAAATAAAGACCGGATGACTAACAACATTCTGTAGAAATGGAATATTCGTCTTGACCCCTCTCACACGGAATTCCTTCAAGCAGCGTTGCATTTTCTGCACCGCCTTTTCAAAGCTAAAGCCATGTGTACACACCTTAACAAGCAAAGAATCAAAGTAAGGCGTGACTGCGTAACCAGAATAAGCATTTCCCACGTCTAAACGAACACCAAAACCACCTGGCGAGCGGTAGGTATCGATTTTCCCTGTATCAGGCATAAACTGATTCAACGGGTCTTCCGTTGTGATCCTGCATTGGATTGCAGCACCATTCAATGTCAGATCCTTTTGTTGCGGAATCTGCATCTCTTTATGCATATCCATTCCTTGTGCAATTTGAAGCTGTGAAACGACAATGTCGATATCCGTGATCATTTCCGTAATCGTATGCTCTACCTGAACACGAGGATTGACTTCAATAAAATAGAAACGATCCCCTTCAACCAGGAACTCTACCGTTCCGGCGTTCACATAACCAACATGGCGCATCAATTGAACTGCTGCATCACAGATTTCATGACGCATCTTCTCATCCATTGAAACGCAAGGCGCTACTTCGACTACTTTTTGATGACGTCGTTGAACAGAGCAATCTCGCTCAAATAAATGAATCACATTGCCATGTTGATCCCCTAAGATTTGAACCTCTATATGTTTAGGATTTGAAATGTATTTTTCTACATAAACTTCGTCTGAACCAAACGCAGCTTTTGCTTCACTTTTTGCTCGATCATACCCTTCACGTGCTTCCTTTTCATCATGCGCAACACGCATACCACGTCCGCCGCCGCCCAAGGCCGCTTTGATCATGACAGGAAACCCATGGCTTTCTGCAAAGCTCAGAACCTCATCCACAGTATCGACAGGTCCATCAGAACCTGGAATAGAAGAGATCCCTGCAGCTACAGCAGCTTCTTTTGCCTTTATCTTATCTCCAAAAATATCCAAATGGTGGGATTTAGGTCCGATAAATGTTATACCTTCTTCTTCACAACGTTGTGCAAATTCAAGGTTTTCAGATAGAAAACCATATCCCGGATGAATTGCATCAGCGCCACATTTCTTAGCGATACTCAAAATACCTTCAATATCCAAGTATGCCTCAATTGGTTTCTTCCCTTTTCCGGCTAGATAAGCTTCATCAGCTTTAAAGCGATGGACAGAATATTCATCTTCTGCCGCATACACTGCTACTGTTCTGATACCCAGCTCAGTACACGCTCGAAAAATACGTACGGCGATTTCGCCTCGGTTTGCTACTAAAACTTTCTTCATTTTCCCACTCCTACCTCTTAATTTTTACCTTCAGTAATTATCTATCAGTTTCAATCATCTGATATTCGTCAACAAGTCTCTGTCTTTTTTCATCGGCACTGATATTCAATACAAAGCCAATTGAGACAGAAATAATCAATAAGCTGTTCCCGCCATGACTTAGGAATGGGAATGTAATACCTGTCAAAGGAATAATCCCTGTAATCCCGCCCAGATTGATGAAAACCTGGATTAGCAACATTGCTCCAATACCTATACACAGTAAGGAGTTAAACGGCTTTCTAGAACGAACGCCAACTAAAATAATACGTGCTATCAAGAAAAATAGAATGACAAGGATGATCAATGAAACAATTAATCCTAGTTCTTCCACTGTAATTGCAAAAATAAAGTCAGAATGAGCCTCTGGTAGAAATCCTTTTTTCTGGATGCTGTTCCCCAGACCTCGACCAAACCAACCACCGTTGCTTATAGCATAATATGAATTTACTAACTGGTGTCCTGTATCTCGTTCATCAATAAAGGGATTTAAAAACACTTCAAACCGCTTATAAACATATTGGAGATTTGCCGGAATAAAGCTTCCTTTAGTGAGTAGCAATGCTTCTATAAAACCAATACTTCCTAAAATCCCTAGACCACCAAACAAATACGTGTACATATAATTAATTCCACTTGATAATAGCATGACCATTGCAATCAACGTCAACACTGCCGCATTTCCCAAATCGGGTTGGATAACGACTAGAAAAATCAAAAAGCCAACTAGCAGCATGGGCCGCAGTACAGCCTTTTTAAATTCTCTATCAATGTATTTTTGTCTCCTTGCCAAAATATAAGCCAAGTACCAAATAACCATAATTTTCAGGTATTCCGCCGGTTGCATAGAGAAGCCACCGATTCTGATCCAGCCTTGAGCACCATTGATCGTGACCCCAAGATTTGTGAAACGAACAGCTAGCAATAAGGCTGAAATAACAGCAATTGCTAACATAATAAACCCTTTATTCTGGTAAACAGATGTTTTCATTTTATAAATGAAGAACATCGCAACAAGGCTTAACACCCAAAATTGCAACTGATTAATGACCATTCCTGCAGCAGGCAGTCCCTTACTCATTTGATTAGCTGAAGTTGAGCTGTAAACCATAATCAAGCCTACACAGCTTAAAATCAAATAGGGAATCAAAATACTGTAGTCAAGCAAATGCCTCTTCTTTACTTTCTTTGGCAAAGCTTAAACCTCCTTGCCACTCTCTTTTTTATCTTGTGTTTCTTCGTATACTTCAGTATATAAACGATTAAGTTCTTTTTCCAAATTACTCAATAGCTGATGTCCTTCTTTTGAGCTCAAGATTCCAAGACGAATAGCATAGGTCATTTGTCTTGAAAAACCATACATTTGTGTATCTACCACTTCTTCAAATGCTTTACATTGAGAGATACAGAGACTGTTCTTTTGGTTGCGGATCAACATTTTGATTCTGTCCGCGTCTTCTTTCAGCAGTTCTAATGCAAACTCTTTTGAAATAGGTTCCATCTGTATTCAACCTCCTATCTTAATTAAACAATTATAGCATATTTTCTAACTTTATTAATAGAAATTTTCTGAAAATCAATGGACTAAACCAATTTTTAATTTTCATAATTGTTTGCTTCGCAAAAATACGGATGTCTTCGCGTCTGAATGTACTTTTTTTCAACTTCTTGGGTAATATTCCTAAAAAATCAATTGTAAATTATCACTGAAGCCAAGTAGTACCAACACAGTCACACTAAACAATAGGGCGAAACTCACAAAAATTACTTTATAAATTTTTGTTGAATTCCATTTTATTGCCAAAGGAGCCACTTCTATCTCACCATTTATTCCGTTTTAGATGCACAGAAAGTATGGGGGTTGACCTATGTTCCATGTGCTTTTCCTTTAACCCATAGTAGCAAATTTTGACATTTTCTGCATGGTATTCTATCTTACTGTTTTTGTGCTGAACGGTATTCCTCGATTGCAGATAGAAAAATCTCACCATACTTATCCAATTTGTTTTGCCCCACACCTTTGACCTGCAGTAGCTCGATTGGATTTTTAGGTAGCTTCTCACAGAATTCCTTCAAGGTACTGTCAGAAAAAATCAAATATGGCGGAACATTCTCATTTTGGGCAATATCCAATCGCAACGCACGCAGTGTTTCAAATAATTGATCATCAACTGCCAATCTTCTAATTTTCTGATCTTCTTTTCGATACACTTCCTGTTTTCCAAGTAGCACCTCAATGCCTGATCCGGAAACTGAAAGCAAAGGAAATTGCCCATCTGACGGAGTCAAATAGCGTTCTGCAGTTAGATAGTCAATGAGCTGACTGACTTCCTTTTGTGTACGATCCTTCATCAAACCATAAGTAGGTAATCGATCAAACTTCCATTGATCGATTTTCTGATCCTTTGAACCAGTCAATACCTTGGCTACAAGCCCTTTTCCAAAATGCTCGCCCATTCGTTTCACACAGGATAAAACCTTTTGTGCGTCCACGGTTATTTCAACAAGGTCTCGATCATCCAGACAGTTCGAACACTGACCGCAATCTGTCCCCTTTTCACCGAAATATCGAAGAATGAACTTTTGCAAACAAACCTGTGCATTCGCGTATTGGGACATTTCCCGAAGCTTCATATATTCTTTTTGCTTATACTCGATAGGGGAATCTGATTGATCAATAAAGTATTGCTGAACCTGTAAATCCTGAGGCGCATAAAAAAGCACAGCATCACTTGGCAGACCGTCTCTTCCGGCACGACCTGCTTCCTGATAATAAGATTCAATATTTCCTGGTATTTGTGCATGAATAACAAACCGTACATTACTTTTATTGATCCCCATTCCAAAGGCATTTGTTGCCACCATCACTTGTACTTCATCAAACAAAAACTGCTCTTGATTCTGATTTCGAAGACTCTCGTTCATCCCACCATGATACATCCCGACAGCATGATTCTTACTTTTTAACAAATGATAAATACGCTCAACTTCTTTTCTTGTACTGGCATAAATAATTCCGGATTGATTCTTGTTCATTTTCAAATATTCCAAAAGAAAAACGTCTTTATTTTGATCTTTTATCACTTGAAAGGATAGATTTTCTCTAGCAAAACCTGTCTTTATTTCATTGTTTTCCGGAATATCCAATTGCGCTATTATGTCTTCAGCTACTTGAGGTGTAGCTGTAGCTGTCAATGCAATGATTGTCGGCGTTTGCTGAAACTTGCGAATAACCTCTGCCATTCGTAAATAGCTTGGGCGAAAATCGTGTCCCCATTGTGAAATACAGTGGGCTTCATCTACAGCTAATAAATCGATATCGATGTGCATCAGAAGCTGTTGGAATTCAAAGGATTCTAAACGTTCCGGCGCTATATAAAGCAACTTAATTTTCTTATCTACAGCTAGTTGAATTCGCTGGTTGATTTCTTGAGAGGATAAGGTGCTATTAATAAACGTTGCCGGAATTCCCATCAAACTGAGAGCATCCACCTGGTCCTTCATCAGAGAAATCAAAGGTGAAACAACGAGCGTTAAATTGTCCATTAAAAGGGCCGGCAATTGGTAACAGATCGATTTCCCACCACCTGTGGGCATGATTCCCAGCACATTTTCTTTATTTAATATATGGTCAATGATTTCCTTTTGACCTGTTCGAAATTCTTCATATCCAAATACTTCTTTTAATACCTTTTGACTGTCGACCATGAATACTGTCTCCTATCCTTTTCACTGTTAGCCATTTTAACACGAGAAGAACTTTTCATTCAAGGGAACACTGAAAACAGTGATGGAAACTTCCATATAAATAGAAAAAACTAGAAAAATCAGGTCATTCTCGACTGATTTTTCCAGTTAACATCAATAATTGATAGGGTTATTCAACGGCCAGTTCTTCTCCATCTTCAAAGAACATCAGGAGATCCTGTAAACTAAGACTAGCTTTTTCTTCATTTTTCAAGTCTTTGACAATCCGGCCTTTCTGCATAACGATCAACCGATTGCCATATTTCAGGGCATCCTCCATGCGGTGAGTAATCATCAAGCAAGTCAAATTCCCATCTTGAATCCTTTGGTCCGTCAGCTTCATCAGCTGCTTCGAGGTCTTTGGGTCCAAGGCTGCTGTATGCTCATCCAATAATAGCAAACGCGGCTTCGTTAGTGTAGCCATTAATAAGCTCAAGGCTTGTCTTTGCCCCCCGGAAAGATGACCCGTCGGCGTATCCAGGTGTTCTTCAAGCCCATTTCCGACCTCACTACATATTTCTTCGAACAAAGCACGCTGCTCATTCAATTTTCGCGGTTTTAATGATCGTCGCTGCCCTCGATACAAAGCTAGGAGTAAATTTTCTGCTACCGTCATCCGTGGTGCAGTTCCTTGCTTAGGATCTTGGAATACTCTAGAGAAATAATGTGCGCGCTTCTCTTCAGAATAGGAAGTGATCTCTTTTCCATCAATGATGATTTTCCCATCCGTTAGGCCCAAGGTTCCTGAAATACTATTGAACAGCGTGCTTTTTCCGGCACCATTCCCACCCAATACAGTGATAAAATCTCCTTCTTGAATATCAAGGGACACATCATTCAAAATAACTTTCTTTTCGTTCATCCCGTTATCAATAATTTTTTTAGCGTGGCTGATTTGCAAAACAGTCATCTATCTCTCCTCCTTTCCAGAAAATCCTCTGAGATTCAATGCTTTTCTTAGCTGAGGAATCATCAGACAAACGGCTAAAATTGCTGCAGAGAAGATTTTCAAATAAGTGGTATCGAATCCAAGCTTAATCACTGCCAAAATTAGCAACTGATAGATAATGCTTCCAATCACGATTGCCACCAAGCGTTCTGCAAATGTCAGTTCTCCAAAGAGCACCTCACCAATGATAATAGAAGCCAAGCCAATCACGATCACTCCGATCCCTTTATTGACGTCTGCATACCCATCATTTTGAGCAATCAATGCACCTGAGAGGGCAATGATGCCATTTGAAAGTGTCAGCCCCAAAATCTTCATCGTATCTGTCTTGATTCCGATCGAACGTGCCATATCTTCATTATCCCCTGTAGCGATATACGCTTGTCCAAGAACTGTATTGAAGAAAAAGAGCAGCAATCCGATGATCAATGCTAAAACAATGACTCCTAAAAAGATAATATCAAAATAATTAGGTAATTTTAATGAAGAAAAGATATCCTGTATCTTTGGTTGATTTAATAAAGATAGATTCGGTGTTCGCATTACATAAAGAATCACTGAATTTAGTCCGGACATTACCAGTATTCCAGATAAAATTACCGGGATTTTTCCTTTGGTAAAGAGCAAGCCAGTAACCAATCCTGCCCCCATGCCCGCAAGAACACCTAGTATCGTTGCTACTATAGGAGATACACCATGTGTAATGGCTGTCACACAAACCGCACCACCAAGAGGAAATGATCCCTCTGTTGTCATATCGGGAAAGTTTAAAATCCGATACGTCATAAATATTCCTAATCCCAAAATCGCCCACAGCATGCCTTGCCCTATCGCTGAAACAATCATTTTATCCACTCCTGTCATTTTCTATTTATCTCGAACTATTTTTTCTCTTATAAACAACTGTTTCAAAAACAGCTCCACTTCATTTCTTTAGCACACCATACATATTCTTTTTTTTAATATTTGGAATAATTTTCGTCTTAATCTGATCCTGTTCCGACAAGCTTCGCTTCACTCAAAATATCCTCCGGAACAGTTATACCCAGTTTCTTCGCCTGCGCTTCATTGATGATAATGTCTCCTGTTTCAAAGGTATAGATAGGTGTAGTTGCTGGATCTGATTTCCCAGATAAAATATCAGCAGCCATTTTCCCAGTTTGTATCCCTAACTCATATTGATTGATGCCCACAGTTGCCAAACCACCTTCTTCGACCATTGTGTCAACGGAAGGGATAATTGGTGTTTTTGTTTTATCCGCTTCATTGACTACAGTCTGCATGGCATTCGCAATCGTGTTATCTGTAGGAATATAAATAACATCCACTTCACTGGACATTACTTGAACAGTTTGCGCAATCTCGTTACTAGAAGGAACAACATAAGATTTCACTGTAAGTCCAAGTGCCTTCGCCGCTTTTTCAGCTTCGGCTGCCTGATATTTTGAGTTTTCTTCCGCGGAGGAGTATAGAATCCCAACAGAAGCTGCTTTTGGCAATAGCTTAACAGCTAAATCAAATTGTGCTTCCACAGGTGATTTATCACTTACCCCTGTGATATTTCTACCTGGTTTTTCATTTGACTCTACTAAACCGGCACTTACCGGATCCGTAATTGCACCTAATACAATCGGTAGTTTACTCGTACTATTCGCTAATGCTTGTGCAGCAGGTGTCGCAATTCCGATCAATACATCTGATTGCTTATCGATCAGCTGTTGACTCATCGTTGAGAGCTTACTTTGATCTGCTTGACCGTTTTGAAAAACAATCGTCATATTCTCCCCATCTTTATAGCCGCTTTCCTTTAATCCATCTTGAATCCCTCGATAGATTTCATCTAAAGCCGGATGACTGACAAACTGTAACACCCCAACAGTTGGTCGATCTTCCTTTACCTCCTCGTTTTTTTCTGTAAAAAATGAAACAATCAAAAATAGAACAAGGACAGTGAGTACTGCTAATAATTTCTTTGATTTCATTATTTTCCCTCCTATGCTGAATAAGTGCTCATTATTTTTCTTATCAATTATTATATTAATTACACAAAAAGAACAGTGACGGACTCATAGGAGTGGTCACTGCTCTTACACAAAAACCACATAGATAGTTATCTATGTGGTTTGATATCTTAATCAATCAAAAGAACCAGCATAGATACAAATTTTAGAATCCATCATTTGTCTTCTAAAGCTGTATCTATGAAGAATCATACATACAACTTATCTACGCCAGTTTTGCCATGTTTGGTTTTTTAGGTTAGATAATTGTTTCATGTCTGATTCCTCCTGTTATTTTTTCGTTAAACGTAGTCTACACCTAAGTAAATAGTCCTGTCAAGAAAATTCTGAAAACTAACACATATTTTTTATCATTTCCATCGCAGGATCTTGCTGGTAACAAAATAAGAGAGTCCACATCAAGTGAACCTATTTTCTCGGAGATACGTTCAATCGTTTCCGATAGCTCCAACTATTTTTATGTTCCTTGAACGGATAAAATTTCAAGCTGGTAAACATCTTTTGTGACGCTTTATTCCAATTGAAAATCTCGCTTACAAACATAGTGTCCCAGCCGTTTTTCCTTGCTCTATAAATAAAGTATTTGGTAACCTCACGACCAATATGACGATTACGATACTTTTGATCTATAACGATCGCATAGTCATTTTTTGCAAGCCAGACATCTCCGATCGTTCGATAAAAACCATCTGTTAAATACTCTATATAAAATAGCTCACCATGCTTGTTTTGCCAGTCATACATCTGTATGATCTTTTCTCTATCATAAGTTATAGGTTTGCCGACAATACTCTTCATACTCTTTTCATCCTGATACCAAGCCACAGATTCTTCTCTCATCTGGTCAAAAGCAACCAATCGCAATCGCTCATTCAGACAGATTGTTTTCTTTTTAGACCACTTGAAAGAGGGCTCCTGCTTCTTTGCCGGACCCCTCTTTCTATTAAATAACACTGCTGCCTTCTTCTTCCAATCAATAACGATCACGAGAATTCCTTCTTACATAAACAGGGACCGGTGCAGGCTTCCTATTTGCGTTCATTATTAGATAAAAGATACTTAAAGCGAATAAAATCATCGTTCTCATCTTAATCCCTTCTTTCCGTCAGCTTACTGAATTGTCTGTAATTTCTCTTGATGTAACTGCTCCTCATTTGGTGCAACTTCACCTGTTTCTTGCGGCGCATTCTCTTGTGGTGTCGTATCCTGTGTTTCTGTCGGCGTTTGCTCTTGGGTTGCAGGATCTACAGCAGCTAAAGGCAGCTCATTCAACTTAGGAATAAATGCTGTTTTCACATCCATGCTCTCATCGACAGTAAAGCGATTTTTCTCTTTTCCACCTTCAAAAAAGATGACTGTAATTTCATCCTTTTTTACATTATACTTCTTTTCTGTATTTGCTGCATCATATACGATTGGGTAAATGGTCATACTCCGGCTGAATGACTGCATTGTTGGCTCATCCTTGAATAAGGAAATCAACTGATCATATTTTTTTCCACTTGGCACGGCGAACATTACGGTTGCAGCTCGACTCTCTTTGATTTCTTTATCGATTGTTTTTGAATCAGCGAATTTTACTTTTTTTGTTGAAAATGCCACATCTACCAATGAATTGATCTGTGATGAACGAATGTTGGCTTGTGCGCGCGGAATAATCAGAATAAGCGCTAAAACCACGACAACTGCTGCAATTCCCACTCGTAGCAACAATTGTTGCTGTTTATTCAATGTACTTCCTGTATTTTTTGGTTCATTAGTATTTCCTTGTGGCTTCTTTTCCAATATTTTCTCTCCTTATTTCCAGAACAATTGATTATTATGATTGTTCCGTCTTTCTCTTCGGTTCCTCAACATCAGCTGCTGAACTTCCCGCATAATATTTTCCTTATCTCTCCTCTATTATACTAATAGATTCTTTTTTTGCCTAGCAAAACTGATGAAATTCGTTATAGAAAACGCATTCAATATAAAAACAACTATGGTACACTATAGAAAACGAATATGAAAGTCAGCAAGTTCACACTTGAGGCAATTTGGGTGAAAAAAAGCGATATCCATGATTGCATGTTCAATAGTACACATATTTCTTCTTTCGTCTATTCTTAGAAGGACTATCTTTCGCATGTCTTCCCTTCAAAAAGCTAGTACATACTAGTAAACAATAAAAGTCAGGAGTGTTGTTTATGAGTTCAATCAAGCAGTTTTCCCACAAGGAGATCAACAAATCAAATCCACTTTTTTCTCCTGTAAGAAATACCCTGGAAACCATGTTTTATGGAAACAATGTTTCCTTTATCCAATCCATCGCAGAAGCTTATCAGCTAGCGAAGATGGCATCCAGAACCATAGTGACCGATCTTTTCGTTTGTCAGCCGGAACTACTTGGACTGCCAACAGACAGTCGTGTTTTAGTCACAAATGACGGCTCTGTTGTTGGTAGAACGGCCACTGCGCGTCGCATTATTGGACAGCCTGGGGTCGATGAGAACTATTACAGTGGGATATTACGGGAAGCTATGTATCAACTTTCAAAAAAGAAAACCCGCGCAGCGACAATTGGTATTGGGTTATCAGGCGACTTTATGCTCCGTGGACATCTTATGCTGCCAGAAGGATTTGAAGGAAATCTTTATTCCTATTTGTTAAATTTCCAATTTTTTGATACTGCTTTTCATAAGAAATTTGTTGCTTCTACTGCTTATAACGAAGGCGATCTTTATATTGTAGCTGATCCTGATTGGGTCCATCCTGATTTCCCGCAAGGACTTGTCCTTATCGATCCGCTTCACAATTCTGCGGCTATTTTGGGTTTACGGTATTTTGGAGAATTGAAAAAGGCTACCTTGAGCTTGACTTGGGCTGCTGCACATCGTAACGGCTTCATCGCTTGTCATGGAGGGATGAAGCAATACGAAAAAGAAGACAGCACCTATACCATGGCTGCCTTCGGTCTATCAGGTTCTGGAAAATCAACGATTACATTGGCAAAGCACCACAACGAACAAGCTGTTACTGTATTACATGATGATGCTTTTATCATCTCCAAGGAAAATGGCTCATCTATAGCACTTGAGCCTTCCTATTTTGATAAGACGCAGGACTATCCTATGAGTGATCCTGCCGTCACTTACTTTCTGACCTGTCAAAATATCGGGGTTACCTTGGACGATGAAAACAATAAGGTGCTGGTTACAGAAGACATTCGAAACGGAAATGGACGCACGGTAAAATCTTCGCTTTCTACGCCGAATCGAAAAAATCATCTAACGGAAAAAATCGATGCTGTATACTGGATCATGAAAGACGATAGCTTGCCACCTGTTGTTAAAATTGAGGACCCGGTTTTAGCTGCATTGTTTGGTGTAACCTTGGCAACAAAACGATCCAGCGCTGAAAATCTCAGTATCGCTTTTGATCAAGAGCAGCTAGTGATCGAGCCCTTCGCTAATCCTTTTCGCTGTTATCCTTTAGCAGAAGATTACGAAGACTTTTTAGCACTTTTCCAAAAGGGAACCGACTGTTATATTTTGAATACCGGTTATTTTAACGGCGTAAAAATTCAACCGACAGAAACCTTAAGCAGCATAGATAAAATTGTAGAACAACAAGCAACGTTTCTCTCATTTGGTTCATTCGATTCTATGAGTTACTTACCTGTAAATGAGCACATCCCAGACTTTAGCAATCCTCATTATCTGGAAAAGATAAGACAGCGATTGACTGCTCGTTTAGATTTTATCAAAAAGCAACAGACAAGTTTTGAAGGTTACAACGCACTCCCTAATGAAGCTGAATCCGCTCTTTCTGCGTTAATCACTAAAATCGATCAATAGAATTTAGTAAATCAAAAAAACTGCGGTTAAAAATCAATCGCAGTTTTTTGATTCATTATGTGAAACTACTGCGCCGGCAATACTTGCTGCGCCTAAAATCAATGTCCATTTATGTGGACTTAACAACCCATAGGCTACCAGACCTACCCCAATAATGCTATTTGTCGTTGCGCTCATGCGCATTGACCGTTTACTTGGTTTAGGTAAGGTTATCTCAATTCCAGAGGTCGCTTCTATCAGCTTCTCTGTTGATCCTAATACCTTATGAAGCATTGGTTTTTCCTGTTTTGTCATCTTCTCTTTCCTCCTAAATATAAAATAAATTCAACGGTAATCAGTTTTCTTATCACTTAAACAACGCATCCATTACATTACTCACTAGAAACTCAAATACCCATCCCGAATCATATGGCGCACGCTTTTTCAGTTCTACTGTATACAAAAGTGTATTGATGACCTCATATACTTTTTCTTGATCGATCTTAAATGTTAAATTGGAGGCATCAACCATTTCAAAGAAAAATGCCTTACTATCAAATTGCATTTCATCTACACGATCTTTTGGTATTTTATTTAAAAAAGCCATAAAATCAGGGGAACCTAAATCATAAAGAAATGGCGCTCGCTCAAATTCCTGAAAATGCCATTTTAATGCGGCTGCAAATCCCTCTTTGCTTCTGTTAGTCTGGATGATTTCCATGATTTTTTGTTTCAAATGAGTCCTGACTCGTACCAGTGTTTCACAGAAGAAATCTTCTTTCGAAGAAAAAAGCAGATAAAATGCCCCGGCAGAAATACCCACTGCCGAAGTAAGCTCCCCAATACTGGTTTTTTTGTACCCGAATAAAGCCCAGCGCTTTTCGCATTCTATGCAAAGCTTTTCTCTTAAAACAGTCTTTTCTTCCTCAGAAAAGCCTTTGGGTCCTCTTGCCAAATCGTCCCCTCCTTTATTATGAACGAAATTATTTTTTTATTCATAATAATTATACAACAGTTATTATTCTTGTCAATAAAAAAAGAATCACCTGACGAAAAGCCGTCTTTCGGTGATTCTTTTCTCACAGTGCTCTCTCTATTTTTAGCGGTTGACCGAACGAGCCATGCGATTGATAGTATGACGCATCCCACGAATCGCTACAGACATTTCATAAATATTTTCAGCAGGTGCCAGACCACCATAGCCTGCATCACCGATATGTTGAATATCTACGCCACAGATTTTGTTGATTAACGCGATTTGTCGAATTGTTTCTTTATTGGCACTTTCCTGACTTGTTCCAATGGCAGACATCGTCAGCAGATCATATTTTTTCGCAATCGCTACAGCTTCTTTTAGATTATCCTCTGTAAAGCCTTGAACAGTACCAACAGCTGGCAGAAGTAGAATGTCTGCACCAGCTTTGGCATAATCTTCTACTGCCTCAGTTGAGACTACAGGTTCATCTGACCCGGCACTGTGCATCTTCCCAGCGATTATTAATCCAGAGAAATTCTCTTTTGCTACCGCTACAGCCTTAGCTATCTCTTTGTTCGTTACACCTGTTCCAGGGTTACCAGTCAAACAAATGAAGTCAAAACCTAGTTCCTCCGCTTTTTGAATCGCTTCTTTCGAACTTATTCTTCCTTTAGAGATTTCTAATTTTTCACTGAACATTGCAGATTGCTCATCAACAGGCTCTAAATTCACGCCTACTGGACGACCAACAAGTTTTTTTAATTCAGCAACTGGATTCTCTTTATTTTTTTCAGGATGCTGAAGATACTCCATCAATTTTTCGATACTCATTCCCGGCAATCCCTGAATGATTGGATTGAAACAATCAAAAACATTCAGTAAAATCAAGTCTGCACCGAATGCAGTCGCAACTTCTGCGTTGGTGATATCTCCCGCTTGAGGAGACGCCATCACAACATTCTCAGATAAAATCGTCCGACCTTCACTCGCTTTAATTGATTGCTTCAGCTCTTGTGCTGACATTTGAGCAACCTCACTATAACTTGCACTGATTAATCGTTTTACCATTTGTTAGCCTCCTAAAAATTTGTCTATACCTATTATACTCTATCCAACAAATAAAACGAAAGCAGAAACGGAAAATAATTATTTTTCTTTGGTTTTAGCATCTTGTCAGTTTAAAGGCATAGCATTTTTCTGCCGCGTAAATTATGAGTATTTTCTTTATTATTGATTTCTTATTCGTTATAATGAAACTATTATGGACTATAGAAATGAGGGAATATCATGTCCTTTGATGGAGTTTTTACCCATTCAATCATCACTGAACTATCGGAACAATTAGTTTCCGGGAGAATATCGAAGATTCACCAACCTTATGAAAATGAGGTTGTTTTAGTTATTCGTTCCAAAGGAAAGAACCACAAACTACTTCTTTCCGCACATCCAAGCTATGCTAGGATCCAATTAACTGAGATGGTTTATGCCAATCCGGATAATCCGCCAAATTTTGTGATGATGCTGCGGAAATTCTTAGATGGGGCAATTTTAGAATCCATCAAGCAAATTGAGAATGATCGTATCATCCATTTTTCCTTTAACAAACGCGATGAACTGGGAGACTTGCAGAATATCCTTCTAATCGTTGAATTGATGGGACGTCATAGCACGATTGTTTTAATGAATAAGGAAACCGGAAAAATTCTTGATGCAATCAAGCATATTGGGAGCTCTCAAAACAGCTATCGTTCGCTACTTCCTGGCGTTGATTATCTCGCACCTCCAGCAAAAGACCAACCAAACCCTTTTCATGTTTCCAAAGAAAAAGTATTTGAGTTACTCTCTACTGCTGATGAAATAAATAGCGGATATTTACAACAAACCTTTCAAGGACTAGGTAGAGACACAGCTGAGGAATTAGCCTTTCGTTTAAATGAACAGCCAAGTAGAAAAATTCCTGTTTGGGAGGATTTTTGGAAGGAACTGATCAAACAACCGAATCCAACACTTACGCAAACAAATAAAAAAGAATTTTTTACTCCCATTGCGTATCACACATTGAGTGGAGAAAAAACAAGCTTCGCTTCATTGAGTCAGTTATTAGATGCTTTCTATAGTGGGAAAGCGGAGAAAGACCGTGTGAAGCAACAAGGCGGCGAGCTGATTCGAAAAATCGAGAATGAACTGAAAAAAAATCAATCGAAGCTTTCAAAACTGAGAAACACGCTGGATGATACAGAGAATGCTGAGTTTTATCGAAGAAACGGTGAGCTGCTAACTACATTCATGGCGCAAGTACCAAAAGGGGCTTCTGAGGTAACGCTCGAGAACTATTATGAAGAAAATCAGCCTATCCTCATCAAGTTACGACCTGCATTGACGCCTAATCAAAATGCTCAAAAGTATTTTCAAAAATACCAAAAATTGAAAAATGCTGTACGGATCGTTCAAGCGCAAATCGAGCAAACAGAGCAGGAAATTACCTATCTTGAGTCGGTTCTGTCACAGCTGGAACTGGCTAGTCCGATTGATCTTAGCATTATTAGAGAAGAATTGATCAGCCAAGGCTATGTAAAAAAACAAAAAAGCAAGAAACAGAAAAAAGAAAAGCCCAGCAAACCAGAAGCCTTTCTTTCTTCCGAGGGAGATACCATTTTAGTTGGTAGAAACAATCTGCAAAATGATCAACTGACACTCAAAACAGCTAAAAAAACAGACTATTGGCTCCATGCCAAGGATATTCCAGGATCACACGTCATTATCAAAAACCCTGATCCTTCAGAAAAAACACTCTTCGAAGCAGCCTTACTAGCGGCCTATTATTCAAAATTCCGCTTATCTGCTCAAGTCCCAGTCGACTATGTTCAGGTCAAGCATGTGCATAAACCGAATGGTGCCAAACCTGGATATGTGATTTACGAAAACCAGAAAACACTTTATGTCACACCCGATGAAGAAGCGATTCAACAGCTGAAACAAACATAAAACACGACTTTATCAAATGGGCGGTTAGATAGAGAAAAACACGACGAATGCAGGAAACCTTTATTTCCCATTATTCGTTGTGTTTTTTTGATTCAACTCACTGTTTTCTAATAATCGTTGAAAAATAGGTGTAAGCAAAAAGAAAAAGACAACATTCCCTATAGCGTGTAAAAAATCAAAGGTCAAGCCTTGAAGATAGTAAGGAAAAAACGCTGGCATTCCATAAATCTGAACATCAATGATTGAAATGACGAAGCCATAAAAGAATCCTGCGAAAAAGCTAAACATCACTTGTACAAAGAACGAGCGACTAAGTACCGGTATCTTAAGTAACCCACTGAACAAGAGCAATAGCGAAGCATAACTCAATAGCTGTGCAATCGTCCATACACCCATCCCCATGTATAAATTGGTAATAATGACAGAAAGCAAACTGACGATCAAGCCTCTCCTAAGCCCAAAATGACTTGTTATAATCAAAAATATTGCGGTCATCGGTTGAACATTTGGAATCGGTTGAAAGAGGATTCGTCCGATAACACAGGCTGCCACAAGTAACGCCAGATAAGCCAGCTCTTTGACTGAAAAGCTCATTTTTTCCGGAGACTCAGAATTTTTCATAGGTGAATTCAATTTGATCCCCCTGTTTCAGATTCGTTTCGTTGGCACCGGTATTGATCATTTCATTATTGATTCTATACACCCAGTAATAACCCTGTGCTTCATCTTGAGTGATTCCATCTATAGAAGTAATCATACCCTTTTCTTCTTTCAAGTCGAATTGTTCCTTCATCGCTTCCATCAAGGTTGTTTCTTCCGTTGTAGAAAACTCTTTTTCTTCAATTACTTCACTGCCTTTTATCAATGAGACGGTCACTTCTATGGCTTTGTTCGAGCTTGTATCTGACGTATTTTTAGTAGCTGAACACCCACTGATAAAGGATAAGCTTAAAACCAGAACACTCGAAAATCCTATCAATTTTTTCATTCCTATTCTCCTAATTTCTTCTATAGGCTTAAGTAAAAGTCCTTTTCTTACAGTTCAAACGTATACCTTTTTCCTATAGATTCTATTTGTGTAAACCTTATTTAGTGTACCATAGCCATTAGAATTGTTCATTTCATCTATATCAGGATGTCCTTTTCCATTTTATTATGACAAGAGAACCAACTATCGATTAATAGATAAAGACTTGTTTCATACTCTTTACTTCTTTTTAATCACTTTCACAATTCCTTCATGAAAAGTATTTTTTTCTTCTTACTTTTTTATGTTCCATTTAACTTGTAACAGTTATGATGAACTCAGCAAACAAGAAAGGGGCTGTTTCAAGGAATTGGATTTTCATTTTTGGGTTTTGTCTTCAAGGTCTACAAAGAAAGCCAAAAGCAAAACCCTGATTACTAAACAGGAAAGCAGTCAACATGTTTCGTTCCGACAAATGAACAAAAACAAAAGCAGATACTCACTATTATCAGCTATTTGAAAAATCGGAACGAAACACACTACTGCTTTATACAATCAAAAAATAAGCTTTTGCTTTTTCTTATATTATTAAGTGGATGAACGTGGTGTTTCAACTCTCCTGAGGCTTAACAGATGTTTATTCTCAATCCATAGATAGAGGTGTAGGTTCGAATCCTACCGTCCACGTAAAACACCCTTTTAAATTAAGGGTTTAACATATATTTGCCCAAATTAAGAAAACTTATATAAACTAGGAAGGATGATGCTCATGAAATTAATACTAAGTGTTGGCTCTCTGATTTTAATCGCTGCATTCGCTTTAACTAGAAAACATAATTACGCATATGCAAAAGTTACAAATCGATAACTAGATATCTAAAAGAGTCCTACTATCAACATAGTATGGGCTTTTTTTAGTAAATGCAACATTGTCTTCCTTACCGTGAATATTTTCTTTTCATAAACTATCCTCTTTAACTCTCAACAAAACGAATGAATGTTCTTACAATCATTTTTAAGGTGATTTTATGAGATATGTAAAAACTATTCATCTCAAAAAAGGCAACAGCTTATACTTATTTCTACAAAATGGAAGTTCATCCGTTTCGTCGTTTATCAGCGAATAGATTCAAAATCGATGATACTTACTATCAAATCTGGACTTTCAACTTTAAAACTGAAAGGAACTACATTGCTACTTTCCCTGTCACTCGTGCTGACCATTTTCATATATTTGAACTGGCGATTGAGGAAACAGGACACACACAATTCAAAAGAGAAAGTAAGCTATCAGATTTTTCAACTACAAAAATTATGCGATATAGCGATCTAAGAGAAGAGATATTCAAGAAAGAAGGTATTTCATATGAATAAAAGAGCTGCTACCGGTATTGCAGATAAAATCAGACTCGTTTCTGCATTTCCTGAGATGTTAGTAAGATTTACACTCCACACTCATAACGAGAACATCAACTGCTTTGTTGCACGTCGTGACTTAGCTAACTTGATAATGTTCTTAGATGATAATACTTTCGAATTGTCAGTGTTCGGACACTACAACAGTAGAAATCAATTAATCATTGAGAAATTCGCTGTTAGAAATCCAAACAGCTTTATAAGGGAATTTGTGAGTAAGCCTTTCAAAGCGATTGCTCAATGAACCTGATAGATGAATACGAGGCTCATTTGATTAGCTATGAGGAGTTTCAACATCATTTATGGGAATCAGGACAACAATTGATAAACGCAGTAGGTCTTGAGAAGTTTATCTTCTATTTAAATGCTAAAGAAAACCAGTACTTTAAAAAAGAGGAAATAAAGAGATCCTGAAACTCACTTGAGTAACAGGTCCTCTTTTATTTTCTACAGTTATTTCACAATAAATTAACGATTTTTGACAACTGATGTCGGTGCAAACAAAATACAATTTTTGTTTGTGCTTTTTTTATGTACACATTCGTTCTTAAACTAAAATACACATTCTTTCAAAAAGAACATCAATTTCTAAACTTTCATATTTTTCGAAAATCAATTTATTTGTTATTCAAAACAAATAGTCAAAATAAACATATTTTATTGGTTAAACTGATAAAAAAATACAAATATCCTAACAACTAAACAGCACAACATATATAACATTTGTTATATTTTAACCTTCCAAAAGAGCATAAGAAAACGCTTTTATGGTAAAATTCAATTATAAAAAGTAAAGGATGTGTAATTATGAAGAAAGTGAAAGTTTTATTGATGGGGTTCCTTATGGTAATTGCGTTTTCTGTATTCTTTTCTAGCAAAGCAGAAGCTGATATAAATGGGGGCGGGCCTGTATATAGGCTATATAATCCAAAAAACGGCGATCATCTGTATACTCAATTCGAAAGTGAAAGAGATCATTTAGTAAGAAACGAATGGAGAAATGAAACATATGGAAAAACAAATTTTTATTTTCTTTCTGCACAAATGTATACTTCAAGAAAACAGGCTTGGCGACTGTACAATCCCAAAATGGATAGGCATATGCTAACCACTGATTCATCCGAACGAGCTCATTTAGTAAAGAACGGTTGGAACAGTGAAAGTACTGCAATGTTTATGGTTTACACATTTGGCGAACCTATATATAGAATGTATAACCCTAATAATCCTGCCTGGGTTTATGTGCGCTCCGCTGAGGCAAATAATCTTGTCAGAGCGGGCTGGCAAAGACAACGAATTGAGTTTTATGTAGAACCTATGTAATCTGTTTGTGGTATAAAATCCCTGTTGTTCATTAAGAGTGACAGGGATTTTTATTTTTACTTACTTTAGCTGTCCTCTTTTATGTATCTATAAGTAACATTGACCAACTTAAAAAAACATCCATTCTTCCCAGCTCCTTGTAATTATTATATTACAAGAATACATTAATATAAATCAATAATCTACAATTATTTATAAATAACCATATTATTATTGCGAGAATAGAACAATACCGATCACAGACTGTTGTAAAAGTGTAGTTTAAACAAGGAAGGATGATGGCCCTCCCTTCTGGAATAAGTTTATTTTCAATCTGCGAGCGACGTAAGTTAAACATCGAAAGAGCTTTTCTTGTTTTGTGCGATCTCCCGTGATGTTTAAACTTTTCCATACTATCATAATAACAGCGATTTCCTTTCTTGTACGCCTCAGCGAATTCAATCAAGGCAATAGCTTTCATTTTCTCAATGTTCTTATCTGAGTAATTCAGTGCCATGCCTATCTAGCACACAGAACGTTTCTCAGCATCACAATACGAGTAATAGAGTATTTGGATTGACAGAGAATTGGAAAAACTTGGGATTATAAGCATTCAAAAAGTTTTTCAACTACTAAAACTGAATCTAGCATTCGTACTCTATCAATCCATTCAGAAACAATGAGATTATTGAAAGAATACCTTAAGTCAAACCGCTTAACAAACTCATTTTTACGGACAGCTCTTTGACACCCATCTCTTCAAATGCAGCAAATAAGGCATTAAAAAAAGCGCTTAAGCGTGCCGGTATAGATAGAGATCTCACTTTTCATGGTTTAAGACACACTCATGGCAGTTTACTGCTTTTATATGATACAAACCTATTCTACGTTTCTAAACGCTTAGGACATGCAACAATGGAAACGACAGCAAATATATACTCTCAACTAACAAAAGAACTTAACGAGAAGGGAAATCATGTTTCAGAAGAAGTCATGGGAAATATGTATCATGCCCAAAATATTGCCCAAAAATAATTGATTTGAGGTAAATACAGATAAACTGAAAGTCTAATCTTACAGTTATTCTAAAGTCTTATAAACCATGAATAAGTTTACCGTCCACGTATCCCCTATTTTTTTATAGGGTTTATCATATAGTTACTCTTAACAAAGTTAACTCTCTTAAATCAGAAAGGATGATTGCCAATGAAAGTACTACTTACTGCTGGTTCCCTCATTTCAATCGCAGCTATTACAGCCATTACACTGAACAGAAAACACAGTTATGCGTATGCAAGAGTGTCGCATCGTTAAAGCATAGACCAGCCTGAACGGGTTGGTCTTTTTATTGCTCCCGTTCCTCAACTGTTCTGAGCTACTCCAACCAATTTTTCACCTTATATTTCATAGTGGGCTGTTTTATCAAGGCATTTCCAGCAAGTAATTCACTTCGGCTCTAATTTCCGGTTCGATTTCTTCAAATCCTTCCTTCAATTTGTCAAAGCTATCGACGCCATAATCTGTTAATAATTGAAGTGCTGATTCTTTCACCACCAAGCTATTTGACGCCAGTATAACCTCTTCCAACAAGCTATTTATGTCTTTTTTATAAGCTAACCTATATCCAAACCACGGATCTAAGTATCTATCTAAGCAAAAAAGAAGGCGTTTCTTCTCCTTTGAAGTCCCATGCTCAAGTACTTTTTAGATTGCCTCTATTCCTGCTTCAACGATTCTCATCTCGTACTCTGAATAAGTAGTGTCCCCTCTTTCCTTCATAAAAAAACATCTCATTGTTTCCTTTTCACATAAAATTATAGCAGAAATTACTCGTCCCTCCATGCTTTCACTCAAAAACAGCAAGTATCGTTCTCGCTGATTATATAGATTACGAATACCAACACGAAAAAGTAAAAATTTTTCAAAAAAAATAGTAAAAAAGAAGGCCTCAGCAGCCTCCTTTATTTCTTTAATTTTATAATCCTGTCAGTAACAAGGCGTGTGTGAGTTCCTGTTTCCTAACATTTTTAGGTAGGAACACACGAATTTCGTCTTCGTTGAATCCAACCTGCATCCGGTAATCATCCAAAATGATTGGACGTCTCAAAATTGATGGCTCTTCTTTGATCAGCTCAATCAACTCACTTATAGATAATTGACTGATTTTATCCTCGTAATCTCGGTAAATATTCGAACGTTTTGAAAGGATATCCTCCGTCCCATTTTCAGTCATTTGAAGCATCTTCCTTAATTCATTATCCGTAAGCGCCTCATTGAAAAAATTCTTTTCTTTGAACGGAATTTGATGCGAAGCAAACCATTTCTTTGCTTTTCTTGATGATGTACTGCTTGGGGAAGTGTACACTTTGATCATAACTATCTCTCCTTAGATTTCATATTTCATTATAAATTCTATCCTTTTTTCATAATCCAAGCAAAAGATTTGTTTTACATTCCTTTTTGTGAAAAAATAATTTAAATTAAATATTTTCCTAACTTAATATTTGAAATATAATTTTAATCATAGAAAAATTCAAGCTGATTTCTTTCTAGCAACTTCTCTCACTTTCATTTTCTCTTACGTTATTCCTTTCAAAGCCAGTATCTTATATTTTTTTCCTACTTTTTTCCATCAGAGCTTACAAAAAAGCACAAGCAAAAATAGCTTGTGCAAAATAATTCAAATTCATTTTTTATCGCGATTGATAATAATGTGATTTTATAATCTTACGAATAATCAGAACTAACCAGACGATGGTAACTGGAATCAACCCGATTCCTATAACTAAGGGAATCCAGCCAACAAATAATAAAGGAAGCCCATACTCATAAGTTCCAGCCAAGGCACCTCCCCAATAGATGCTGTAACCAAAAGAAATTAATCCGTATGTCAGCTTACCAAGGACCAATACACCTATCAACGAAAACCACAACTTCTTTTCTTTCACCACTTTTCCTCCATCAATTAATCTATCATTCTATTATAGCAATTTTTTTACTGACACTGCATCCCCTTTTTTCTTAGGTAGCTTAAAAGAAAATATCTCTCATATAAGAATCCTTTCACGTGTGAAAATCGCAAAACCATATTACAATAAACACGACTAGTTAGAAAAGAGGCAACAATTATGACATTTCTAAAAAAATACGGCTTTTATTTTATGGTACTGGCAATTCTAAGTGAGTTGATCCTTCCTTTTATTTTAGGTAGCTTTTATCTAAATTACGACTCCTTTACTATGTTAATCAGTTCTTTTGGAGAAGACGGCAGCCCTGTGAAGCTGGCTTTTAAGATTTGGGTGAGCATTAATGGGGTTCTTTTCTTGCTGGCAATCCCTAGCTTTTATCAGCGTTTCAAGCAAACTTCTAGACCATTAGCTAAATGGTTATCTATTATGATTGCGGCTTTCGGTATTGGAGATTGTATTATCACGGGTCTGTTCGATCAATCAACCAACCATTCCGAGATAGATATCGAAGGTATGATTCACAACTATGCTTCCGGAATAGGCTTTGTGGCGTTACTGATAGGAACTGCGTTACTATTTAGGCTATATTCCTTAGAAAATAAGCATTTTATGGTAACGATCATTCCAATTATTTTCATTATCTCATTATTATTTATGTTGCTTTTTGCACTCCCAAAGATCCCTATACTTAATCAGGTTCATGTGCCTTATCGCGGCTTATGGCAAAGAGGCAATTTACTTTTTCTCTATTTACCCTTCCTTTTTGTTGCATTAGAAGGCCTTTTCACTAGAATCGAGAATCGGTGAAAAAGCCTTCTTTTTTATTAATTCAATATAACCTCAGATGATTTTTTGGTAGTTCGATTATAGGATGGTTATTGAACACTCTTGCCTTATTAAAAATTAAAAGACAGCGACGCCTTTATTAATGACGTCGCTGTCTATTCTAGTTTAATCAATAGATTTCAAAGCATCCAGCATGTTGACAGATTTGATTTTACGATGCATCACACCCATGATAATAAACGTGATAGCTAGCGTAATCACTGCCGAAAGAATAAAGTTCATGCCCATCAGCTCCGGATTAAACATAGCTTCGTCTGGTGGGAGAGAAACCATGATAAAGCTGTGTAAAAAGAACCCCAACACATAGCCTACCAAGGTGCCAAAAATTGATAGAATAATCGTCTCTCTATAAATATACAAAGTGACCTCTTTATCATAGAATCCCAGAACCTTGATGGTAGAAAGCTCTCTGATTCGTTCAGATACATTGATGTTGGTTAGGTTATATATAACCACTACCGCCAACAGAATTGCACAAACGATCAATACAACAATCACACTATTCAAGCCATCCATAACTGCAGCAATTTTTCCACTCAATTCTTTGGATTGAACCACGCCTTTCACACCGTCAATATCCATTAGCTCAGTTGCCATCTGATCACTGTTAGATGCCGAGCGATCATCCAATGTCATCAGCTTTCCATTCGTGTTCAGCTCCCTTTCGAAAGCCTCAGCATAAGCGGTACTACCCATAAAAATATAATGGCCCATGTACATCTCAGATATATCTGAAACAAGAAATTCCCTGTTGATTTGCTCGTCGTCCTGAACAATAACTGAATCGCCACGCTCGACATCAAGCAATTTCGCAAGTTTTTCAGAAAGTATTACACCTTTATTAGACAGCGATATTGTTTTTTCGGTTGTACGCTCTCTCAATTTTACGAACTTGGAAAAGTTGTCCGGATTGTCCGAAGCAAGCAAGGTAATAGACTGCTTATCATCGTTCTCTCCTGCAACGACAGAGACTTCTTCATATCGAACATCCGCCGATTCCATTTTCTCAGCAATCTTTTTCTCCGATAATTTCTGGTCAATATCTTCTTCTTCATCGTATATAGTAATCAAATCATAATTGATTACTTCGCCAAACTGCTTATCAACGATGCCTGATAATGAATCTCTAATCCCGAAGCCAGTAATCAGTAATGCCGTACAGCCAGCAACACCGATGATCGTCATAAACATTCTTTTTTTATAGCGAAACAGGTTACGCGCTGTTACTTTATAAGTAAAGCTCATTCTGTTCCAAATCGGCTTGATTCGCTCTAATAGAATCCGGGCACCGGCTTTTGGTGGTTTAGGTAAAAGCAGACTTGCTGTTCGTTCCTTTAGCTCTCCTGTAGCAAGCAAATACGCTGGAACAACGGTACATATGACTGCTGTCAAGACCGCAAGCACTGTATATTTCAAGGAAAAGAGCAACATGATTTCAGAAAATGTAGATGTCGCAGCATACGCATTGAAAATAACGATTGGCAATAATGTATGACCCAATAAGGTCCCTGCTATTGCACCTAGACTGCTTGGAATTAGTCCATATACAACAAATTTTTTCTTGATGTCTCGGTTGCTGTAACCTAATGCTTTTAGCGTCCCCATATTAATCCGCTGTTCATCCACAAACCGAGTCATTGTTGTTAAACTGACTAAAGCAGCTATCGCAAATAGAAAGACAGGAAACACATTCGACAGAATATCGATCCGCTGTGAATTTTCTAAATATTGCTTGTACCCTGGATTTTCCTTACGATCATTAACCGTATACACAGGTGCCGCCAAATCTTCCAAGTCTGCTTGTCGATCAGAAAGCTCCTTTTCTCCATCTGCGATTTCTGTTTCAGCCTCAGATTTTTTCTTATTAAACGCAGCCAATTGCTCATTATACGTTGCTTCTTGAGAGGCAATTTCTTGACTAAAATTCGCATATTGCTGTTGCAGTTCCGGTATGCCAAGGCTGAGGCTGCTTTCACTTTCTGTAAGCTGCTCTTTTGCTGCATCAATTTGCTCACGTGCCTCTACAAGCTTTGTTTCAGCCTCCAACAGCTCATTCTTTACATCAGTGATTTCTTGGTAGCTGTTGTCGATCAATTTCTGCTTTTCAGTTTTCAGATCCGTCAACCGTTGTGAGGGACGGTTGGCTGTGAGCTGCTCAATATCTTCCTTGTGCCTTCCACTAATTTCATTATAGTCATCACTGTAGGCATCTATTTTTTGCATATCTGTAAAGGATAGTCTGGCGATCATGAACAGCTCTGAATCGAATACTTCTGGGAGAACAACCCCATAGCTGTCCAACTGCCCTCGACCGACAGTCGTTTGACCAATGGAAGTCTTATCGATGAGTTCACTGGATTTGACAAATCCAGTGATTTTGAATGTTTCTTGTTTCAAAATGGTTTCATCATCTGCATTTTTTTCTTCCGAGAAATGGATCTCATCACCAAGCTTATAATCTTTCTGTTGTTGATAATCCACAGCGATCTCATCATCTCGAGAAGGCAGCTCTCCTTCTACAACTTCATATTTTGACAAATTTTTGGGAGCAGAGAAAATTCGAAAGCTTGTATCTGTATTTTTCACAACAACATCTTTCAAATAGCCAAACTCTATCTCATCCAGCTGTTCTGCCTTCTTCAAGGTCTCTTGATCCTCTTCATCTAACCCCCATGTTGACGTAACTGTCAGAAAGGCCAACTGGTTCTCTGCATAGAAATTTTCTGCAGTCGTCCGCATATCCGGCCCGGTCACTTTCAATCCTACAAAGGCAAATGCCCCTAGCAGCATCAAACTAAAAATAGATAAAAATCGCCCATAAGAGCCTGCAATCGATCGTCGGATATCTTTCCATAGCTGTTTCTTCTTCATACTCTGCCACCTACCATTCAATATTCTCGATCAGCTCAGGATGTGTATTGACCTCTATCGTTTTCGCTTGACCATCATGCATATGAATCACTCGATCTGCAATCGGCGCAATCGCTGCATTATGGGTAACAATAACCACTGTTGCCCCTTTTTTTCTGCTCATATCCTGTAGAATTTGCAGCACCTGCTTGCCGGTTTCATAATCCAAAGCCCCTGTTGGTTCGTCACACAATAATAGCTTCGGGTTCTTCGCTACAGCACGAGCAATTGCAACACGTTGCTGCTCACCACCTGAGAGCTGTGCCGGAAAATTATTGATACGTTCACCAAGTCCGACTTCTTTCAATGTTTCTTCCGCATCCAATGCCTCTTCAACGATTTCAGAAGCTAACTCCACATTTTCTTTTGAGGTCAAGTTTGTGACCAAATTATAAAATTGAAAGATGAAGCCTACATCTGTTCGTCGGTAAGCGATTCGTTCCTTCGATGAGTAGTCAGAAATTTTCTGCCCATCAATCAGAACTGTTCCCCCATCATTTGTATCCATTCCACCAAGAATATTCAATACAGTGGATTTTCCAGCACCCGAAGCGCCTAATATTACGACTAGTTCGCCCTTTTCAATAGCAAACGTCACCCCATTATTTGCAGTGACAATTGTATCACCGACTTGATAACGCTTGTAGCTTTCGATCATTTCTATATATGACATAGCCTTTCCTCCTTAAATGAACAACGCGTTGATTTAAATATAGGAATATTGTAGAATGAATGCAGAAAGAATTCAATAAACAGTTTTTCGAAGTCTGTTCATTTAATTGCCACAGAAAGGGAGTGACACCATGCCCAGCCTAAGAAACACAGAGACAAAGGCATTAATAAAAAAAGCATTTACGCAACTACTGTCGGAAAAGGGAATTGAAGGGTTGACTGTAAGTGATATCACGAGAACCGCTGGAATCAATAGAGGGACCTTCTATTTACATTACCTTGATAAATACGACCTTCTTGGCAAAGTTGAGACAGATATTCTTTCTCACTTACGAGGAATCTTCAATAAACATGGGAACACGGACGATCCGATGGAGCTGATCCCTTACGAAGCGATATTGGAAGCGCTGAATTATGTTTTAACAGAATTTGAGCTGATCAAAGCATTGATCGGTAAGGGTGGCGATAAGAAATTCATCGATACCTTCAAAGACTTAGTTGAAGAAACCATCAAAGATAAAATCAAAAAAGCTGATTTTTTAAGCTGTGATCATGAAGGCTTACCAAAAGTATACGCTCACGAAATCCTCTTATCCAGCATTGTTTCAGTGATTTTATTGTGGATCGAACGAGATGCGAAAGAATCTCCTGAAGAAATCGCGAAAATCATCAATCAGACAAAACAGCTGTCACCGATTACGTTGCTAAAGTAGATCCCGCTTTTGTTGGGTTCATTAAATTGAACTAAGCAGAAAACCAGATACACACGTTGTTTCTCGAAACACTTACGTTTGAGAAGCTCCGGTATATCTGGTTTTTTTGTTGTACTACATCAAACTTTGATACAAGGCAATGATCTCTTCTACTGACGCATCACGTGGATTCCCCGGAGAACATACATCCTTGAACGCATCCTCTGCGATTTGTGACAGGTCTTCTGCTTTTACCCCCAGCTCTGAAATCGTTGCCGGAATGCCGACATCTTTGCTTAGCTGGTCGATCGCTTCACACGCTGCATCACGTACCGCTTCGATGCTCATCGTTTCTGCACCTTCCAAGCCTAACGCAAACGCAATCTCACGGTATTTCTCACCAGTAAAGTCCTTGTTGAATTTCATGACTGTTGGCAACAGCGACGCACAGGCCACGCCATGAGGAATGTTGTACCACGCACTCAGTGGATGTGCCATGCCATGAACTAAGCCTAAGCCGACATTTGAGAAGCCCATTCCAGCGATATATTGGCCTAATGCCATATCTTCTCTTCCTGTTTGATCGCCATTTACAGAGGCTCTCAAGGAACGACCAATGATTTCAATTGCTTTGATATGCAGCGTATCGGTCATTTCCCACGCTCCCTTGGTAATGAAGCCTTCGATTGCATGCGTCATCGCATCCATTCCTGTTGCTGCAGCCAAGGCTTTGGGCATCCCCATCATCATGTCGCTATCTACGAAAGCCACAATCGGGATATCATGAGGGTCAACACACACGAATTTACGATGGTTTTCTTCATCTGTGATCACATAATTGATCGTTACTTCTGCTGCGGTCCCTGAAGTGGTTGGGACTGCGAGAATCGGCAGACAGGGATTTTTCGTCTCTGCTACGCCTTCCAGACTACGGACATCCGCAAACTCAGGATTTGTCACAATGATTCCAATGGCTTTTGCTGTATCGATCGGTGAACCTCCACCAATCGCAATAATACAATCTGCTCCGGCCTCTTTGACTGCCGCAACACCGTCTGTTACGTTTTTGATCGTTGGATTTGGCACGATACCATCATAAGTACTATATTCAATTCCAGCTTCGTCTAATAAAGCTGTGACCTTCGTCGCTACATCAAATTTAATCAAGTCCTTGTCCGTGATCACGATTGCCTTTTTAAAGCCGCGTTTCTTGAACTCTCCTGTAATCTCAGCAATTGCTCCTTTACCAAAATAAGATGTTTCGTTTAATACCATTCTGTTTGCCATGTATAAACCTCTTTCTTCATTATTATTTCACTGTAACCAATACCAATTGAATAAACAGAGTTATTCCATCAGACAAAAAATTGACTCTTCCCTATCAGCGCTCTTTCAAATCTACTTGCTCTTTCGACAAAAAACTAGTTGACTAAGGGGGTTGTTCCCTCACTTCCCATTAATGCTTTATAAAACAACTCATATATTTCCTGTTCATATTTCACTGTTAACAGCTGCTCTCTGAATGTTTGGTCGTTGACTAAATTGTATAAGGAAGTTACTGCATTTAAATGGCTTTTTTTATCCTTAGGTGCAATCATGACCAAAATGCGGACAGATAATTTAGTCGAAAAAGGAATAGGCTGTTTCACTCTCAGTAACGACATCCCGAGCTTATAGACACCGTCTTCCGGTGCTGCATGTGGAATCGCTACCTCTGGGGCAATGACAAAATACGGGTATTCAGGATCGTAGTTTTGAATAATCGTTTCCAAATATTTTTCGTTGATAAAACCATTTTGAAGTAACGGTTTCCCACATAAACGAATCGCTTCTGCAAAGAGTAGCGGCTGGTTATAAATCTGAATATGCTGTTGCGGCAAAAGAGGAACTAAGTCCGTTTTTTCTTTAAAAAGATTCGTTAGCTGTCCTTCTTTTTCTTGGAAAAACAGTTGCTCCAGCTCCTCCTTCAACAACAGTTGCGAGTGAACCGTTGCATGCCTTTCAATGACTGCAACTAGCTTATCCATACTGACTTGATTTCCTGACCCAAGATACGTCTGGCGGCCAAAAATCTCCGTCTCTACTTTATATTTCAGCAGCTGCTTTTCCTCTTCTGTCAGAAAATGCTTGATAAAGAAGGAAGGAATATCCGTATCTACAGCAACTGTCGAAAAAATGATGTCTACTTTTGGGTCAAACTCATAAAACTCTCGTAATGAGAGATAGCGAATAAAACAGATTTCCGGTAATAGCTCCTTCAAATTTTCCAGTAAGAGCCGTGAAACTGAAACGCCATGCATACAAACCACAACAGCCGTTTTTTTCTCCTGCTCATGAAACTTATCTCCCTTTAAAAAGCTTAGAAAAATAATTAAGAGATAGGCCAACTCTTCCTCCATGAATTCAATAGTCAGATGCTGCTCGATTGGTTGCACTGCCTTCTTTACAATAGAGTAAAATTCTTGATATTCTTTTTGGATCGAACAAGAAAGCTCGTTCTCATCAGGAACACCAAAGCGAATCCGATAACTTGCCGGTACAATATGCTGATAGAGGATATCACACAATTCCTGTTTATTTTCAAAAAAAGTAATGCTTGATTTTTCAAATCGATCGATGCTTGTTTTTATCGCTTGTTGGAGGGCCTCATCCTTCCTAAAAGACGTTCGTTTCACAACATTGATGCTTAAAATATGCATGGTGATAAAGCGTAGCTCTTGATTGCATCTCACTTGTTTTCCAGTTGCATAAAGCTCGGCAAACAAATCTGAAACGACGCTGTATGTCTCTTGATTCAGCAGCTTTCCATACCGATCGATCGTCGCCGTATCAATGGACTCGTTTAAAGAAAATCGCTGGATAGATAGGTAAATAATCATGCTGAGATAGGCGATCTTCATTTCTGAGAAAAACAACTGAAGCTTATTTTCAAGCTGCGCAATTCTTTGGTGGATCGTGTGCAATAGTTGTGTGTCAATTGTCAGCAAAGTCTTGAACACAGACAGCGAGTATTCTTTTTCAATTTCTCCTTTTACCAGATACAACCATAACTTGCGAATGTTGATTTCCTGTCCAACCAAAAAATACCCTTTTGTTCGTGTTGACTTCATCTTTAAGCCTCGTTCGGGCAACCAGCTATTCACGATTTTCATATCAGCTAAAATAGTATTTCGACTCACACTCAGTTTGTCAGCTAGATTTCCCAAGGTCATGTTCTCATATAAAATAATCAAAAAAACGATATACTGCTGCCGCTCATCGCTTTGAAGACGGGGCAAGGATGCCCTGTTTTCTAAGATAGATCGCTTCTGCTCTCGGCTTAATACCAGCAGGTAGCGATGATTTTCTTTTTTTATCAACGGCAGCTGCTTTTCACTCAGATGATCATTGATTTTTTTCACTCGATAATCCAGTTGGCTTTTACTCAAACCCAGCTCATCCATCAAACGACGGGAAGAAACATCGTTACCCTGCAATACCCGCTCAATCACTTGTTTCATCATTGAATCCATAGTCAAGCTCCTTTTTTTAGAAAATCAGTGAAACAGTTATCTAGCTTCTACATTTTATCGATAGTGATTCGTTTCAACTGTTGTCAGTATGAAAAGAGACAGTTAAAAAATGCCATTCCTTTCTCAACGGTATAAAGCTTTTGCATTCCTACTTGAAAAACCAAGCAGACTACAAGAAATATTCTTTCTCATAGTCACAAGGTTCTTTCTTTTTTCTTACTGATTCGTTATAATTTAATCAGCATATCACTTATGCCAAGTTTAAAATACGCATTGATCACGTCTCGTAACAAATATGGAGATTTTGGAATTGCATCGATCGTGTCGCCTGCTATATGTGGGGTGAGAGTCACATTATCTAGCTGTAATAAAGGATCATCCTTTTGGATCGGTTCTTTCCATATTACATCTAAGGCGGCACCGGCAATTCTTTTTTCCTTTAGAGCCTTGATCAGTGCGTTTTTATCTAATACGGCAGCTCTCGCTGTATTTATCAAATATGCGCTCGGCTTCATCAAAGATAATAGATGATCACTGACCATGTTTGTTGTCTCCGGTGTGACCCGCATATGCAGAGAAATCACATCTGCTTCCGCAAATACTTCTTCCAACTCTTTGAAGGTCACAATTAAGCCCTCTTTTTTTATTTTCTCCTGATCGACAAATGGATCGTAGGCGATAACCTCTACGCCCAAGGCATTTAGTCGTTTCACTACGAGCTTACCGATATAGCCTAACCCTATCAAACCCACTGTTAAATTACTCAATGTGGTTTTATATAAATCATTAGGGAATGCCTTTGTCCATTTTCCAGTCATAACGTCTTTATGTCCGCGAGCAATATTTCTTGTCTCTGTATAAATTAACCCGACCGTGAAATCTGCAACTGGTTCTGCATTACGAATAACATGGAGCAACGGGATGTTCTTTTCTTTTACGGTTTCCACAGCAATATGCTCTAAACCGCCGCGACACGTACCTATCAGCTTTAAATTTGGTGCATTTTCCAACATCTCTTTTGAAACAGGTGCGATATGCACCAACAGATACTCTGCATCCTCCATCGCTTCGACGACACCATCTGGGACGTCCACTGCCTCAGGTCCCCCGTTTTCAATGAGCAGGATTTTCTCCTGAAACTGATCCTTGGTCAAATCTGCATGCCAATTGAATGCTACTACCTCGATATCTGTACCCAATTCTAATTGCTGCGCTGCTTCTTTCAATGTTTCACTGCTTACCAAGCGGTCACCGACAACGACTACTTTTGTCATTATGCTGCCTCCTCTTCTAGCGTCATCTGAGCATTTGCTTCCAACTCAGCTTGTCTTTCTAAATAATCATGAATGGCTTCTCTTTTTGTTCGAACAAAGACATACATCACAATATAGACAACAACCGATAAACCGATCCAAATAGGATTTTGGGTCATAAAAATCAAGAACAGTCCACCCATGATATGATTTGTCATTACAGCAAAGCTACAAATGAGCAACGCTCCTTCCGGCAAGTTGACACCAACATCCAGAGCTACATCGGTAAAGATTGGCGCAACGGCTGTGATCATATAAAGACCGCCAACACACCAAATCGTTCCTGAAATCAGTGATTTAAAAATATTGCCATTTGAAACACAGATAATCAATTCTATCATATATGGAATCGCTATCAAATCAACCATCGGTAAGGTTTCATTCCCCGGTAAAATGATGGCCATAACTAAGATGATCGGCATCAACAGCATCCCTGTCAGTAATGTTGCTGTTTCACCATAGCCTGCAGCATCATTGATTGCCAAATACCAGACACGGTCCTTGCCGCCTGTTTTAGCTGTTCGTTTTGACGCATCTGTAATAGTTGTGAACGCTGAAGCAAATATCCCGGCAATTTTTGGAAAGATTGCCATAATGGCTGCCGTTGCAATCCCTACTGTTACGATTTCACCCCAGCCTTCCATTGTATTCAAACGCATGAAGTTACCGGCAAACCCCAGCAACAGTCCCAGCATAAAGCCCAGAGACGTTGGTTCGCCCAAAAAGCCCAGCTTGTCCTGTATTTTTTCAGGGTTCCATTGTACTTTATTCGCACCAAGCTTCGTTAAGATCCAATCCATCCCAATCGCTAAAGGAACGGAGCAAATATGGTGAGGGGCGGTCATCGTACATTTCGGGTAGCCATAATAGGTTGACCAACGCTTTGCCACGATTTCAGAAAAGACAAGGCTGTACATATTAGACAATACCATCAAACCAATTGCTAACCACAGATTGCCCGTTGCAATATACAGCATCGATCCCCACAGCATAAATGAAAAGTTATTCCATAAATCAGAGGGCATGAAGATGTTGGTATATTTCAAAACAAAGAGAATCAGCTGTAACACCAATCCTAACCCTAAAAAGATCATCCCAACTTGAGTCGAATATGCCACTACACTTGTTGCTTGCCAACCCGTATCGAGAATGCGAAGGTTCACGCCGGTTTCCTCGACCATCCGCTGAACAACCGGTGTAACAATTGGTGAATAGGCACCGATGATCATATTAAAACCAGTCAATCCAATCCCTGCATTCAGCGCAGCTGTAAAAGCCTTTTTCGGTTTTACCTTCATGATCAGCGCAATAAAGAAAATAATAACTGGAACGACGATCGCCGCTCCAAAAGACTCCATGATACTAGATAATAGTTCTAACAAGGTTTCCTCCCCCTTTTATAATGTTTTTACTGTCGCCAGCAGCTCTTCATAAAACTCATCTTCCTCCATCCCCGTCAATAAACCGACAGAGTTGATCGTAGGAACTTCATATTTTCCTTTCAAGGGGCTTGTATGAACAATCAAATCCCACTGACCAGAAGCCAGTTCACCTTCTACACCACCAGGATTTACCTCCACAGTCTTTGCTCTATAGCCGTTTTCCTCCAAAAAATCCTTAACTTTTCCAGCAACCATTGAACTTGTCACTGTTCCCGATCCACAGACTGAAATGACATTAACTCTTTTCATTTTTGCTTCCTCCTATCTATTTTCTTGGTGCTAAAATGCCGTCTTTTGGTACTACACCGAAGCGATCCGCCAAATCCCAAAGCTGCTGATCCGTGATTTTCTGAACGATGCCTGTAGGTGTAGAAATTGCACGCATATAAATATCCGCCGCTTTTTCCGCTGTTTCAACCAACCCAAAGGCATCATCCATTGATTGACCCGCGCCCATGATTCCATGATGGGGCCATACAACGATACGAGAATACTCCATCTTCTCAGCAGAAGCCTCGCCTAATTCAACTGTTCCTGCGACCATCCAAGGCAGTACAGCCACACCATCTGGGAAAACAACCAAGCACTCTGTAATCATTTCCCATAATGATTTCGTAAATGTATCCTCATCAAGCTCATGGACAAAGGTCATCGCTGAAATGGCGATTGAATGCGTATGAAGAATGACACGATGTTCAGAATCTTGTTTCAATCTCACGGCATGACATTTCAAGTGAGATGCCAGTTCGCTTGTTGGGACACCGCCTGTTTCCAAGCCCCAAAGAATTTGGTATTTCTTCCCTTGTTGGTCTATTTTTAAAATGACCAAGTTATCCGCTGGATTTTGCCAAACATTTTTAAAGTATTTTCCGGAACCTGAAACAAGAAAAATCATTCCGGCCAGTTCAGGAATTTCGAAACCTAAATCAACCTCAGCCAAAACTCTGTCTGTGTCAAGATAGAACTGTACCTCTGCTTCATCCAAACGATAGCTGATGTTGCCGCCATTTCGTTCTGCCCAACCATTGTTCCATAAATTTCTTGTTGCTTCACACATTTCTTTAATAAACGGTGCTTCATAAATATTGTGAATCTTTCCCATTAGTAAAAACTCCTATCCATTATTGATATAGTATTGCTTGACAATTGCATACATTTCTTTTTCTGAGACATCCTCAGATAGTTGGTTCATCGTTCCTTCATCCGAAAACATGGCCATCAGATTTTGCAGTAAAACCAGCTGCTGCTCTCCCTTTTCAAAGCCCAAAACAAAGGTATAATGCACCTCTACTTTTTCATCGACTGAACCCATCTGCCCAAACTGGATGGGCTTTTTCAATTTCGTAATAAAAATAAACGGTTTTTTTATATGCTGAGGATCTGTATGAGGAATGGCAACACCCATAAAATGTGTTTTCAAGCCTGTTGGGTAGTCCTTCTCTCGTTCCTTCAAAGCATCGAAAAAGCTTTCTTCCACGTAATCCTTTTGCTTTAGCTTCTGAAAGATATAAGAAAAGAATTCATCCTGGCCTCCTTCTACGTCAATGATATCTGCCAAATCCTCACTAAAATACTCATCAATCGTCATTCGTTTTCCCTCCTTTCTTTCCTTTGTTATCCATAGTATATAAAATTCCATCCTCGAAATGTTATCGCTTTCATCACAATTTTTATTTTTTTCCCGTTGTTTACTTGGCTCATGTCAACTAGATGTCTGAATCCACTCATACTCTAATGATAGTAGTAATCACTTGCTGTAAGGCTATTTCCAACTAAAGTCTGAGAAATTTGACGAATAACTTAGGGCTGCGGATGGATGAAAGCGCATAGCAATTTCTATAGAATAAATGGTGAGGATATGGCATGTCTCACAAATTCAGAAACGACTGAGTTATTCAGAGATGTCACAAAAACAAGATGGAGGAAAATGAAATGAGAAGATCAAAGAATAGACTATTTTGGGGTGTTGCACTATTAGGATTAATTTGCTTGGCAGGAGTAAATCATATGACTCGCCCAGCAGACTGGCGCGAAAGAACCCGCCAAGAAATAAGAGAAGCCGCGAAAGAAATCAAAGAAGAGACAAAAGAGTTAAGTGACTCATTAAAACATTCCTTTAAATCAGGAAGAAACAATATAAAAGAAGGGTTGAAAGAACTACGTTAAATTCTAAAATGAACCGTCCAAAGGTAGTCTATTGCTCTACCTTTGGACGGTTCATTTTTATGACAAGCTTCCATTTAGACCTGAAAAAATCATTCGATGGCTTTCCTTGCCTCTTTTGGTAAATCGGTAATGATCCCAATCACCCCATCATTGACATAATTACTGACAGCAAGTGGATCATTAACTGTCCAAACATAGACAGAAACCCAGCCGCGTCCACATTCTTGAATCATCTTCTTGGTAACCATCGATTCTTCGACCGACAAAAAGTCTACCTCTAAATCAATGATTTTATCTGTATTCAAGACGCCGATACTTCCATAGGTTGTATAACCAATCAAGTAATCCGGGTAATCCTTTTTCATTTTCTTAATATAGGAAAAATCCATTGCTTGAAAAATACAGCTTTTTTTTGCTTGATTCTCTTCAACAACTTCCATGACACGCGACACTAAATCTACTTTTTCATGACCATGACTTTTATATTCGATCAACAACTTGATTTTCTTATCGGTATATTTGATGACTTCATCAAGTGTTGCTATTTTGCCTTCGTATTCATTTTGAGACAATGTTAGGCTTTGTAATTCTTTTGCTGTTAAATCATACACGTTTTTATTTACACCAGCTAAACGCGTGAGATTTTCATCATGAATAACCATAGGGATGGAATCCTTCGACAATAGAATATCGATTTCAACATAATCTGCTTTCGCATCAATTGCTCCGTCGATCGCTTCGAACGTATTTTCCACTCCGGTTAAGCTGCCTCTATGCCCAATAATGATGGGTTCTTCTTGTGGTGCTCCGCCAATGCTATTGATAAATAACCATACTACAATGATTCCCGTAATGACTTTTATTTTTTTATGATGCTTTTGATAAAAAACTTTTTGATTTAACCAAGCTCTCAATGAAATCAGCTTCCGTTTTAACCATCCATATACCTTGATGGAATGGTCATAGGTTTTCTGTAACTGTTCGTCCACTTCCGGTAACCGTCCCTCTTCTATGTAAACAAGGGGAGCTGTTCCCAAATAGATGTAGACAATCCAAGCATAAAGCACGATTGGATAGAGCACCTTCAAGAGCAATAAGAGCAACTGAAAAATTGTTGTAGGATTGATTGCCACAAATTGAAAAATATCCCAAACTGTATCAAGTACCGGAATAGTAAATAGATAGTCCTGCGCTACCTCCGGCAAGTACACTCCGATAAAATGGATCAATAAAAAAAGAATTCCTATGCCCGCTAACGCCTTCCACTGATGCCTTATAATAGAGCCGTTCGCCTTTACTGCACCAAAAAAATTCCTCTTCTCCAAAACAAAACTAGGCAAAGAAAAAATCAATAACCAAGCAAGACAAAAAATTAACCCATAAAAAATCAGAACAGCAGCATTACCCATTGCTGTTTTTTGCAGCTCTCCAGTGATGAAGTTTGGAACAACAAAGTGAGGGAATATAGAAGAAGCAATCCCCACCCTTGCTATCGGTAAAATCACTAACATATATAGGCCGAACCCTAACGTACCTATATGCTTCAGTTGTCGAAGCTTGGTCAATGACACTTTCATCACATGTTCCAAATCGGTATTTTTACCAATCCACGCATAATAAACCAATAAGGTCACAACAGAAAGTTCAAAGTAAATACCCACACTCACAACTCCGAAAAGCAGAATACTACCTATTATCCCAGACCAGCTGGTAAAAAAATAGAGAATCCCTTCATTAAAAACGATCTCTTTGTCATTCAACTCAAGCATCAGCTCAATAAAAGCTTGAATCATAGGAATTCCAACCAGTACGACTAATAGTTTATAAACGAATTCAAAAATAAAAAGCTGTGGTAAGCATTTTTTTATTAAATCCCTCAACGTCGGCTTTTCTTTTTCTCTTTCAGATAGCTGTTTGTTCATTTTAGCTTTCACTCCCCATTTTGCATACCGTACATAAAACAACATACCCTTTCATGTATCAGTCCCTAAAAAACATATGTTATTTTTAGGTAACTCTATAGTACGCTAACTGTAAGGCTTCTTCAATCTAAAATGACTATAAAATAACTAAATATTTATTGATGAATCCCTCTCTATTTATCCTGCCTATTTATTACTATAAATTGATATATAGAAAAAAAGAAGTATTCTAACTAAAAAAAAAGACCCTGACAGAAATCTATCATAGCCTTCAAAATAGAAACAATCACCTTTGTTTGTTGGTGGAAACGCTTGAAGAAGGTGCTTCTTGATTTTCACTTATAAAAACAAAAAAAACTACCTCTTTTCAGAGATAGTTAAAAGGAGTATTACTCAAAAGAGTAATATGAAAAATAAAAAGGTTGTTGTTGGTAATTTCATAATATCAGAATGAGAATATTTGTCAACTGCTAATTGTCTTTTTTGCTCAAATTTTGTTCAGAAAATATCGAAACAAGAAAAAGAGCCCGCTTTTTCCTTCTTAATTACCTATTTTATCCTCAATTTTCTTAGAATAAATTACTTTAACTGATTTTCTACTGAATGATTGAATCAAATTAAAAAAAGCCGTCTCCATTTTTACTTGTCTTTCCCCTTCGCTAACTGCTATTATTAATAGAGAAAATGAAGAGAAAAGCTGGTGATTTCGTGAAGCCGACAACTGTAAACAATATCAATATCTTAAGTGCTTTTTGCGGAAAAAGAGACTTGGATTCTCTTGAAAAAAAGGAACTGGAGCTGAAATATGGGATCAAACAAGTCGATGTACTTGTTCTCTTTGGCGGGAGTGTTCTTGCAGGTGGGGATGTCCTCGCAGAGGCAATCAAAAATCAGATTGCCAAGCGATATATTATTGTTGGGGGGCACGGGCATACCACCGATGGATTGCGCAATGAGATTCAGATGTATTTGCCTGTTTTAGACCAAATAGATCAGTTATCCGAAGCGGAGCTCTTTAATATGTATTTGAAAAGCAACTATGGTTATGAAGCAGATTATCTGGAAACTAGGTCAACTAATTGTGGCAATAACGTCACCTATCTTCTTGATTTACTGGAACAAGAAGCGATTCCTTTTGATTCAATTATCTTGATACAGGATGCTGCTATGCAACAGCGTATGGATGCAACCTTTAAAAAGTTCAATGATTCCGCTACTGTTATCAATTATGCGGCTTATCAAGCGAGGGTCAAAAGTGAACATCTACAGTTGGCTTATAAGAAAAATATTATGGGCATGTGGACAATCGAACGTTATATTTCTCTCCTTATGGGTGAAATTCCCAGATTAACTGATGATAAAAACGGCTATGGCCCCAATGGGAAAAACTTTCTTGCACATGTAGATATCCCAGAAGAAGTCTCCCGTGCCTTTTCAGAACTCCAGCTAGATTTTCCGGATGCAGTTCGTGTGGCAAACCCAGATTTTTCTTCCTAATAGAATTTCAAAAACACGTAAACGACTTGCTTAAACAGCTGGCCTTTCACGTGTTTTTCTATTTCCCTGCAACATAGTAACTCATTGGCATCGAACAATAAAAAGTAGTTGCTGATGGTCACTTAGTGACCGAAGCTTAGCACTATTTCTTAAATAGTTCCTTCAATGCCCCTATCAAAAAGCCCGTTCTACGTGCTTCCTCTTCTTTTTCCCTTGGTGTTTTTTTTCTTGTTGCTGCTTTCTTTCCAGTCCTTAGCTCCTTGGACGCTTGCGCCCAATTTTTCACAAATCGATTTCTATTTGCCATTGACTGACTCTCCCCCTTTTGCATACAAAAACTCGTCATTTACACTTTCCCACCTCAACAAAATCGTTGAATAGTCAGCACGTATTTTCTTTCTATTATCTTCTGAAATAGGAGCAGACCAGCCTTTGCTTACCTCTTTTTTCAATCCGTTCATTTAGATAGCCTGTGTTTTAGCTACAGCTGTCCACTTTTTTATAAAGTCGCCTTTTGCATTCGTATAGCCATCTCGGTCATGTTCAAATTCTTTGCTTAGTCTAATTTTCAACGCTTCATATTCTGCTGCTATAGCAGGATGAATATTGAGATAGTCTCTGAAAAGGACCTCCTCGTTATCTCCGAGAAATCGCAGATGGATATGGTAGACTTTTTCTGCAAAGCCAGAGGTTGTATAGCCCTTATTTAACGATATCCGCTCATTTTCAGCTGACATGATTCTATAGTCATGCGTCGCCAAAATATCCGCGATTTTTGTCATTTCAAGCTCAACGGGTAATTCAACTAACACATCCACAATATTTTTTGCCATGATACCATCGATAGCCGTACTCCCAATATGGTGAATTGAATAGGAGGCATCGTTTGGCAGCAATACAGATAATTCCTGCACTATTTCTTCGTACCACTCCTGCCACACTTCTTTTTCCTTTACCAAAGAAATTGGAAATAATTGCCAAAGTTCTTCCAGTGTCATCTCAGATAAATCTTTTCCCATCTCGTTCACCACCCTCTTTTTTAGTATAACACCTAATCGAACTTTCGAATATCTGTAGACTTCCCCACCCACTAGATTGAAAAATCATGACTAGATAATTGCATTATTTTGTCATCTCAAGACTCTATATTGGACTTATTTGTGAACCATTCGTTGACCAATTGTTTTTCTCCTTTATTTCAAGTAAATTAATACTTATAGTGACAGCGTTTTCTTTCGTTGTATTAAATGGAGGTCTATTATGCTATTAGAACAAATAACTGAGGCGGGGATCGTTGGATGCGGCGGTGCAGGTTTTCCTACTGCAGTCAAGCTCAACGCCAAAGCAGAGTATCTGATCGTCAATGCTGCGGAATGTGAACCGCTGTTAAAAACGGATCATTATATCATGAATCAATTTGCAGATGAATGTATTGAAGCTATCTACGCAGTTGGAAAAGCGATTCAAGCGGACTCAATCATTATTGCAACCAAAGCGCACTATTTCAAAGAGATTGCAGCACTAAACACAGCAATTCAGCGTGTGGGAGTGCCGATTTCAATTTTTGAAATGGACAATTTCTATCCTGCCGGAGATGAGCAGGTCATGGTCTATGAAGTGACAGGCAGAGTCGTTGAACCAGGTGGGATTCCTTTAAGCGTAGGATGTATCGTTTCGAATATCGCAACCATGTTGAATATTTATCAAGCTGCCCAAGGTACACCTGTTACACATAAGTATTTGACAGTTACTGGTGCGGTCGCTAGGCCCACGATTCTTCATGTGCCGATCGGTACTTCCTTTACAGAGTGCCTCCGTCTCGCCGGCGGCAGTATTATCCCTTCCTTTATGTATATCAACGGCGGCCCAATGATGGGCAAAGCCGGAAAACAAGAAGATTTTGACCAGCAATTAGTGACAAAAACAACGTCCGGAATCATCATCTTGGAACCGCGGGATTTCATCCACGAGCTGCTAGAAAAAGACCTCAAACAAGTCATCAACACCGCACGCTCGTCCTGTATTCAATGCCGACTTTGTACAGAGCTATGTCCTCGTTTTCAACTGGGCCATCCCATCCATCCCCATCGTGTGATGCGCCATTTAGCGATTACTGAAATGCCGGAGGATATCGAAGACGACCCGATTTGGCAGGAAGCCTTACTTTGCTGCGAATGCGGAGTCTGTGAGGTCGTTGCCTGTCCGATGGGCTTGATGCCTCGCCAGGTAAACACTTACGTAAAAAAGAAGCTGGCAGAAAAGGGCATTCGTCGAACCGCAACAAATGTAGCCTGTACACCAGCACCTTTGAGAGAGTATCAAAAAGTACCTCCGAGAAATATTTTGCTGAAAAACGGACTTAAAGAATATGAAGGACTTCAAATCAATGACTGTATCAGCTATGAGCCGGAAAAAGTAACGATTCCGCTCGCTATGCACATTGGTGCACCGTCCATACCGACAGTGACCCTTGCTCAGACCGTTACTGTTGGTACTATTATCGCTACTGTCCCAGAAAAATCATTGGGGGCACAAATACATGCGAGTATCAGCGGCACTGTGACAGCTATCAGTGACCAGCAGATCACTATTGAAAGGATGAGTACACGATGAAGCAAATGGATACAATTGGTTTTTTAGAACTGAATAGTATTGCCAAAGGAATTGAAACTGTTGATTCTATGCTGAAGGCCGCTGACACTCAGCTGATCATGGCAAAAGCAAGCTGTCCCGGGAAATATTACACCATGATTTGCGGCAAAGTAGATGCTGTTGAGCGTTCGATCGAAACCGGAATGTCAATTGGCGGCAGATATGTAGTCGGGCATTTAGTGATTGCCCGCATTCATCCTGAGGTGGTACGAGCGATTAATATGTCTCGTATTCCAGATCAGATTCATGCACTTGGTGTCATTGAATACTACTCTGCTAGTGGTTCGATCATCGCTGCAGACTTTGCAGTAAAGGCTGCAGATATTCAACTGATTTCCATTCAATTAGGAACAGGTATTGCGGGCAAATCCTTTGTTGTTTTCACAGGCGACGTTGCTTCAGTGACTGAAGCCGTCGCTGCTGGAGTTGAAGGAGCTAAAGATGAAGCTGTATTGATCAATAAGCTTGTACTTCCTAATCCAAGCAAAGAGCTTATCGACAGTTTGATTCAATAATCCTAGGAATAAACGCTTTATTGAAAAGAGCTAAATAGGATACAAAAAAGAGTCCGGGACATAAATAAATTTCCGGACTTTTAGCATGCCTAATTCCGAATAAACGGTGGATCAGAAAAGCGGTTCAAATGTCCTGCTTTGCCTCGAGTTGCCAGTTCTACTTTTCTTATTTGCTAGATAGGCTAGACATTCTTTCCACCATTCATCTACTTGAAAATTAGTAGACTGGAAAGATAATAGTAGAATGGTATGCGTAAGGATAGTTAAAGGAATTTGAGAAAATTCCTCCCTTAATAAGAATTAGCTAATCGCAGAGGCAGCAACTACTAGCAGCGAGCTGCGTCGATGTCCGCTCAACACTCGTAGGCCCTAAACTGCGACGAGCCACAAGCGAGAATGCATCAGTGGTAAACCACTGTGTTTCAAGGCTCTTCGACAATAAGCCGAAATTGTTGAGAATCACTAGTTTGTACGCAAAATAGATGATGAACAATACCTACTTGGTTAGCAAAAATTTGTGGAACAATTTTCGTAAATTCCGTCTTATTGCTTAGAATCACTGTGACTGCTCTTTCGAGCAGAACAGATGATGAAAAGTACCTACTTTTGGTGCTTGAAGCTAACCGCTTCGGTCCCAACCTCTTTCATTTAGAGATGCCTTTCTTCTTACTACCTACCTCTTGGAATTGAAGCATTTTTCTCATAAAAAAAGCAATCAAATAAATCGAGATAGCAGACACAAGGGCCGCTTGAAAACCAAAAACCAACTGATTTAAAAAGATAATAATAAGATTTGTCAGAAAGACCCCTGTTGCGCGATCTATACCAAAATAGCGATTGAAAATCAACGGAGGCACTGTTACGCCACCATTGGAAGCACCGATTTGATACAAAATAAATATTCCCAAGCTAAACAAGAAGCTGCCCATGATCAATGCTACTCCGAAAAAGCGTGTCACAGCAAAAACCGGAACACTGTTCAAGATAATAGGAAACAGCAAACTACCTACCAATGTTTTTAAGAAGACCTCTCTTTCCAAAAATAGAAAGGCCAAACAGAGCATACTCACATTTACGCCCCAAACAACGATCGTGCGATCTATGAATAGCAAGGTTTCAATAAGATAGCCGATAGACCCTACTCCAGCTGAAGCAATACTATGGGGAAGTAGAAAAAAGTTTAATCCTATAGTGATAATGAGAATACCTGCAAGTATTCCCGGAAATTTTTTCAGCTCAGCCTTCATTCGATCCCCTCTTTCTAAAAATAACGCGTCTTTTCAACTTACTTTAACAGAAGTTTACTCCTTAGGAATGCCAACTTTTTCATAGCAGTATGAAAAGAATGATTGCTGAGAATAAAAAAAGGTCAGTTATGTAAGACCATCTACGTAAGTAACGTTTCCCTCTGATATGCTTGATTGAAATCAGGAGGAGTGATACCATGCGGCAACAAGAAATAGACTTCATTTCTTTTTGTAGAGGTGAAAGAAAAAAACAGTATGCATTAACTAGAAACTACGATCAGGTAGAAAAAATATTCCAACCAGTATTTGAGAAAAAAAGAAGCGAATTAAAACAGCAGATCCATTCTATTTCAAAAGAAAACTTTCACGACCAACTCATCAAAATTATTCGATTAGACGCTGAGCTAGTACAAATTATGCGTATGCTTGTCTTATTTGAGGATGAAAATTTGACAGAAACATTCATGTTTAAACAATTAAACGATTTTGCTATCCATGATTATTATCAGTTTCTCCAGACCCCTCACGCAGTCGATCAAACGAGTCTGCTTTACCCCACTATAGCGTGGGATCGGTAGCTATTGATGCCACTAAAACAAAAAAAGAAGCGTCTGAGTTATGAAAACCTCAGATACTTCTTCTTTTTATTTTGTCTATTTCAGCCTACTTGCAATAAATCATATTGAGACTGATAAAGATGATGATACAAACCTTTTTGAGCCATCAGCTCCTCGTGAGTTCCTGCCTCAGCAATTTGCCCGCCATCGACATAAAAAATCATTGAGCTGTTTTTAATCGTCGATAAGCGATGGGCGATAATGAAGGAGGTTCTATCCTTTAGCAGTTCCTGCAATCCCTCTTGCAGCAATGTCTCTGTTTTCGTATCAATGCTTGAGGTCGCCTCATCCAGTATCAAAATTTTAGGATTCGCCAGCAAAGCCCTGGCAAAGGAGATCAGCTGCCGCTGACCGGCTGATAAGGTGCTGCCTCGCTCCTCCACCACTGTCTGATAGCCATCCTTCAAGTCTTTGATAAATGCATGTGCTCGAACAATTTTTGCTGCTTGAATCACTTCGTCTTCCGTTGCATCCAACTTACCATAACGGATATTCTCATAAATCGTACCGGAAAAAACAAAGGTATCTTGTAGCATGACACCCATCTGCTTTCGTAGCGAAGCCAATGTTACCTCACGAACATCGTGACCATCAACAGTGACTTTGCCCTCATTGACATCATAAAAGCGACTGAGTAAATTAATGATTGTTGATTTACCGGCACCTGTTGGCCCGACCAATGCAATACTCTGTCCGGGCATGACCTCAAAGCTAACATCCGTCAGAATGTTTTTCCCTGGTTCATATCGAAATGTTACGTGATCAAAGGCTACCTGCCCTGAGATTGTCGGCAAGTTTTTGGCATCTGGCAAATCTTGAATATCAGGTACTTCATCTAATGTTTCAAAAATCCTTTCTAAATAGGCCGTCGCTGTAATTAATGAATTATAAAAATTTCCAATATTGATAACCGGATTCCAAAAATTGTTGATGTACCCGATAAAGGCAATCAAGGTTCCTGTACTGACCGAAACACCCACCTGACGAATTCCAATAAAATAGATCAAGCAGGTCGTCATGACAGCAATATTTTGAACACCGGGCCACAGTAAGAATTGAATTTTCACAGCCTTCATCCAAGAGCTTCGGTATTCCTCACTTACTTCATTGAAAATCTGAAAATTTTCCTTTTCTCGCGCAAAGGATTGAGTAATTTTGATTCCTGAAATACTTTCATGGATGTATGCATTCAGATTAGACTGCTTATTACTGAGTACCTGATACGCTTTTCGTTGCTTCGTTGTAATGACCATAACAATTACAAATAGCAACGGAAGCAGCACTAAGCTATACAAGGTCAGCTTAACATCGATAAAGAACATGAAGATCAACGTAATGATGACATTAAAAATATCAGAGATCAGATTGATCAGCCCGTTACTCAACAAATCACTCAACGTATTGATATAATTCACGACGCGAATCAAAATTTTTCCATGTGGGCGATTATCAAAGTAGGAGAATGGCAGTCGTTGCAGCTGTTCAAAAATGGAAGACCGCATATCTTTCAAAATATCCTGACCAATTTCCGTAATTGCATGAATACGATAGCGCAATAGCCATCCCATAATAATTAGTGACACTAGAAATACCCCACTCAACAGCCAGAGCAATGAGCTATTTTTTTGAGGTAAGGCCTCATCGATCGCAAGCTTCGTAAAATACGGGCCTAGCATGCCTAATACGTTAGCAACAATAATTGCAAGTAGTACTTTTCCTATCGCCTGTTTGTGCGGTTGGATGTAGGCTGCAACTCGCTTATAATGTCCCCAATTGAATTCCTCTTTTAGTGTTTCATCCTCATCAAAACGATTTCGTGCCACTTAGCTCACCTCCTGCTTTTCTATACCCAGCTGCTTCTTATACACCTCGTAATACTGGCCTTTTTGTGCAATTAGCTGCTGATGGGTTCCTTGCTCGACGACATGTCCTTTTTCCATCATCAGGATCATATCCGCTTCCCGTACAGATGAAATCCGATGAGCAATAATAAAGGTCGTCTTTGCCTCAGTCAGCTTTGTAAGTTCTTTTTGAATCTTGGATTCTGTCTCCATATCAACTGCCGATGTCGTATCATCCAGAATTAGAATAGCCGGGTCCTTTGCCAAAGCCCGTGCCAGTGAAATCCGTTGCTTCTGTCCTCCGGATAGACCCACACCTCGTTCTCCAACAACCGTGGCATATCCTTCCGGCATTTTTGAGATGAAATTATGTGCATCGGCAATTTCTGCCATTTGCTGAATATAGTCTGTTTCTGCAAATGGGTTACCAAAAGCGATATTGTCTTCAATCGTGTTAGAAAATAGAAAAACATCCTGCATAACCATAGAAATACTCTCTCTCAGCTGACGAACAGGGTACGAGCGCGCATCCTTACCATCAATCAAAACCTGCCCTTCTGTCGGATCATAAAAGCGCCCGACCAAATTGACCAGTGTCGTTTTTCCAGCGCCTGTTTCCCCTAGAATACCAATTGTCTGACCTGGTTGAATATCAAAGGACACATCACTTAAAACATTTGTATTAGGATCATCCGAAAAATGGAATGAAACATGTTGAAATGAAACAAAGCCTTGAATCTTTTCTTCTGTTGATCGAATTTCAACAGGAATCTGCGGTTCAGTATTGAGCATCTGACGAATTTTGATGCATGCTGCAGAGAAGCGTTGGGCATCATTGATCAGCCAACCACTCATTCGCATCGGTTGATTCAGCATCCATAAAAAACCATTGAAGGCGATCAACTCACCCAATGTTAATTTACCTTGAATCACAAATAGGCCGCCCAGCAACAACGCAATCACGTTCAAACTGCCTGCCAGACCATCCAGCCAAGGTAGATACGTACCTGACACTCTCGCAGCCGCCATATTCTGCTGCTTGTAGTCCTCATTATGGGTATTGAATTTCTCAATTTCATACGCTTCTCGTGCAAAAGCTTTGACCACACGGTTGCCGCCGATATTTTCTTCAACCATCGAGTTCAAGCGGGAAAAGCTTTCACGAATATCAAAAAAGACCGGATGTGCTTTTCTTGCCATGTTTTTCGTCAAAATGAAAATCAGCGGTGTAACTGCAACTAGTGCCAGCATTAATGGTAAACTGATGCTGCCCATCACAACGACTGCACAAGTGAACCATAGGATACACTCTAAAATGTTATACACGACCCACGAAACAAAGTGGCGGATCGCATCCGTGTCCCCTGTCATACGCGCCATGATGTCTCCCACTCTCGTATGATTGAAAAAATCAAAATCCAACTCCTGTAGCTTTTGGTACATGTCCTGACGCAGTTCAAATAGTGTGTTCTGCCCAATTCGTTCAAACATCATCTGATACGCATAGCGGATTATCGTTCGAAACAATGTGATCCCTACCATGACCCCTAAAAGTGGTACGAGAAGTTCTGCTTTTTTCTGTGTGATGACTTGGTCTACGATTTGTCCAGCGACCAACGGATTGACAACAATCAATCCTGCATTCAATAAAAGTAATATAAGAGCTAGAACAGCTTTACTGCCGTATTTTCGCGCATACTGCCAAATCCATTGATAATTATTCATTTTCTCCCTCCTGACATTCAAATTCCAACAAATAAATAGGTTGCTTATTGACTCATTCGAAGTATAGAATAGTCTTCAAGGAAGTAAAATGAAATGGTCATTATTACTCAAAATGATGGATAATATTACTAGAAAACACGGAGGGTTCACATGGCTTATACAAATGTTCAGTTATTCAATCCTGACATTCTTTATGCCTTTGATCCTTGGAATGATGCCACACATTATTCCAAGAAACATGCGCATGAGTTCATGGAAATCAGTATTATTTTAGAAGGAGAAACAGACTACGTGATCGAAGACGAGGCCATTCGTCTTGGCCCCGGTCGAATCATGCTCTTCAATCCGGGGGTTCAACACTCAGAATCTCAAGCAGAGGGTACTTATTCTCATCAGTTGCATATCGGAATCAATAATGTTTCACTGGATGGCTTGCCCAGAAACCACTTTCCTAATAAAAAAGCATTGATCGATCTCGGTGAATATCATAGTCAGTTTCTGGAAAAAGCGTGGCGACTGGCTCAGGAATTCAATGATCGAAGGGCAGAATTTCAATTGATGGGGAAAGCTCTAGTGATTGAGATGCTCGTGTTGATCCTGCGAAGCCTTGATCAAAAACGGGAAGAAATCATTCCCCAAACACTCTCAAATTCTGCCAAACGCAAACAAAATCTAGTTAATCAGACCATCTATTTTTTAGAAAACTGCTACACTGAAGAGATCACACTCGAACAATTAGCGACGACCTTTTATGTCAGCCCCACTCATTTATCAAAGGTTTTCAAAGAAGTCACCGGTAGTAGTCCTATCAATTACTTGATTCAAATTCGGTTGAAGCATGCAAAAAATCTATTGGAAAGTGAAGCAATGACTAGCATCAAAGAAGTCGCTCAAACAGTGGGATACGAAGATGCCTATCATTTTAGTAAGCTCTTTAAAAAATATTACGGGATATCGCCCTCAAAGGTTTAAGCGTTGCCCCAGATAATGAATTATCCTACCTATGTTTCTTTGAAAGACATACAACAAAGCTATGCAAAAAAACAATGACGGCCGCAAACAAATGGCTGTTCATTGTTTTTTTGAAGTGTCACTTTTTAGCGATAAGCCGCTCAGAAAAAAATGGCTGCTACATAATCACTTGAAAATTCTGATTTGTTTCTGCTTGAATCACCGGGTGCTGTTTTAGATAGTCTGCAATCAATTCGGTCATATCGATTTGAATTTCCCGTATTATTTTCTCCGCTGTAAACATCGAGTAGTTTCCACCACCAACTGCACGGTATTGATTCGTAACGACCTCCAGCTCTTGTTCTGGCTGAATCACCTCATCCTGAAACAACAGGCGTGTGATGCGTTGCCCTTCTGGCTTACTAACATCAATGGTATAGTCGATTCCTTCATATATGTCATAATTATAATATTGTGGTTTGGGGTCAATAAAGGCTGGGTTAAAAACGATTTTGTCATCCACGACCGCCAAATATTTTGCAGTTTGCTCTAATGCTGCGCGCAACTCTGCTCCAGTGACTTTCACAACAGCTAAGGTATTTGGATAAACATAGTTTGTGATGATATCACGCATCGTGATGCTTTCATTGAACCCTTTTCCTTCATTATTGAATAATGCTGTGCCAGATATCGCAGCACCACTGGCTGATAGCTGTACCCGATTAATGAATTCTATATAAGGATGTTCAACTATTCGGGCCTGCATCGGATCAATGATCGTCATATTGCCTGTAACCTTCCCCAATGGCTGGTCCAGCCATTCTTCCAAGTCCGCCTCAAGTGCTTCTGCAAGTGCCAGAATTTCTGGGTCAGCAGCCGCCTCAGCAACCGAATGAAGCCGGGCATCCGCTTCTGTAATAGCGACCTGACCGTCTCTTTTTTCAACGGTCAACTGGATTTCACCTATATGACTGCCGCGATATCCTGGCTGAACAACAGGGACGCCATTGACAACTGCAGCAATTTCTCGATGTTGATGTCCCGTAAATAGCGCATCAATACCAGCAACTTCGTGCAACAATTCATAGCCTTCGTTTTCCCCGGTCAGTAATTCGGTTGCTTCTCCTGTCTCAAGATTCTTTTCAAAGCCGCCATGATAGCTCACTACGACGATATCCGCCTGCTTTCTCAGATCGGGAATAATTTTTTGCGCTGTTGTTACGACAGATTCAAATCGCAGCCCCTGAATAGAAGCTGGATGTTCCCAATGTGGAATATATTGTGTCACTAACCCTAAAACAGCAATTTTGATTCCTGCTTTTTCAATGATTGTATAGCCTTTGCCAAAATAAGGCTGTCCTTCTTCATTCAGAATATTAGCGGCCAGAACGGGTGCATTATAATTGTCGATCACTTTTTTCAAATAATCCAACCCATAATTGAACTCATGATTCCCTAGTACTTGCACATCATACGACATCGCATTGATGACACCAGTCAATTCGCTCACCCGTTGTTGATTTTTTGCAGCATAATAGCTTAGCGGAGAGCCTTGAATAAAATCCCCATTCTCAATCATGATTACCGGACCATTGTTTTTTTCTTTTAATTCTTTTAGCTTTGCTGCGACTTTTGCAGCACCTATGCCTAAATTATACTCATCCGCATAATTTGTTGGCGACACATAACCATGTATATCACTTGTTTCAAAAAAGGTAAGCTTCATTTTTTACTACTCCTTTTTAAATACGTCTATTATGATCGCTTAATAAAAAAGAGCGGGCAATGCAGCCTCCCGCCTCTTTTTATACACATGTATTTGCAGAACTGATAGAATTAGTCATCGAGTCCGCTTCCCATATCCAGTACCTTCAATACTTGTCCTGAAAAATTTGTTTCAGAGCTTTGGTGCAGCATCTTCCCTTGTTCAAAATGATATAGATTGTACCCATAACACTCTTCAAAACGAACGATTCCTTCGCCTAGATCCTCTCCGGCAAAGGACATACTCGCAACAGTAAAATACGGAATCCCATTGATATTCCCTATGAAGGAATGATGGGTATGTCCATTTAAAATGCAGAGGATATTCGAAGAAGCAAGTAAGGTCAAAAATCGCTCAGCTCCCGGCCAGTTCGCTATGCTGCTTTGGTAAGACAGTAAATGGTGGTGTGTTACTAAAATAATCGGCTCATTGCCTAACTCTGCCAATGTTTTTTCTAACCACTGAAACTGCTCTTCATCCACTACACCATCTGCCTGCCCATAAGAGGAATTATCAAAGGATACTATGGTAAAATCCGGATACTTCCTCACTTGATTGTAAGGAAGATCAGAAGCTGCTTCTTCGCACCAGCCTATCCGAAAATTCCTTTTAATATCATGATTCCCTAGAGTAACAACGATCGCTGTATCACCGAGAACAGACTGTAACCAGTTTCTTAAAAAACGGTAGTCCTCAACCTCGCCATCATCTGTTAGGTCACCACTGATAATCACAAGATCGATCGTTTCTTGTTGTAGAACCCGTTGCAAACACTGCTCCAGCTGAATCAATGGGCTCTTCATTTTTGCCAGCATTCCCTTATAACCTTCGTCACAAGCTTCGTATTCTCTACGAAAATGTATATCTGATATATGCAATAAATTCATTTTCATCTCAATTTCTTTCTTATTATTCCCGTCACCTGATCCAAAAGGAACACGGTGATTACAACACCAATCAAAATAATACTTACTTTGCTCCACGTACGAGTCTGAATGGCAAAAATCAATGGTGCACCGATCCCACCAGCACCTACCAATCCAAGAGTAGCGGCACTTCTGACCGCAATCTCAAAATGGTTTAACGCAAGTGAGCTATATATCGGCAGCAAATGAGGCACTCTTACAAAGAAAATGGTTTGCCAGAAGTTCGCACCAATTGCTTCTGCTTCCTCAACTAAGTCCTCATTCATTGCTTCCATTTCCTCAGTAAATAGCTTTCCAAGCATCCCTACTTGATGAATACCGATAGCCATGACTCCGGCAAATGGTCCCGGACCAACTACCTTTACGAAAATAATTGCAAAAACTAGTTCCGGAAATGCGCGTAACACATTGCAAACAAATTTCCCTATTTTCGTCACCCATGGATAATTTTCCCACAAATTTACTGCACTAAGCAGTGTCAGAGGAAGAGCTAAAACAGTTGCCAACATGGTACCTAGACAAGCAATACCAATTGTCAACAGCAGTAGACTAACGAGATCCTCTCCACTTCCGTCATAGAAAAAGCGCCAATCTGGCTGACTTAATCCCCGCAAAACATCCAGTCCCATAGAAACAGAGAAGGTGCTTAATCCAGAATAATCAATACTCAAAGCAGACCAAACCAGCAAAACAAGCAATAGTCCTAAAAAGCCCCACGTTTTTTTACTTACCTCACGGAGTATCATAAAAAGGACCTCCTAACTCGTTCACTTAATTTATCGACAATCGATACAGTCACTAATATCGTCAAAATAATGATCGACACACGTTCATATTTTAATAGTGCCAAAGAAGAATTTAAAATCACTCCAATCCCTCCAGCACCAACATAACCAAGGACCGTTGAAGCCCGTACATTTACTTCAAACGCATAAAAAGCATAGCTGGCAAATTGACTCATCACCTGTGGCGCAACGGACCAAATGGCAATTTGTAATTTGTTCGCCCCCACCGCAGCGGCTGCTTCAATAGGACCAAAATCGATGGTCTCGATGGCTTGAAACATCAACTGTGACACCATACCAAAAGTAAAAACAGCAATCGTCAATACCCCGGTCGCCTCGCCAATACCAAAAACAGCAACGAACAATGCTGCCAAAAGTAACGTAGGAATCGTCCGAACTACTCCTAAAAAAAAGCGGAAAATCGTTGATACCCAGCGATTTTCTGTGATAGTTGTTGTCGCAAGAAAGCTTACCGGTATCGCAATAAGCACACCAATCGTTGTCCCAAGTAAAGACATCTGTAGTGTCTTGATCATAGGAGCAATCAGCTTGTTCAAGTAACTAAACTCAGGATGCACAAAGCGTGATAAAAAAGCGGTGACTTGACTAGAGTTTGTGAATACTTTTGAAAAATCAGCCCCTGTGATCCGCATGCTGCTAAAAAAGCAAGCCAGCAAAATAATTAGAAGCAGCAGGTGCTTATACCAGTTGAAATGAACCGTCTCTTTCAATTTCACAGTTATTCCCCTGCCCTTTCTTCAAAGATCGCTTTACCATAGATTTCTTCTAATCGTTCATCTGTTAAAGCGACAGGTGAACCGTCGAAAACTATCTCTCCGGCTTTCAAAGCAATGACTCGTGTGGAAAATTCACGGGCAAGCGGGACCGAATGAAGATTGACAATAACTGTTTTATTCGTCGTTTGATTGATCGTTTTCAAGTCCTGCATGACCTTTTGGGTAGTGATTGGGTCTAATGAAGCAACAGGCTCATCTGCTAAAATGATAGATGCTTGCTGAACTAAAGCTCGAGCAATGGAGACCCGTTGTTGTTGTCCACCACTCAATTCATCGCTACGAGAATGCAGCTTATCTGATAATCCAACTGTTTCCAAAGCATCTTTTGTCCGTTGGTAATCTTCAGCTGTGAATAAACCGAAAATACTTTTTAAGGTTGTATAATAACCCAATCGTCCAGATAAAACGTTTTTCTGAACGGTACTGCGTCTCACAAGGTTAAAGCTTTGTGAAATTAGGCCGATCTGCCGGCGAAGTAAGCGTAGCTCCTTTTTACCGGCACGAGTAATTGACATCCCATCGATCCGGATATCCCCTTCTGTAATCGGAACCAGTCGATTGATCGAACGCAGCAGTGTACTCTTTCCTGCACCGCTTAGCCCAATAATAGAAACGAACTCACCCGCTTCAATCGTCAAATTAATATTTTGTAATCCTTTTACCCCATTGGGATAAACTTTCGAAACATTCTCAAAAATAATCATTAGCTATCTCCATTTTTAACGACAAGGTCGGAACAGAAGTGTTCAGTGTCAAGCACCAAAAGTAGGTATTGTTCATCAGCTATTTTGCTTACAAACTAGTGATTCTCAACACTTACAGGAACTTAACTGTGACGAGTTGCCAGTTCCACTAATATAGGATTTTCTAGTGGAATGGTATGTCCAACGACAATACCATGAATTTGTAAAAATTCATTTCCTAACAGGAGTTAACCGTATTTAACAAGAAAACAATTTCGACTTATTATCGAAGAGTCTTGAAACACAGTGGTTTACCACTGATGCCTTCTCGCTTGTGGCTCGTCGCAGTTTAGGGCCTACGAGTGTTGAGCGGACATTGACGTAGCTCGCTGCTGATAGTTGCTGCCTCTGCGATTAGCTAATTCCTATTAAGGGAGGAATTTTCTCAAATTCCTTTAACTATCCTTACGCATACCATTCTACTATTATCTTTCCAGTCCACTAATTTTCATGTAGATGAATGGTGGAAAGAATGTCTAGCCTATCTAGAAAATAAGAAAAGTAGAACTGGCAACTCGAGGCAACGCAGGGCACTTGAACCGCTTTTCTGTCCCGCCGTTTATTCGGTTTTAGGTGTATAAAGGAGTGTGGGATTGGGTTATATGCCCCACACTCCTCTCCAAACTCTTATTCTGCTGCTTTTTCAGTATATTCTCTGATAGTGTCATACGCGGAGTCGGCGGCCTCTTCGTACCCCTGATGCCCCCACAATGACATAGCTTCTGCGCCATCTTCGTCATCTTTCATTCCAAGAAAGACTTCTTTGATTTCTTCTTTCAGTTTGTCATCCATCTTCGGCTGTACTGCAATAGCATCATTCGGGATATCTCCTTCAGTAAGATAAAGCACTTTTAATTCTTTGAACAAATCATTATCAGAGAAGCTTGATCCAAAAACATTTCTTGCTCCTTCGAATACAAAAGCCGCATCCATCTGTCCGTTTAATACAGCGGTGATCTCACTTGGAATATCATTAACAGTTGTCAAGGTTGCATCTGTCGTTGGATCCACACCAGCATCCTTTAGCTCTGCAACGGGATAGATATAACCGCTTGCTGAATTTGGACTTAGCGTGGCAATCTTCTTCCCTTTTAAATCCGTTAGCTTGTTCAACCCACTATCCTCACGAACCAAAATTTCTCCTTTGAAGGTATTCGTCAATTCACCCTCTAATGGTAAGCCTGTTTTTTGATCGTAATCGCCAAGCTGAGAGGTCAAAATTGCTTCAGCTGCATCCATATCCTTCGCTTGAACATAGGCAGCCGGTGGCATGATCCCCACATCAACTTGCCCGGAAGACATCGCTTCAACGATGGTAGAATAGTCTGTTGCCAGAGTTACTTCCACTTCACGATCCAGCTTTTTAGAAAGATATTCAGCAAATGGTTTTGCTTTCGCTTCCATCGTGCCATCATTATTCGTTGGTACAAATTGAACGACTAGCTTTTCTTTTGCAGCCTCATCAGATTTGCCTGAATTACCTGAACCACATCCAGTTAATGCTGCTAACAACATAACACCCATAAACCCTTTTACCAATTGCTTGAACTGCATCTTTTCTCCTCCTAGGAAATTAATTTCTTTTTATATGAATACCGATAAACAGTCTTTCTTATATTATGTACACTTTTCAGCCTACATAAGTAGAAGAGAGAAAAATAGTTAACAGGTTTCATATCGTACGTCTAAATAATAGCAAGGATTTAAAATTTTGGAAGTGACTTGTGTCCTATTTTACACAATTTTCACAAACAATTTACGAAAACTGTCGAATATCGTTCGTGTTGAGTGAGGAGAGATTCTACGTTATAATAAAGCAAAATACATAGGGAGTGGCTGTTCATGAAAAAAATAAAGAACGACGAACGCTTAGCAGCTTACATAAAAAATCATGATTTACAATCTTATATGGATACAGACCTTTTAGCTATGTCTTCTCTATATTCATTTGAAAAAGAAGACCATCTTATCCATGCGGAAACAGCTTCGGATTTTCTTTATTTCTTAGTCGATGGTGTTGTGATGGTCTACTCCTACACCTCCGGTACACAAAATATTTGTATTGATTATACAAAACCCGGCACCCCTCTTGGAGAAGCATCTTCTTTGTGGGGGTTGCTGCCTAAAAGCAGCGTGAAGGCCGTAACACCATGTGTCTGTGTCGCAGTTCCATTGAATCAACACAGAAAAACGTTACAACGGGATGTTCGGTTTTTACAAAATATCTGTCAAATCCTGAGCTATCGTCTAAATTCAGGAATCAATCTAGCCAATTCGTTAACAGAGCCTGTCGAAACGCGCTTAGCAAAATTCATTTTGACTCACCACAAAGAAGGAGTCTTCTCTTTTCAGCTGACGACCTGTGCAGCGATCTTAAATGTGAGCTATCGTCACCTTTTACGAACAATTACTAGCTTTCGTGATGCTGGAATTCTTGAAAAGAAAAAGAACACTTATTTAATTCAAGACATGAGTGAATTAGAAAAGCTAGCCGAAAACATGAGCCAGATAAAAAAATAGTAGGCATAGACGTTAAAAAAAAGAAACAAGCTCTTGTTGAAAAGCAACTGTACACTCCAATTCAGAGACTACTCTTAATAGATGGATTCACATAAAAAAACAAACACCGGCCTCAAATTAAGTGCCGGTGTTTTATAATGATTGTCTTAATAGTTTTCTATAGCTAAGATCGTTTCATCATCATGAACGGTCAAAAATACTTTCTGCTGGTACTTATCCGATAACTCTTTGATGGAATCAACGAGGTGATGTTCACAGTTTACGTACAAAACGATCGCCTCAAAACGACCCCGAATCGATTGCATAAATTGCTCTACACCTTTGAGCAGATCGTCTGACTCCAATGTTTCATAGGCATGCATCTGTTTTCCGCGTACAAAATTATGAGGAATGCCGCCTTTTTGACTGACAATTGCCACCTTGTTTCCAGAGTGTTCCTTTTTTACTAAGTCCCAAATATTTTCAATCTTTCTTGAATCGTTTCCTTTAACTATGATCATGTCTATTCTCCTTCATCTTTTATTCATTCGCGAATAAGACACAAAGAAGCCTCATGACGACTGGCACTTCCGTGTGTCCAGCTCATTCATGCAAGATAATCCCCTCCCAATAGCATAACTCTCTCAACCATAACATAGAAAAATTAAAAAGCAATAGGTTGTGACAAAAGTATACCCAACTCCAAGAACCCGAATAAACGGTGTTCCCAAAGCAATCTCAAAAAGCTTAACAAGCCCACAAAGTATGATACCGATTCACCTTTAATGAAGTCTCACTTCTTAAAGATCCTTTGATATATTTCTAGACATGACTCTTCATTCGACAACCAATCATTGTTGCAAATAAGGTATATCCTTTGGCAATATCAGACGTGCTCGGTCAATGAAATCACGTAGATCATTCAAATCTTTGGATGACAATACATCTTCAACAACAATCAACTGTGTTTCCGGTAGATTGTCCGGCGAAAAATTAGCAACATATAAATCTGTACTCCCCTTCGCCATACTCATTCCTTCAAACAATGCGTGCTCCAGATAGGACACAGCAATTTTTTTCTGAAACGCACTGTTTAATTGATTAACCAACGATCGCGCATGCTCACGCCCTAGATCACTCATAACCAACACGGTAACGGTTTTCCGTAAGCTGTCCATATGGGTAGGCAAATCTTCCCAATAAATCATGACCTCATGGAGCATCTCATCCAGATACAAGCTTTTCCATGGAAACCGTTGCTGCTCCTCTGCTGTATCTAAGAGCTTCTCCACGATTGCTGTAAAAACAACATAGTTTTGACGAATCGATTTACTTGAATAGGAAAAACGATCATAAATCATATACTTTTTATAAGGATACATTTTATGAAGGGCATAAATATTCTGAAACAAGCGAGTGATTTTTCGTTGACTCCTTAAGGTGATTGAAATCGTCAAGCTTTGCTGTATAGTTTGGACAAACATCTGACCGGTTTCTTTAATTTTTTGCTTTTCCTGCATAGAATCCCAGCCGAAATTCCACCAAAAGAATGTATAGATAAAATCCTCATATCTGAACTCAGGTATATCTCCAGGATGAACTCCTGTAAAAGCATATATCTCTGCTTGGTATCCGAGCAATTGCTCTTGTTCCTTCAAAAGCTCTTCACGATCCTGCTGAGGAATCTGCACATAATAGCCCTGTTGCTGCCGAATAATCGTTACTGCAATAGAAAAAACAAGATGAATCACTTGGATATCCGTCAAATCAAGCTGAAACTGATGATCGATTTTCCGAACAAAATCTAAGATTTTTTCTTTGTCCAGAGAAAATGGCCAGTAATGAATACCGTAGACCTCAAGAAAATATGCGGCAAAAAAATACCGAATCTGCCGTTCTTTTTTACCAGATAAATAGAATGGTTTTTGTGATAATTTTAAGTTTCGATCTCTTAGCGAAATATTTATTTTTTTCGTCAAGCGGTATAACGTCGATTTGCTCATAAACATCTTCTCTTCGAAATACTCTGACTCATGATTTGGATGAAAAAAAACTGCCTCTAATAACGTAAACGCCGGTGCCTCCTTGATAATTTCTGCATAAATATCATGAATGGAGTGATGGGGCGCTGTAATCATCTTAATGCCGCTCTTCTTCGATGTCTCGATCGTCAGATAATCTCCCCAGCGTTCTTCCAAATACTGGCAGTCCAAAAACAGAGTCTTGACAGAACAGTCTAAACTCTTGGCAAGCTTTTCTGAAGTCAACCAATCTGTTGCACTATACAAATCATTCAATAGTAGTACGCGACGATTCATTTCATTTGATAATAGACGCTCCATTTCCTTTCTCTCCCTTACTTCAACTTTTTCCAAGTCTATAGTAAAACATGAACACCCCTTAGTATAACAATAATTATACCATTTTCTGCTCCTTTCTATAAACAGGGAATTAGGTGAAATCGGGCAAAATCATTATGATGAAGTTGTGAAAGCAAGAGTCACATTTATCGATAGATGATGATCTCACCAATTGGAGGGATTCTCATGAAAAAAAGAACATGGACATTATTATTACCAATAGGAGTGGCTGTTTTACTAAGCGGCGCCGCATTTTTCGATCATACGATTGCAGCAGAAAATACAGAGATGATTCAATCAACGGTGGAAGAAATGGCTTCTCAAGAAAAAACAGGTGCATCAGCAACAGAAACGAGCTCTTCTGAAGCGAAAAAAGCAAGTACTGAATCCACAAGAAACTCTACTGAAAGTGAAGATTCTGTAGCACCAGAACCTGTCTCTGCAGAAGTCTCCGCTCCTGTAGAAGCAGCACCAGTAGCGGAAGAACCTGCCATAGAACCCGTAGCTACACCAGCAGAAACAGAAGTCATTTCAAATGACTTAACTGCTGAACAACCAGCTGCAGCTGCGGAAACCAGCACTGCACAAGCTTACCAAGCAATGACACTTTATATCGCCGGACAAGCGATTCCTTATCAAAACGGTGGAACAGGTAGTGGTCAAGGAATCATTGACAGCAATCCCAACGGCGTTGCTGCTACATGGGGCGGTGCGCCCATTCAATCCGGAGACGATGGCTTGAACACCCATATTATCGGACACAATCCTGGTGCGTTCTCTGCACTGTTTAGTGTAGGAGGCGGTAGCCAGATCGTTGTCACTGATAGCGCCGGAACACCTACTACTTACACCGTTCAATCCGTCATGCAGGTAGATGACTATGGTAAAGAAATAGGATCTGGACAAGATGTCTGGGATCTGACTGTTGGTACAGGCGGTGGTGAACGAATCACGTTACAGACTTGTATTAATGATGATGTGAATCTATTTGTTTTAGCTTATAAATAAAATGTGCGAATGCATTGAAATATAAAACAAAAAGGCAAGGTCCGTCTGATGGTGGTCCTTGCCTTCTTGCTATTTCCAATGACTCGTCATCACCCTTTCCTCGATAGCATCTAATAGCTGTGACCAATACCCTTGCTAACAGAATAATCTTGCCCTCTTCACTTGGGTGCAATTGAATAACTTACTCCTAACTTTCCGGAAATCGTACACAGATACTCAGCTTATTTTCCTCATATTCAGCAGAAATTTGACCATTCATTTGTTCTACAAAAGTACGGGCAATTCCCAATCCCAGACCAGTCGCATACTTTGCAGTATTAACTGTGTAGAAACGATCAAACAGCTTACCTACCTGAACAGCATCCAAAGCAGTGGTTGTATTCGTAAAAGTAAGCTCTCCCGTTTCCAATAATGTAATCATTAAATCTCCATCACTATATTTGACTGCATTATTTAAAAGGTTGGCGACCATCCGAGAAAGCAAAGTTCGTGGTAGACAGCGACTCACTTTCTGCTCCGGCAAGTGAATAACCGGCTCAATGCCTCGTTCTTTGAGTACACCATAAAAGGCGGCGATACTCTCTTCCAAGATATCATTGAGTATGACCCTTTCCTTCGTTGCCTCATTTTCGGAGCTGATAATCACAGAGTAACTAAAAAGCTCCTCTGTCAGCGTTTCCATCATATTTACTCTATTCCTGATAATCTCGAGGTAACGAGTAACATTAGCTGCTTTCTCTTCAGTTTCCAAAAGCTCAAGATACCCACAAATGGCGGTGAGCGGCGTACGTAAATCATGTGAAATATTGGTCACAGCTTCCTTGAGTTCCCGGTCCTTACTTAAGTATTCCTGTCGCTGTTTACGCACTATCCGAAGTTGGTGGTTCAGCGCATTAGCTAACCGTTTTACTTGTTTATCACCCGTAGACACAGAAAGAAGCGTATTGGATTGTGTTGATACAAGAGTACTAAGCTCCTGACTGATTTCATTCAGATTTTTTTTCAAAAGACTATTTTTCAACGCAAGAACACCTACGATAACCAGTAAAACAACACACAGGATTAAAGAAAGGGACAACTTTTTTCACCAGCCTTTATTTTAAATCTTTTTTATTGAAAATGACCATGCCGCTTCCTGTGAGGATAATGGATAGCAGCAAGGAATATACACTAAGTTTCAACAATACCTCCGTTCCAACTGCCATCATTTGGAAGGTCTGTCCAAATGGGTTGACGTCCAACAAAAACTGAAAGATAGCCATTTCCAGCTCTGAAAGAAAACCGGGTTGGGATAATGAGTAACAAAGTAAACCACCAAATAGTAATAGAAACGCAGTCAGTATAGAAAAAATCGATGTTTTCGCTTTACTTGATGAAAGGAGACCAATCAGCGTGAAAATCGCACTATATAACACGCAGGCCAACCAGCCCACAAGTCCAGCCAAAACAATTTGACCAATTGGGCTATCTATCGATGCCTGTGTGAAAAGGATAAACAGACCTCCTGTAACAAACCAAGCAAAATACACAATCGTGATGGCCGTGATTGCTGTAACCAGACTTGCCAAATAAATATGGCTTCTCTTGTGCCCAACAACAATCTTATTGCGAATCGTTCCATCATTGTATTCGGTCCCTAAAAATAGACTTAGGAAAACAGAGGTGACTATTCCGATGATTTGCAAGGACATGAATAAAAGGATATCCATGCGTATAGACTCCTGTCCCAATATAAGAATACCCAAGAAGCTCTCCAGAAGAACCATGAAAGCAATTGTCATCCAAAAAGAAGAAGTGAGCCGCAAACGACTTAAATTAGCAGATATCAATCTATACATAGCTGCCACCTCCGATAAGATTCATATAGTAGCTTTCCAGATTCTCATCGCGTTCACTCATAGTGATGATCTCGCCATTCAATTTTTCCAAAGCGGCCGCTAATTGTGAAACATTTACCTTTGCATAAATATCTGCCTGAACAGTCGAAAGGATTTTATAATCGATGTGCATTTCGTCTAACACTCTTGCAAGGAGCATTGTATCATTTACTTCTATTCGAACACATTTCCGACTGACTGCCTGTAATTCTGCAGCATCCATTTCCTTAACAATTTTCCCTTCATGAATAAATCCATAATGTGTGGCAAGCTTGGACAGTTCATTTAACATGTGGCTTGAAATCAATACTGTTATTTGCTGTTTTTGGTTAAGCGTCAAAATCAATTCACGGATTTCAATGATTCCCCCAGGATCCAGTCCGTTTACTGGTTCATCTAATATCAAAAAATCCGGATCACCAACAAGCGCTATAGCAATCCCCAATCGTTGACGCATCCCCAGAGAAAAATCCTTTGCCTTCTTTTTCCCGGTATTCTCCAGTCCTACTAATTTCAAAATATCTAGTAAGCCTTCAAAGGAAGGCAGACCCAAGATAAGGTATTGCTGTTTCAAGTTTTCTTCAGCTGTTAAATCAAGATAAATCGACGGTGTTTCCACTACTGCGCCAATCCGCCTTCTAGCTTTGAACACTTCATCTTCCGTACTCTTTTTTCCATAAAGCGTATAGGTCCCGGAAGATGCCTGCTGCAATCCGCAAATCAAACGAATCAAGGTTGTTTTCCCCGCGCCATTTTTGCCTACAAAGCCATAAATCGCCCCTTTCGGTACATTCATTGATACACCGGTCAATACTTTAAATGTTCCGTACTCCTTAAATAATTGATGGGTTTGAAGCACATAATCCATCTATTTCGCCTCCTTTAGTTGATACTTGTATTCTAATGAAAAACTGTAAAGAAAGCGGTAAAGAAAATAGTAAAGAAAAGGTAAATATTTACTCTGCTTGCAATTTGAACCCAATCCCCCAGACGGCCTCGATATACTCCTTACCAGTCACTTCCCGAAGCTTTTTACGTAAGTTGCTGATATGCATCTTGAGCGAACTTTCTGTGCCATCCGGCGTATCACCACTTATCCGTTCCAACAGAAGTGATTTTGTCAGAACCTGTGTGGGATTTTGCATCAACAGCTTTAAGATCGCAAATTCTGTACGCGTGATTCGTAATTCGGTGTCGTCAACTGTTAATTTACGGTTGTTGCAATCAAGTCTCAATTCTCTAAAAGTTAAGAATGAGCTTGTGTTGATTTGTGCTGTCTGTCGAAGTTGTACAGCAATTCGCGCCAACAACTCTTTTCCATTAAAAGGTTTCGTCACATAATCTGCTGCACCATCCAATAATAGGCTGACTTTGCTATCTATGCCTATTTTCGCACTGACAACGATCACGGGAATTCCCTTAAGCTTCGGTAAGACCTCTTCCCCGTTCAATCCCGGAAGCATTAAGTCAAGCAAAATAAGGTCTGGCGCAGATTGCGCCAACAGTAGCAAAGCCTCCGTTCCTGAATACGCACGTGACACACTGTACCCTGCTTGCGTAAGCATTTCTTCAAGCAGATTGCTAATATGTATATCATCATCAATAACCAGTATATTTTTCACTTGCTATTCCCCATTCCCACTAAGCATTTCAATAAATAAACCATCTGTAATCAGAAAACTCATCTTAATCATAAGCCAGTTTATCCATATGGTTGTCCTTTTTTGAAGAAAAATAGTCATTTCTTAACCTTTCATACGCACTAGCGTGAATCAAATACACACCTAACTAAAAAATAGTCGCATCCTTTTTTACGGGATACGGCTATTTTTAGTCACTCCTTAGTTTCTTACCACGGTTGCGTTGTTGGTCCTACAGTAAATTCGCTAACATTCACATCTTTCGGCTGGTCGATTGCATAGGCAACAATGCTGGCGATTCGATCCGGTGTAATCCCATGTTGCTGATACAGGCTAGTCATTCCTTCTGCTGTTTCCTTATCTGTAATCGTATCTAACAGCTCTGTATTGATTGCAGCCGGATAGATAGTTGCTGTTCGAATATTGGTTCCTTCCTGTGCGGATTCTATCCGCAAGACCTCCATCAAATCACGAACGGCCCATTTCGTTGCGCCATAAACCCCGCTGCCAGGATAAGCCTTGAGTCCTGCAACAGAAGATGTGGTAATCACATGTCCCGATTTTTGTTCAACAAAGAATGGCAGAACAGCAGCTAGCCCATTTAGGACCCCTTTGATATTGATATCGATCATCTGATCCCACTCCTCAACCTTTAGAGCAGATAGCGGAGAACTCGGCATGATGCCGGCATTTAGAAAAATAACATCGACTTTTCCGTAGGTTGTTTTGGCAAATTCCACTAAACGTTGATTGTCTTCCTGTTTTGTCACATCTGTTACTTGATAAGCAGCTTCACCAGACTGTTGCTTGATATCCTCAACTATTTTACTGAGCTTTTCTTCTCTGCGTGCTGCAAGGACCAATTTAGCGCCTTTTTCCGCTAACAGTCTAGCAGTTGCTTCTCCAATTCCTGATGATGCACCTGTAATTATAACAACTTTGTCTTTAATAGCCATTTCTATCTCTCCTCATATATGTTTATTCTATGTGTAACTGTATCGTATCTCTATCCTTAAGAAAATCCAATGCATCGGCTTCTCTAATTTTTCCTATTCGAGTGTAGACGTAATCTGTAGCAAAGCTTTCATAAAAAATCACTAGACAATCCGTACCAAACAGCAGTACATCTCCTTTTTCGATCCATCCGATCGTTTCTGGTGCTGTAGGCAACTCCTCTGATAAATAGACATATTTCTCATTTCGATGTAAATCTTCCATTGATAAAGAAATTGGAAGCATTTCTTCCAGCGTCTTCGCAGTCTCAGTTGAGACCATATCCAGTTGAAAAACTTTTTCTTCGATTCTCAAATGTTTTGTGGTCATTTGCGCCGCTTCTTTCTCTTGATTCATCGATTGTCGAAACATGGTTGATGCTTCAGTTGATTCTGAAACTAGTGGTTCTAAGCTATTTGTCGTATAACTCGATGTGCAGCCAACAAAAATGAAACTGCCAGCTAGAAGTAGGAATGGAAATATTTGACGTATACTAGCTTTTGATTGATTCATTTCTTGCCTTCCTCACTCTCTCTGTTCGAGCTTTTAAGCTGTACACTTTGCTAATCGACTTTGCGCATTTCTTTTGCCGGACTACCAGCCACGATCACATTATCAGGAACATCCCTTGTTACTGTAGAATCCGCTGCTATCACCGAATTCTCTCCCACAGTGATCCCCGGCAGAATAGTCACATTGGCACCGATCCACGCATTTTTCTTGATCAAAATAGGTGCAACACTCAGACCGCGACGTTTTTCAGGCGCTAGCAAATGATTGACCGTGATCAGTCGTGCACTCGGACCAATCAATACATGGTCTTCGATTGTGATTCCACCTAAATCAACAAAGGTAACATTTTTATTGATGAAGACATCTTTTCCAAGTTTGATATGTCTGCCAAAGTCACTATAGAAAGGTTGTGAAACAGTTGTTGATGCATCGATTTTCTGACCAGTGATCGTTTCAAGATAACGCAGCATTTCTTCATTGGTATGATAGTGCGTGTTGATTTCTACCAATAAGCGTTCATTGTTTAGCTTTACTAAGTGAAGCTCCTTATTCAAGTGTGAATCAGGTAGGATCTCTTTATCGAGCAACCGCTGCTGCAAACTAAAATCTGTCATTTCGTTTCCTCCCTTGTTTTACTAGCCTAATTATACAAAAATCCGTTATACTTAACTAATACTTATATAGAATAGCCAACTATAATAAAAAACTATAGGAAGTGATATAAATGGAATTGAGAGTGTTAAACTATTTTTTAACGGTTGCTCGAGAAAAAACAATCAGTAAAGCGGCTGAAGCGCTCCACCTTTCCCAACCAACCCTATCAAAACAGCTAAAGGAGCTTGAAGAAGAGCTTGGTGTGACCCTATTTACACGAGGAAATCGGGCAATCACATTAACCGAAGAAGGCATTTATCTGGCAAATAAAGGAAAAGAAATCTTATCCTTGATCGATGCAACCACTGCAAATCTGATGTCAGAAGATGTAATCAGTGGTGAAATAGCCATCGGAGGCGGTGAGACACAATCGTTTGAGTTTGTAGCTCTTCTTTTACAGGAGCTAAGAGAAAAACACCCGGATATCAACCTTCGCCTTTATAGTGGAAATGCAGATGATGTACTGGAGAAAATAGACAAAGGCTTACTGGATTTCGGTCTCATCATCGATCCTGTTGAAAAGCAAAAATATGAATACCTTCGATTGCCCTTATCAGACCACTGGGGCATATTAGTAAACAAGCAGCATCCATTAGCGCAAAAAGAAACAGTGACGCCGAAAGACATTCGCAATACGCCACTATTAGTCTCCAATCAATCCATGGTTGATAATCAGCTGTCTGAATGGCTGGGTGGGAATCTCGATCATCTTACCGTTATTGGAACATACAACTTACTATACAATGCTTCAGTATTGGTCAAACAAAACGTCGCCAGCGCGCTATGTATTGATGGGATCGTTGCAACAGAAAATACTAATTTATCCTTCATCCCTTTCTCACCGCCTTTGACTGCATCCATTAATATCATTTGGAAGAAAAATCAGATTTTTTCGAATGCAGCTAAAGCTTTTTTACAATTATTGCAGGCGGATTGACTCGTAACGCAAAAGCTGGTTTTGGGAAATCATTGGCTTCCCAAGGTCTAGGAAAAATCAATTTTGATTATGCTGTGCTAAATTTTTTATAAAAAGTCAAGACTGTTCCTTTGATTGACACATGCTATACTTTACTAAATGAATCATTACGAGGTGGGGAAAATGAACAAGGAATGGTCTGTGCAGCATAAAATCATACAAAACCAATTGAAAAAAGAACAAACATTTGACGCCGGTATTCGTACACTTTTGGACCTGCGCCACGAGTTGATGGAGGTATTATATCAGCTTAAAGCTGAGCTTGTCGAAGAGGATTTCCACGCGATCCCTTTTATCAATGCCAAGGGGTATCATAACAAAACGATTGCTTACTCTATCTGGCATATTTTTAGAATAGAAGATATTGCGGCACATTCACTTATTAATGGCGATGAGCAGATTTTCTTTGCCAAAAATTATAAGGAACGTATTGGGGCACCCATTATTACAACAGGAAATGAGCTAGTAAAGCAGCAGATTGCAGATTTTTCTGAGACATTAGACTTGGAGGAATTGTATCAGTACAGCGCAGAGGTAAAAGAAAGCACTGATACTATCCTGAAAAAGCTTGCTTATTCCGACTCGAAGCGGAAAATGACAGATGAACATAAAGCTCATCTCAAGGCTTTACAGGTGGTTAGTAGGAATGAAGAGGCGGCTTGGCTCATAGACTATTGGTGTAAAAAAGATGTTAAGGGCTTGATTCAAATGCCTTTTTCACGTCATTGGATCATGCATATTCAAGCCAGCCAGCGCATTCAAGATAAACTCTATCCAAACAAGTAACGATATATTTAATAAACGACAAGCAAGAAGCTTATTGCCACTTCTTGCTTGTCGTTTCTATAAAAACTGCGTACTCAAATCGATCAAAAGTATATTACGTGAAAATGCTGATATATGATCAAAGAGGTCGAGACAGAAGTGTTTAGCTTCAAGCAATAAGACGGAATTCACGAAAATTGCCTCATCACAAATTTTTGTTGAATTTCGACTTATTGTCGAAGAAGTTGCTTCTGTCTCGCCGTTTATTCGGTTTTGGGTGTATAAAGGAGGGTGGAATTAGGTTATATGTCCCACACTCTTCATGTGGTTCCTCTTCCGGCTGGCTTTTTATCTTTCTATCAACGAAACTAAGCAACGTAACAGCTATCAACACAAGGGCGATACCCAATAATTCCAGAAAGCCAAAGCTCTTACCAAAAATCATGACCGCCAGTAAAGAGGCAACTAATGGTTCTAATGCGGTCAATACACTAGCAAGCGGTGCTTCGATGTATGCCATACTGGATAAATATGAAATAAAAGCGACTGCTGTACCTAAAACAATAATGCCCAAAAGCAGTAGAATACTAGGGAGGGTCACTTCAATGCTCAACTGCCAAAATGGATGAATGAACTGAAACGCAAGACCGCCAAATAACATGCCCCATCCGACAATCACAGGGGAACCATATTTTTTTAACAACATACGCGGTTGTACAGTATAAAACGCCGCACCAAACGCTGAAGCTCCTCCTATCAATAGCCCTAAAATAGAAAATACACTAGCTGAGCCAGTAGTTAAAATCAGCATCACACCAAAAAAAGTCAAGAAGATCAGGAAAATTTCAACAACATTCAGCTTATTTTCTTTTCTCAAAAGTAAATAAAAATAAATCACGATCGGTGATGTAAATTGAAGAATCGTCGCTAATGAAGCCCCATTGATAGCGATGGATTTAAAAAAGAAAAATTGACAACCGACCATCCCAACAATTCCAAATAATAGCAGAGAGATGGTATCAGATTTATTCTGAAATACAGCAAAAATTTTTTCCTTGCGTACAATCGTGGTATACAGCAAAATAAGCATACCCGCAAACAGCATCCGCATACTGACCAATGCTTCTGAGCTGATTGAATAATACCGAAATAGAATATCCGCAAATGTATCTGATATCCCCCACATACAGCCTCCTAAGGAAGCAAGAAAGATCCCTTTCACCTTATGACTCACAAGCCTCACCAACCCTTTTTGTATTTCTCTATCAAGTAATCGTTTGTCTCAACTTATTTAGCTAATTCTTTATAATAGAATAATAGATGATTCCAGATGACTATTCTATCTGATTTCACTTCAAAAATATCAGATTTATGTAAATATACATTGCGTGTAAACTATGCTATTCTCTATTTAACAATAGTTTAGTCAGTCTGAACTATCAAATTACTTTATGATTTAAAGGAGGTATCGCTTTGGAAAATAGCATTGCGAAAAGTATTCTACAAGGCCAAATAACACAGCTTGAGGTCGATGACCAGTCCAAGGAGCATATTACTTATGCATCTCCTGATTTTCCGTTATCGATTTTCACCCAGGAATACAGCCATTCAAAAATGGACATCATCCCCTTTCATTGGCATCCTGAATTACAACTGACATGGGTTTATCGGGGATGTCTTGCTTACACGATCAACGGGGAAAGCTTTGTGATCGACCGTTCAGAAGTAGTCATCATCAATAGAGAACAGCTACATAGTTCCGCAACTGTGACCCAAGATGCAGCTACCTTATGTATCAACTTTGATCGTTCTATTTTCAGCCCGGCTATATTGGAAAATTACTTACTCCTTTTAATCGAAAATCCAGCATTCACTCATGCAATAGTTCCTCTTTCGAAGGAACAAAAAGAGCGATTAGAGAACTACCTTGAGAAACAAGAAACTACTGCTCTATACTTCTCTGTCAGCAATACCCTTGCACTACTATTCGAAGATATTTTGGCTCATTTTGATCTATCTACAACCTATCCGGTCAGTGATGATTTAGAATTATTCAATCAATTATTGCGATACATGGAGAACCATTTCTATGATCCAGTAACTATTACTGAGCTATCAACCTATGCATTGATAAATAAAAATAAATGCAATGATATCTTCAAAAAATATACCTCCTATTCTCCAATAAGCTATCTTAACCGTTATCGCCTAAACATTGCTAAACAGAAATTATTGACCTCTGACGCATCAATTTCTCAGATAGCTGAATCCGTAGGCTTTCCCCAAGTCAGTTACTTTATTGAACGATTCAAAAAAAACTATCAGCTATCTCCCCTTCAATATCGGAAGAAATATAAAGCTGAATAGGCTTCAGTATATAAAAAGAGTATTACGCTGTCGCAACGTAATACTCCTTGGTTTCAAAAGGGTTTAGCAAAGTAGATTATCCCACATATTCAGATAGTACTGCTTCGATTTCTTTCAATTCTTCTCCAGAAAAATCAAGATTGTCCAAGGCCTTCAAATTATCCTCTAGCTGACTCAAACGGGAGGCACCAATTAGGACACTGGCAACTGTTTGCTGACGTAGATTCCAAGCCAATGCCATTTCAGCAAGTGTCTGGTACCGCTCTTTGGCAATCGTATTCAACTTCGTAGCTAGTTGAATCGTTGGCTCTACATTTTCTGCTGAAAGGAAACGACTATCGGATCTGGCAGCACGCGAATCTGTTGGGATACCATTCAAATAGCGATCAGTCAAAATCCCCTGAGCCAACGGGCTAAACACAATAGCACCCATTCCTTCTTCTGCCAGCACATCAGTCAAGCCGTCTTCGATCCAGCGATCCAACATATTATAACGTGGTTGATGGATAATGAATGGTGTGCCCATTTTTTTGAAAAGTGCTGCAATTTTTTTTGTTTGCTCAGCTGAATAATTAGAAACACCTACATACAGAGCCTTTCCTTGTCTTACTAATAAATCCAATGTATGAGCAGTTTCCTCTAATGGGGTATCCGGGTCCGGACGGTGATGATAAAAAATATCGACATAATCCAATCCTAAACGCTGTAAGCTCTGGTCACAACTGGCAACTAAATACTTTTTAGACCCCCATTCGCCGTAAGGACCATCCCACATATCAAAGCCTGCTTTTGAAGAAACAATCAGCTCATCCCGATAGCTGCTCAGCTCTTCTTTCAATATTCGACCAAAATTCTTCTCTGCTGAACCATAAGGAGGTCCATAATTATTTGCTAGATCAAAATGAGTGATCCCTCTATCAAATGCGCCCAGCACGATTTCCTTTTGGTTCGTCATTGGATCGACATCCCCGAAATTATGCCATAAGCCTAAAGAAACTGCCGGAAGTTTTAATCCGGACTTGCCAACTCGACGATACTCCATGTGTTCATAACGTTTTTCATTTGCTTGATACATTCTCTTCACCTCTTTACAAGAGCATAACACTTCAAGTACACTTGAAGTAAAGTAGAAAAGAGGAATGACTGATGAAAACTTATTCAATCAGAGAATTATCTGAGTTATTTGCTTTACCAGCCTCCACCTTGCGTTATTATGAAGAAGTCGGCTTATTGACTGATATTAAACGCGATGGAAAGCACCGAGTCTATGAGGAATGTCACTTTCATCGATTAAAGGCATTATGCTGTTTCAAGGAAACGGGTATGTCGATTGCTCAACTACAGACCTTTTTCTCTTATGAAAAGGATACAAATAAAAACGAGGAGATGGTCGAGCTTTTAGCCGAACACACGGAGAAAGTCTCCGCCCAAATCGAGAATCTTCAAAAAAATATGCAGCATGTGCAACGCAAGCTCGCTTTCTATCAGGACATCTGCCAAGCTAAGCAAGCGCAGCAACCCTTGCCTGAGTGGGATGAATACAGAGATAAAGTGTTTCCAAGGATTTGATTTTCTATGGGACCTCTAGGTCCTGGCTGACCATTTGAAAGTAGTCACCCCTTCACATATGATGCGATTGCTACCGCAAATAATCGTTGTCTCTTGCATGAAATCAACATTGTCTACTTCCAGTTCTATTGAGTCATCAATTTCCAAAAAGGGAAGGATTGACGGATGATCAAGTGTGCTATTTTGAATGATCAATCGACCTTGCTCTCCGTTTCCTTTAAAAATGGAGGTCTTCCTCATATTGGAGATTGTAGTGTCCCTGATAGTTAATGATTTTAGTGGAACATGGTTCTGCATCAACGTTTTTTTCCCATAATCATAGACAAAAAGCTTTTCTGCATCATCAATTTTGCAGTCGCAAATGGAAATATTCTCCGCTTGACCAGCGATCATATCCGCATCTATTGAGTAAAATTTGAAAAAAGCGTGCGTATAGTAACTGTTTTCTGATAGATGAGGATATTTCCCCGGTCCAAGAAATGTACATCCCTCAAAGCTCAGATTTTGACCGCCCAATCGTAGGCTGTTACATGCTGTATTCAGTTGACACTTTCGAACAACTAGGTTCTTGATATCATATCCTGCAAAGCAGTCATCGCCTGTCTCTACTATACAGTCGCTAACCTGTATGTTCTGAGAATGATGAAAATTGAACCCATCATGACCGGCTTTGATAGTCAATCCATTGATTTCTATTCCATCACAGCCATCAAGCGTGTGACTCCAATTGGCACTATTCTGAAATGTATAACCCTCTAGCTTCAGATTTTTCACACCGGACATAATGATTCCCATCGGTCCACGAAACTGTTCTTCCCCATTGGCATCGAAAGTATCTTGTCCATCGATTTTCGCCCCAGATTCTCCAATAATCGTGATATTTTCCTCTTGAAATGCTGTGATCATTCCATAAAAATAGTAGTCTGGTAAATGCCATTCTTTTTTATAAAACGGATCATGAAGATAGGCAATCGTCGTTGGAACGTTAAAATCTTCATAGTCATTCTTGTTTTTACTTCCTATCAAACAAGCATTCTTTTCCAGATATAACGTAATATTTGAATACAATCTTAAAGAGCCGATGAGGTAGTTCCCCTCTGGAATACGGACTTCACCACCTCCTACTTTGACGCACCAATCGATTGCCGACTGGATTGCTTGTGTTTGTAGTATCTCTGTTGACGAAATCGCTCCAAAATCATGAACACTAACAACTACATGCCTCATTTTTTCCTCCTCACTTCGTTCTCTAGTCTGCTATTTCAAAAAATAGACAGCCGCAAAAATAATTCTTTAATGTTTTTCCTGATAGCTGAAATAATCAAACTCTGCGTATGAACTATGATCATCCATATCCTGCGCACAAATTCCAACCATTGCTCCTGTGAAAGCTAACTTTCCATTCGCCTTGATATAATCATCGCTCAAACGGTCTGCAGCAACGACCTCACCAATTTTTCGTAACGTCTCATCCTCCGCTAAGCCAAAATAGAACTGAGCGTGTTCTCTATCAACTCGAACAGCCAACCTGATGTCCTCATCTGAAGAAATTGGAATACGTTCTGAGGCATAGCGAAAGCGATTGATTTCTGCTGTTTCCACCTGAATGTACTTCTGTCCAAGCGTCTCATCATAAGATACATGGAGATAATGCCAGTTTTCTGTATCATAATATAAAACCAAGCCCGCCAACTGTTGAAAGCTTTTTGGCTGGAACGTCATTTTCGTCTCAGCGTAAAATGCCATATGCTGCCAACGTCTGGCAATCAAGGTTTGACGATGCACGCTGCTCAAGCTCTGTTCTCCGTAAAGTCGAAGCCAACCAGGACGCTCGTTTAGACTTGTTGCTTCACTAAATGGACGACGTAAAGATTTAAACGTTTTAGGCAACTCCTTCTCTTCAAAATCGGTAAAGCTACTGAAATCATTCTGCTGGATCACACCTACACCAATACTTGGTCTTTCCACCTGCACATCCGGATACATCGTTCCATTTGCTAATCGAGGCCAATCATCGATCCATTCAAGCTTTTGTAATGCAGTTTCTCTACCTAAGGGGCAATACCCCCTCTTCGTCAGTGGTCGAGCGCAAATGTGAACGATATACCATTCTTCTTCACTGATCTCTACAAATGAGGCATGCCCACTTTTTTGTAGTGGATTGTCGGGATCAGTTTTTGTTGTCAGTAATGGATGATATGGAGAAATCTGATACGGACCCATCAATTCTTTTGAGCGACAAATCGTCGCAGCATGAGAATACCCTGTTCCTCCAGCGGCACATAAAAGATAATACCAACCATTTCGTTTTAATAGCTGAGGTCCTTCACAAACGCCTAAATCAGTTCCATCATAAAAATGGCGTCGCTCTCCTACCAGTTTCATACACTGCGTGTCAAATTCCTGAATAACCAATCCAGAAAAATTCGGCTTTTCCAAACGATGATCGAACAGCATGCTCATAATATAATGCTTGCCATCGTCATCATGAAAAAAGGCCGGATCAAACCCACTGGCTGTTACAAAAACCGGCTTTCCCCAATCACCATTGATCTGTTCACTACTCATGACATAGTTCAAGGTATCTTTGAATGCTGTTCCAGTCTTCACATCTGTTATCAATAGCCAGAATCGTCCCTCCGAATAGCTCAGATGTGGTGCCCAGATGCTGCCGGAATTATAATTGCCGATCAAATTTGCCTGATCTACAGTCTGCAACGGCTCTGCAATCAGTTGCCAATCCACTAAATCGCGTGAATGATAGATCTCAACACCTGGCATCCACTCAAAGGTCGAAGTTGCCATATAGTAGTCCTCATCCACTTTTACCACACTGGCATCTGGATGAAACCCACGTAAAATCGGATTCATGATTCTGTTTGTCATTACAATCACCTCCTCATTCTTAATAATCAACGCTTCAAAGCCAAACACAGCTATTTTTTATTTACTGATTCTCTTATCGTTGTTCTTCAACTTCCATACCGAATATTTCTAGCTGTGTCAGTGCCGGAAACGGTGACTCATCCTGATGCTTGATTAAGTTTTTTAAAATGACCCGTGTTGTTTCTATTTTTGAGAAAGAGAAATATTGACGATCTACCTTATTTGTCAGTTTTAACTGCTGCTGTTTTTCTCCATCAAATACCAGTGTTGCTTCTGTCCAGTAGCTGTCATGGGGATAATCCGCACGTAAAATCAGTGCCACTTTATCAAGCCGTACCTTACGTCCAAAATCAATCGTAAGCTGTGCATCTGCTTGTTGGTTGATACCCCAAGATTGATAAGGAAACGAGCCATGACTCTCGTTTGCAATCAGCCCATCAATCGCATTTCGAGCAAAAAAAGTCGAATCATTTCGTGTTTCCACATTCGCGAAAGCATGAGGATAGGCCTGTGATTGTTGCTTTTGGTCATGAGCATTGAAGGCTAAGTTACGATAGCCATTGACCTCATCCTCTCGAGGAAGCCACGCTCTAATATAATGACGGGTGCCGCTAAATACTTTCGGTGAGTATGCTCTACGCAGCTCCTCGGATAAGACCACTGGAAATTCCCAACGCTTCTCTTTCAGATAAAGCAAGCTTGGTGCGAGTGCTTCATCTACCTGAACCCAAACAAAGCAATCGACTTTCGACGTTTCCAAAATGATTGTGTCTCCGGGCTCATAAACTCTATTTTTGAAAGCCAAATAGGCTTCTTGCTCATGCGCTCGTTCACTGACACTTTCCCCGTCCTTGTTCAATAATTTCAGTGTCAACATAACGGTTGCTCCTTTTTTATTTTCTCTAATCGCCACTGCGTAGCAAAAAAATCCTCTGAGGGTCTTGGCACCGCTAACCCAATCGACATCAGTTCTGCACCTGTCCTTACGACCCGATCGATCTGATAATGAGCATGAGGCTCTAAACCAAGCAGCTTCAACCTTTTGGGTATAGTATTAGGCTTAGATAAGCAGTTGATGTGGGTGACAATACTAGCGCCAGTTTGATCATTGATTTTTTGCCAAGCAACCTCATTCTTCGGATCATAAACAGCTAATCGTATCTGTCGGCCAAACTGCAATGTCTGTCGATCCTTCTTATATTGTGCGATAATTGCTGATAATTTCTGCTTTTCCGTAGCTGTCAGCTTCATCAAATCTAGCTCCAATCCGAAATTCCCTTGTTGAGCTACAGCAGCTCGACTAGCAAGTGGTGTATAGCGTCCTACCTGATGGTTCGGACTTGCTGAGATATGCCCGCCCATTGTCACCGGAGGATAAATCAATGACGTTCCCTGTTGGATACTCAAGCGAGCAATGGGGTCCGTATCATCACTGGTCCATATTTGCGGCGTATAATAGAGCATTCCTAAATCAAAACGCCCACCACCTCCTGCGCAGCTTTCAAAGAGCACTTTTGGATGACGCTTGGTTATCTCCTCTAAAACATGATAAAGCCCCAAAATATAGCGATGAGAAAATTCCGGTTGTCGTTCCGGTGATAATGTTGAGGAATAGTTATCCGTAATATTGCGATTCATATCCCATTTGATATAGTCAATGGGATGATTTACCAACAGCTCATCTATTGTTTGAATCAAATAATTTTGAACATCGTTTTTGGTCAAATCCAACACATATTGATGACGAACGGACTGCGGTTTGCGATTTGGCACCTGGATTGCCCAATCTGGATGCTGTCGATACAGCTGGCTATTTTCAGAAATCATTTCCGGTTCAAGCCACAGCCCGAATTTTAACCCCAATTGATGAATATCAGAAATCAGTGCAAGCAGATCACCACCCAATTTTTCCTCATTCGGGTACCAATCCCCTAATGAGCTAGTTTCATCCTCTCTGTTACCAAACCAGCCATCATCTAACACAAACAGCTCCGCCCCAACCTCGGCAGCTTCTCCAGCTAATGAAAGAAGCTTCTCTCGGTCATAATCAAAATATGTAGCCTCCCAATTATTGATTATTATTGGTCGCTCTTGTTGCTTCAGAGGACTTTGAATTACACAGTCTTGAACAAACCGATGGAAAAGCTGACTTAGTTGGTTCAACCCTTGATCCGTGTAGAGAAAAACAGCCTCTGGGGATTGAAAGCTTTTTCCTGGAAGCAGCTCCCAAGAGAATTCAAACGGATGGATTCCCAATTGTAACCGTGTATTTTGGTGCATATCGACTTCTGCAGTCGCTTTAAAGTTGCCACTGTAAATCAAGGCAGTGCCAATGACCTCCCCAACCTGTTCAGTTGCTTGTGGAGAAGCCAATGCGACAAATGGATTTTGCCCATGACCACTAGCCCCTCTTCTGCTTTCTGTTCCTTGAAAGCCCTGAGTCAACGGTCGTCGATTGAGTTGGTTTTCTCTACCCCAAGCACCATTCAGTGTAATCAAGTTCCATTGATCTGTTAAAAGACTCAAATGTAACGAAGATAACTCTTGAAGAACGACTGGCTGGCCGGATAAATTATGATACTCTACTGATTGAGAAAATACATCTTGCTCAATAAAGGCGGTGAATTTCAAATATAACTGATTTTTTGTTAGCGTGTCTTCTAAAACAACGACCAAGTAACGAACATTCGAGGAACAAGAAAAGGGGAGACCCTTAATTTCTTCTTTTTCTGATTCATAACGATGAGAAAGATAACGAAAATCAGAAATTCGACTCCCATCGCCATAAACCTCCTGATGGGCAGGTAGTCCTAGGTCTGGATTACCGAATCCCGGATAGATCAAGGGCATTTGTTCCAGCTTATAATCTTTGATACGATCAGCATCCGCTAAATAACTAGCCCGTGGAATTTCTGAAATCAAATAGCTCAAGTCAGTAGTCGGAATTTTTTTTCCTAGATAAGCTAGTACTACATGTCCAGTTTCTAAAACAACGAGACTAAGCTGCGTATTTTCGGTCTTTAAATGTAACGTTTCTAAGCCTTTGACATTCATCTCATGACACCCTTTCCTCTTCCAAGTTATTCTCCTACTACCAAATCAAGAAATCCTTATCTAGCAAACGTAAAACAGCTTCAACAAAATAGTAATCCGAATAAATGATCGGCACCTCTGTCCAATTTTCAGAATGATAGTCTCCCGTAGCTCCATCAATCAAGCCATCTTTTGCTTTATCCCAAATCGCATAGCTACCTTCCGTCGCTTTCAGAATGTTCAGTGCTGCTTCGCTATATAAATCTTTTTCATACTCGCCAACATGCTTGGCAATTTCTAACAAACCACAGGCAGCACATAAGCCAGCAGAGGTATCAATCATGACAGGTTCTTTTGGTGCGCGAAAATCAACAACAGGTATCCAGCCCGTCTTAGATACTTCTGAGATAAAGTAATGAGCCACTTTTTTTGCCGTATCTAAGTAGTCCATTTTCCCCGTATGCAGATAGCTTAATGCAAAACCATAGATCGCCCATGACTGTCCCCTAGACCAAGAAGAGCCTGACGCGTACCCTTGTCCACCAGGGGTTTCCAATAATTCTCCAGTCATCGGATCGAACACACCTATATGATTCACTGAGCCATCTGGTCGGACAATCGCTGACATGACCTTATCCGCATGATCTTCTGCGATAAAACCAAAGCGAGGATCACCAAGCGTTTCCTTTGCCCAGTACAAAAGTGGAATATTCAACATGGAATCAACAATGACCCAACCGGAACGATCACGATTCCACGAACGAATAAACTTTCCTTTGGGGTTATAACGACCTGCCAAAAGATGAGCGGCATGAAGCCCCCTAGCTTTTGATCGTTCATTTTCAGTCAGCCGAAAATTTGCTACTGCTGTGTGTAGCCACATAAAGCCGACATCATGGTGGAGCCCTGTATAAATATCAAAAGCTTGATCCAATCGTTCTTCATTTGCTTGTGCTGTTTGCTTATAAATTTCTTTTCCTGTTGCATGATACATCTGCCACATCATGCCAGACCAAAAACCGTTGGTCCACCAAACCGGATCAGATTCCCCCATATCTTCCTCATACTTACCGGAAATCCCATCAGGTATGTAAGGAATTCGATCGCCTAAACGCTCTGCTTCCAGGGTCAGCTTGTGATCGATTTTCTCAAAAATTGCTTTTGCCCATTGCTGTTCCTTATTGATCAATGTACTCTCTCCTTCTATTTGATAATTTCTGTCATTTACTTCTAGCTTAAAAGAAATCACTATCGGTTTCTTTTTGGATCGGTGAGACTGTCACAATTTTCATGCTTTGTCGTGTTCTCTCAACCAAGGAATCAATTGCTTGTTCTTCCGTTACTTGAGAAATAATGATTTCCATCGCAAGAGGGAGATTGACCCCTGTTATAAGAACCACATTTTTCATGGTCGTTAGTCGCATTGCTGAATTACAGACACTACCTCCGGCAATGTCCCCTAAAATCACAGCCTCAGTTTCATCGCTAAGCTGTGATTCGATTTCAGCAATAATATCGTCCGGATGTTCACCTGGCATGAGTCCGTAAGCCCATAAATTATCTTGTTTTCCAACAATCATTTCCAACGCTTTTTTCAAACCAAAAGCAAATTCATTATGAGATATCAAAAAGTATTTTTTATTCATTCGTCGCCCTCATTTCCTTAATATCATTTGTCTATAAGCAAAAAGCGTGCCATTTTCTGTCGAACAAGTTATCTGTCTGATTTCCTTATTATTCCATTCGTTTTCCGTAGAACTTTAAGAAAAAAGAAAAGAGTCAGCCAGATCGACTTATCTGTCGAACCGACTCAACTCTTTCATTTTTAACCAGCAATTCCTAAAACAGTCATCAAAATCGCCAGAACAAACATTGCAACTAGTGCACGAACCGGACGATTGTACTTTCTAAGGTATGCAAAACAAATCATCGTGATTCCTAATGGCAACAAGCCGGGCATAATTGAATCAAAGACATTTTGCAGATTAAATGTCGTTCCTGACAATTCAGCCGTAAATGTTGTTTTGAAGGTGACAAATTGTGCAGTCATTGCCCCAGTCATAATCAACCCAAGAACTGCTGCACCTTTCGTGATTGCTGCAAAGGTACCAGATCGCATTGCCTCAGAGATAAATTGTCCACCTGCTTTATACCCAATGACCGTTGTGTACCACCGAATCAACATATTCGGAACATTCACGATCAATAGAAACAGAATCGGGCCCAAAATATTCCCCTGCTCGCTTAAGCCAAGCGCCACACCTGTTGCAATGACCCGCAAGACCGATAAATAAATGGCGTCGCCGATACCAGCCAAAGGGCCCATCAATGACGTTTTCAATGCCGAAATTGCTGTCGTATCAAAGCTTTTCCCTTCATCAAGTAATTGTTTATTCTCTTCTTCCATTGATAAATTCAAGGCTGAAATGAATCCGTTCATTGCCGGAGCTGTATTGAAAAAATCTAACTGTCGTCCCATCGCTTCATAAAATTCTGGTGTATCCTTCCCGTAAACCTTCTGTAAAAACGGGGCCATCAGCCAACCGTATGTGATCCCTTGTTGCTTCGTATAGCTTGTACAAAACATCAGATACTGATTACGCCAAAACATTTTTGATACCGTTTTTCGCTCATCTTTTGTCAGCTTAAACATTTCATTTTTAGTCATTGAAGAAATCCTCCTCATCGTTCCCCGTCTCACTCATGTTATTCATCGCTGTATTCGTTGCCTGTTTGTTGCTTTTAAGCTCTGACATAACAACTAGTGCTGCGACAATAAATCCTACAAATGCGATTTGCACCAAGCTCAAGATACTTGAAGATTGTGTTGTGATCACACCGTCTTTCACCTCTGTGACTTTTTGGTAAAAGAAGAATGCACCTAACGCAAAGCCTAAGAAATAATAAGGCGCAAGTGATTTCTGCCATAACATTTTCAATAGTAGGGCAAGGCCAATTGCAGGAAGCATCGTAGAAGCGACCGTCATCGAGCTTTGTACCCATTCAGGCAGCCAATCCACAAAGGCTTTGACCGCATCTGAGCCTACCAGAATAACAATGAAACCTAGTAAAAAGTAAACCAATTCAAAGCCCCAAAACTGCAAGTTCCACAATCGATTAAAGCCTTTATAATTCTTATCTTGAATGTACTTTTCAAAACGCGGAACCAACGAAGTAATGACCATTTTCATAACAGAATATAATAATGTTCCTAGCATAGAAATAGGTACAGCAAGGGCAATCGCTACGTTCAAATCAGAGCCAACGATCATCGCAAAAGCCGCACCAAAGATTGAGCCTAGTGTGATATCAGAAGGCATTACTCCACCTAAGCTGACATTTCCAAGGAAAATCAACTCCAACTGAGCACCCATAACGATCCCTTCTGTCGGATGACCCAATAAAAATCCTAAAAGTGCCACAATAAAAATGGGGCGAGCAAGCTGCGTAGAACCCCACCAATCGACAAATTTGGCAAAAGCAACAACAAATCCTACAATTAATGCATTCACTAACATTTTTTATCCCCCGATCAATTGTTTTAGCGATTGTGGTGCATCATCCGGTAATGGTTGATAATTAAAATCATGTCCTCCTGAGAAAACAGTTCTCAGTACTTCTTTATCCGCTTCTGACAAATAAACAGTTTCAGTAATTTTTTCTTTATCTGATAATGTTCCACCAATCCGTCCATAATTTGCCATATTTAAGGTTGGCGTTTTTTCTTCCAAATGGGGCAACAAACCTGCAACATACACTGGATCATTCGTCACCACTAAAATTTTTAAGCTTTTCGAACGTGGATCATTTAAAATACTGATTGCTTTCTCAAGTGATAATACAGCAACTTTAACCCCTGATGGCGCAGCCATTTTTAATGCACTTACCTGAATTTCATTTTGAGCAATTGAATCACTCACCACGATGATACGACTAATTCCCAATTGCTTTGACCACTTCACCGCTACTTGTCCGTGGACTAGACGATCATCAATACGAATCATTGAAATCATTTGTTCCTCTCCTCCTTTGTTCTTCCCTTTACTTATAAGCAAGTATCATGCCAATATTCTGTCGAAACTACGGTGTTTCTGAAAAATCAGTAGATATCTGCAAGTTTCTTAGTATTTCTGCTACACCATTCTGGTCATTTGTCAAAGTGACGTGATTCGCTACATCTTTCACATGAGGTGCTGCATTGCCCATTGCAATTCCTAAACCGCTTTTTAGCAGCATTTCGATATCATTTTCCTGATCTCCGATAGCAATCGTTTCCTGTAATGAGATCCCCAGATGATTAGCAAGATATTCGAGCGCCCACCCTTTGTTGATTCCGTCCGACATATATTCTATATAATAAGTATCGGAAAAAATTGTGTCGATCCCAATCTCTGCCAAAGCTTTTTTAAGCTCATGTAGCTTCTCTCTATTACGATTTGTAAAAGCTGCTTTTAAATAAGTTGTGGATGTATCCATTAGCTTTTCTGTCATATCCTGTATCGACAGTCTTTGTAAATCTGGTCTTTCGATGAAAAATTCTTGTACCAGCTCAGTCCCATCATCCACAACGACTCGATCACTTTGGTGTTCATTACTGGCAATAAAGGTTACTCCCAGCTTTTGAGTAACCTGAAAAGCGCGTGCAAGCTTTTCTTTATCAAGTATGCTTCGTCTCAACTCTTTCTGCTCACCATACCTATCTACTTCAATAATATAAGTGCCATTCAATGCCAATATATATGCTGAGATACCAAGCTGAGACACGATTTCTTTTGCTGAAACAACTGAACGCCCCGTTGCAATCACTATCTTTGCTCCTGCTTTTTCTGTGGCACGAACCGCTTTTACATTCTCTTTTGAAAGCTTATGTTGACTGTTTAGCAGCGTGCCATCTAGATCGATTGCGACTAATTTCATTTTTTCACCTCCTGCTTTATATAAAGCAAGAACTGTGCCAACTTGTGTCTGTATAAGCAAACTTAAGAGTGAAAAAGAAGTAGTATACCTCAAGCAAAAGGAAGTCTGAATCGTTGTCCAGACTTCCTTCATAAATTCCCAAGAGTTCATCCACTCCATTATCAATTATCGTAGATAATGTCATAGAGATAATTCAGCTCATATTCACTGATTTTAATACTGTATGAGATTTCGACAATTTCTAATGCTTCAGCAATAATTTGTAGTATTTCTCGTCGTCCCGCATCAGCCATCCCTTGGTAGGTCAACACTTCTTGATTTCGAATCAATCGTTCAACCAGACTTGCGATATGAACATACACTATTGCCTTTTTGCTATTAGTCAATTCGATTTTCAATCTTCGTTCCATTATCTCTATGGCTTCATCAATATAAGCAATCACTCGCTTCACATCAAGAATCGTAATAGCAGAGAGTAAACGCTCGATCGATAAATTCCGAACCAAATTGTTGTTGATTTCTCGTCTGACCTGTTCATCTTGAATACCATGAAAGATTTTATCTACGCTTTCATGTCCTTGACCGGAAATCAAATCCTCAAAAGCAACAAACGCTACTTCAGCAATCCCCGGATCGGCCGTTCCGACAATTCCCTGGATATCATACTGCTTGAATAAAGTATTCTCACTACCATACTTTTTTAAATAGTGATAATCTACAGCTTCTACTTGATAGCCAAGTGATTCTGGTAAGCTGCTCTCCAAGAATTCTTTCAGCTGCTGCGCTGCACCTAAACCTGTATGGCAAACAGTAATAATCAACGGTTGTTTTGCGATAGCTGGGTAGACGACTTTGTAATCCATATGAATCGCTTCGCTCAATCGCTCACCAATCACTTCAAAATCTATCCCCTTTTTGATCATTTCTGCGGTAAAAAGCGCTTGTTGTGTCGTCACATTATTGATAATGAGCATTGGTCCGGTCAGCTCGTCTTCAAGACTTTCAGTCAATGCCATCAAAGAGCCCATATCTGCCAAAATCACCAACCCTTTGCTACAGTCATTACTACGGATATAATGACGCATATATTCTTCCACCTTATCCAAATGAACATTGAAGGGCATATCAAACGAATCAAACAAATGCTCTTCCATAAAGCGGTTGACTACATCGGCAATACTACTGGCCGTTGAAAAGCCGTGTGCTAGAATCACACTACGAATCTCCGGTTTTCTCACCTCGAGATCCAGACCTTTCAAATAGAAGGCCAGTAAAATCTTTTCAGATTCATTCAGCACTACATCAAGCTTTGACTCAATCAACTCCAGTAACGCGTTGAGTATCTTTTGTTCCATCAATAGATTGACCAGAATAAAATCCTGAATGGTTTCCAGCATTTTGGGCTTAAAACTTAGCAGTTCAACAGAAAAGCTATTGCGTTTATATAAGTAACTCGTCAGCGCTACAATTGAGTTCCCACTAATACGGACAAAGAAATTGGTTTCGAGAAAGCTGACCAGTTCTTTGATGGTACTTCGCAACAGCTTCAAGGTATGGCCTTCTTTCCCATCCTCGTAGACCAACTTCTCAATCACCGTACTAACTTCTCTGGCAAGCTGTTGAATAACCTCTTCAGCTGTCATGCGTTGCTGCTGATAGTGCTCAAATACGCGTTCAACAACTTTGAAAATACTTTTAAACATCAAGGTGTCCGCATTTTCCGTTCGCATAAAATCATTGACCTCACTTTGAGGTTCGATCAGAATATCCTGCTTTTCAGTTGAATCAATTTCCTTCAGCGCCAAAAATTTTGACAGTAGACTACTTTCCAAAATTTCAGCATTTATAGTAATTAGTGCCCCACTGTTCGCCTGTTTACTATAGGCATTTGCGCAAATAATTTTGATTAGGTTTTTCAACTCTCCGACATTGTCGCGGTAAGTCAATGCCAACAATCGATTCATGATCCAAGGTGTGATCAGAAGTGGGCGATCAAATTTTCGACTTTCTCGAATAAAGAAGGTATAAATGTATTCCATTGTTTCCTGCTTTGTTCGTTCCTGTAATGTAGGGATGTTGATGGTTATTGGCACACGTCGGGTGAATGTTCGTAAAAAATTAGCATGAATATCTTCTGTCGTCGCAAAAACTAGACGAACCTTAGATTTTCTTCTTCGATTGTTCTCGCCAAGTCGCGAAAAGCTTTGCGTATCCATGAAGGTAAACAGTTTCTCTTGGCTTTCCGGCGAAAGGCGGTGACACTCATCCAAAAACAAGATACCACCATCTGCAGCTTCAAGCAGTCCGACATTATCTTCGTCAGCTCCTGTAAAAGCTCCTTTTTTATAGCCAAAAAGAATACTACTCAACAACTCTTGGTTATGATAATACTGCGCACAGTTCAGCTCTAAGAAAGGCGCATCCGATGCAATCAACTGTTGATCAACAGAAAACGCATAGGTTTTTCTTGCCAATAAACTTTTACCCACACCAGTATCTCCATAAAAAATCATCGGCAGCCCAATTCCCGGATAAAACATAGAAGACTTGATCTGGTCAATAGCTGGCTGCAAGCTGGAAAAAGCCCCAATCACATCGTCAAATACATGACTTTCCACAGACGCTTCTCCCCTTCCTTTTTCCTTGAGGAGCTGCTCCAGACTCTCGTATATCTCATGATGCACCGGAAAAAATTTTTCTTCAAATACTGCCTTATGAAAGTAAATTGCCGGACGGCTCTTCACTTTGAATGCCAGCTGCTCTCGAATAAATTCATTCAAATATTGACTTGCCGTGTTTCGCTGAATACCAACTTCTTCACAAATCCCTTCGGTCGTCAGTCGATCATCGGCAGAAACTTTGGATAGTTCTTTTGTCGCTTGCTCCAATGCGTGTAATATTTCCTGTTTCGACATGGTTCTCCTCCTGATTTTCACTCTAATTATACTAAAGGCGTTGCTACAAACAAGTTTTTTTTCACAACAGCTATAAACATTTTGCGCACCTCTGCTTCGTGATAACAGGAATCAAGATATCCCTATCAAAAAGTCAGCGATCTCAGAACGAGAGGATTTAAAAAAGGAAATTTTTGATTATCAACTCGATCTACTTCTCTTTTTTATAAGCAAGAATCATACCAATAATGTGTCGAAGAGAAGTTTCGTACTTTGTTCCCTGTTTTACAAAAGAACAAGTACCAAAATACTGGATTCGACCGTTACTTGTTAGTAAGGATACATGATGCTTGAGTAAGAAGCAGATGAGACAAACTAATTTTTAATCTGCCATTAATCTGTCGAAGGTTGACTATTTATGTATGAAAGCCAGGAGAAGCTTATCTAATTTTATATTGGTTTCTATATTATTTAGCTGAAAACACGCGGTATAAAAAAACTTCTTTCAATCAGAAAGTGGCAATCACCATTTTTCTAATGAAAGAAGTTCTTATTTTGATACAAGTCAATCAAAACCTTATTCCATACTTTGTTGATTTTTATCTACTACTTTTGCGCAAGCTTTCTACGCATAATCAATGATACTGTAAACGCAATTGCTGACAAAATAATGAAAATCAACAAAGTTGTCGTGTATCCGTCTGTCATCTGCTTAACAGTAGACAATAATACAGGTCCGACGACGCCAGCTGCTGCCCAGGCTGTCAAAATATAGCCGTGGATCGCGCCGACCTCTTTCATTCCGAAAACATCACCAATGTATGCTGGAATTATTGAGAAGCCAGCGCCATAACAGGTCATGATGATGCAAACCAATGCCGCAAAGAATAGTGCCGAGCTTGAAAAATACAGTGCAGTCAATGCTAAAGCATTGACGACAAAAATGGTAGAATACACTATCGGTCGGCCAAATTTATCAGAAATCGTTGCCCAGAACAAACGACCCAAGCCGTTGAAAATACCCATGATCCCAACCATAGCAGCAGCCATGGGACCTGACATCCCAGTCATTTCCTGTGCCATTGGTGATGCAGCAGATACAATCCCGATACCACAAGTGATATTTAGGAACAGCATGATCCACAGCATCCAAAATTTCTGTGTTCGAATAGCTTCATTGGCAGTAAGCCCATCTGAAGCTTCTATCTTTTTACCGGAAAATTCTTTCTTCTCTTCAGTCATACCAGCCGGCGTCCAGCCTACAGGTGGTTTTTCAAGGTAGCGTGACGCAAGAAACATCACACAAAAATACATTGCGCCCAAAATATAAAAAGTATTGGAAATCCCTACTTTACCCATCAAAAATTGTGCAATCGGACTGGTGATCAGCGAAGCAAAACCAAAGCCCATGATCGCCAAGCCAGTAGCTAAGCCTCTTCTATCTGGAAACCAGCGAATCATTGTAGATACAGGCGTCACATACCCTGAACCTAAACCAATTCCGCCAATAAGACCATATGTCACATATAGTAACGGCAGTGACTGAAGCTGAATTGCCAGGCCTGTTGATGCAATACCGACACCAAAGAAAATGGAGGCCACAGTTCCGGTCGTTTTAGGACCAAAACGCTCAACAAATTTCCCCATAAATGCAGCAGATATACCCAGACAAAAAATGGCTATACTGAAAGCAAACGAAATGGAGGTCGGTGACCACCCTGTCAATTCATTGATTGGTTTCGTATAAATGCTCCAAGCATACGCAGACCCTATCGACAAGTGTACAGATACGCCTGCCAGCGCAATAAGCCACCGGTTTTTCACTTTACTCACTTAACTCTCTCCTCATCATCATAGCGGCATACAGATTGTAAATGTTATATTCTAAAATCATGCAACATAATTACACGATCGATCAAAACTCTATCCATTCGTATGTCTTCTATTCATTATCAATTTTTATACTGCTTTATGGAACAACCTCGATTTATTGTTCCAAAGAAAAAATAGAAGCGCTTACCAGATTTCTTTGGCAGCTTCCTCCTCATTACTTATTCTCTATCAGCAAATACCCCCTCAATAGTTTTTCACTATTCATTTGTTTGCACAAATGTCATAAATCCCCATTCTCTGATATCGACCATAGAAGCCCCCTTTTATATAACAATTATTATTTAACATTCATTGTACCAGTACAGGTAAATAAGTCAAATACAAAAATACTGTTTTAAAGGGATTCTCAAACGATATTGACAGTCCTGACTGTGTGACTTGAACCTTCAATATAAGAATACTTTTTCTCTTATATAGACCAAACAATGAAGTTTTCTCTGCTCTCTCTTATTTCTTATCAAAAAAAGATAGGACCATCATCGAAATGAATGTGTCCTATCTTACAAACCAAAATAACTAACAAAACTTATTCTATTACTGATCCATTACTTATAGTGCTGCTCCAAATATTGAACTAGACTTCCTGCTTTCTCTGTTGCAGTTCCGTTGTCTCTTGAGTTTTCAGACATGATCAATCCCATAAAGTTACGATTATTCACATCGAAAAATAGTAAGAAGCTATTTTCTGTCCCCAAGGTATCCTGCTTTTCTTTTATTTCAGCTGTTCCTGTTTTCGCAGCCAAAGTGAAATCAGGATTGTTCAAGCTATACACATAGCCTTCCGGTGAAGCGACACTATCGATCAAGTCGTTCAGTACCGTATTTGCAGCATCTGAACTAACTACATCTTTTTTCGTTTTTACCTCTTGGTCCTTTACGATTTGAGGATAAACAATTGCACCGTCATTCATAAACACGCTATACATTGCCAGTTGAGAAATTGGCGAAATCATCAGCTCGCCCTGTCCGTACGCTGTATCTGCTAAATGAATCTCTGAATTGAAGGTCGCTTCATTGGATATACTCGCAGGCTCAACGTAAATTGGCAAATCCAGTTCTTCGCCAAAAATGAACTTATTCAGTCCGTTACGAAATACCTCTTCCCCCATCTCCAAGCTTTTTTGTGCAAAGAAAATATTATCTGAATAGACCAATGCCTTTTTCAAATCAACAACCGGCGTTTCCTTTACTCGAGTCGTCCAGAATCCGCCCCAGCTTTCATCCTTTTGCCATTTCAGTCCGTCGATATTTCTTTCTTCTGTCGTCGTGATGTGCCCTGAGTCCAAACCTATCGCAGCCGTAATCGTTTTGAAGGTCGAGCCGGGAGCATATCGATTAGCAAAACGTGCCATAAAAGGTAAATTCGTATCATCCGCATAGCTCTTATAGTCCGCTTCCGAAATACCTAAGACCATTTTATTCGGATTATAGGAAGGCGCACCTGTTGCAACCAGCAACTCTCCCGTTTTAGGGCTTGAAATTACAGCTGTTGCAGGCTTTCCGCCTAAAGAATCATAAGCGATCTTCTGCGCTTCGCTATCGATCGTCAAAGTAATCGTCGCAGGCTCTATTCGCTCTGCTTTTAAAAGAGTTTTCTTCACTAGTCCGTCTTTATCAACAATATCGATACTTGCTCCATCTTTTCCCCTCAGCTGTTCGTCAAAAGCTGCCTCCAACCCTGATTTCCCAATCGAATGATTTTCCGACAACTCCGGATTCTTCTCAATATCTTCTGCGCTGACTTTACCAACATAGCCTAATAGATGAGCCGTCGCTTCGCCAAAGGGATAATGCCGCTGATTTGTACGACCGATGACCGCGCCTGCCGGTAAAGAAGCAACCTCGGCAGCGCTCAGTTCATTTTCCAATGTCTTGATCGGTACAAATAAATCCTCTTTTACCCACGCCTGATTCAATTTCTCATTGATGATCTCTGTTGAAACGCTGAATTTTTCACTTATCGCCTGTATATTTTGCTCTCGCTCAGCACCTTCACCTAGCTGTCCTGTGGTTATTCCTAGCTGCTGATAGTCGTAGTTCTCAGCAAGCTTCACACCATTTCTATCCAGTATTTCTCCCCGTGCTACTTCATCTGTCGCAACTTTGACTGTATCATCTTCCTCCATCTCCGGAAATAGCAACGACGGCTTCCAATCAAAAGAGTAGCTCGTTTCATTTTTATTCATGGCAACTGTGTATTTTTCTGTAGTGATCTCTCCAAATTCTGTATCCAGCTTTAGCTCATAAGAAATCTCATAACTATCGCCTTCTTTTTTATTTGTCGAGACATTTTCAACTGCTATCTTATTTACACCAATTCCTGTAAAAACATTCGTATATCTTTGTGCTACATCTTCTTTTGTTGTTGCCAGATCAGCGAATGACTTTTCTGAAAAAAGCGCACTATACTTAGAAAAATCCTGTTTTGTTAATGCTGCTGTGTATTTATCTACTGCGCTGCTTACTTTCTTTTTCTCTTGTTGATCCTTCACTACAAAATAACCTGCCACTGAGCAAGCAATGATACCAACAGTGACAACGCCAATAATTACCTTCTTATTTCTTATTCCCGCCATGCCAGTTCTCCTTTTCATTAGCCCAATAATATAAATGTAATTGCTTCCTTCTATAGTTTACAGTGTTACTGTACGTAAGAAAAGCTTAGCGAATAAAAAGTTATCATTTATTTAGTAGATTCTTAAGGTTCTGATAAAATCAGCTGTTTTATCGTCTGAAAAAAATGATTACAGCATTATATAAAGACTACGGTCTATTCATTTGTTCAAACAAAAAATGCTGTATTGTCAACATCCGTATATTTATGTATCAGCTTTTTTTCTTTCATATCTCAAGCCGCTATTTCCCCTTGACTCTCTCCTTACGTATGAGTTTATACTAAATTTACAGAGCAGCTGGCTGTATCAACTACTATTTTTGGAGGGTATCACGATGAAACATATTATAGAAAATTTTACACCAACCGGTGGACAACATTGCATTACCCACGCACTAAAGCAATTATTTAGTTACCATCATTGTCCTCTTTCCGAAGAAATGCTTTTCGGATTAGCTGAAGGGCTCGATTTTACGTATATCAATCTGCAGCATTCACCAATGGTCTCAGGTCGTTCGAAAATTCTTGAGTTTGAAAAGAAATTAGCTGCTAATTTAGGACTTTCTTTGACTGTTCGAAAACCAAAAAATAATGAACGAGCTTTTGAAGAGGCGCAAAAAAGTATCCTTGCAAATCAGCCAGTGCTAATTTATACCGATATGGCTTTTCTTCCTTATTTTGCACTGGATGAAAACACTCACTTTGGTGGACACGCCGTTATTCTAGCCGGTTTTGATGACAGAGAAAACGTCTTTTATCTGAGTGATCGTGATAACTCTGATTTCCCTATCCGGACTCCGAAAGGCCAGATGAACAACGACTATCATCGGATTTCTTATGAGGATCTCGCTCTTGCCAGAGGGAGCAATTATCGCCCTTTTCCGGCAAATAATAAGAGTATTCGCTTTGATTTTTCAAATTACCAGCCTCCGAGAAAAGAACCAATCACTATCGCCATAAAAAACACTATTGAAAAAATGCTATACCCAGCCGCAAAATTAAAAGGCGTACAAGGTATTGAAAAGTTCTCCAAGCAGATTCTTAGCTGGAAAAAATTTGACGATGATAAGCTACGAACAGCCGGAGCAACCAACTATTTCCAAATCAATAAGGATGGCGGAACCGGAGGCGGAATTTTCCGAAATTTATTTGGCAAATTTCTACTGGAGGTCGCCCCGACTCTTGAGAATCATGAACTAGAAATAATCGGAGCAGCCTTTACTGAGCTTGCTGCTCTCTGGGACGACCTCGCAGATACTATGTGGACACTACATACAACCGCAGATCGTGCACTACTTCCCACTATGTCCGAAGGAATCCAACAGTTGTATAGGACAGAGGTTAAGCTATTAGTAGCATTGGAGAAGAGCATTAGCCTGTAATGAAACGAACTAAAAAACAAGCGTCCACCAGTTACTTCCGGTAGACGCTTGTTCCTCGTTTCTATAGAAAATGAAAATTCAATGATATTCTTAGTGATTACCTAGGTTCGATCAAAAAAACCACTAAACAGAACTCAGCATTTTCAAAGGTTATCTTCAATTTGCTCAAAGTCTGTCACTCCATTTTGATGTACCTTCGCTGTGTAAACATCAAAAGAAACAATGACAGGATTCTTATGATCCAATAATTTTTGATAATCATTTAGTCTGTCTTCGATCACTGTATACCCATCGATTGGATGGATCGAGAAGACCCCTTTTAGTAATAAGCTTTGATGCTCTGCTTCATTGTAACAACAAACATTCCCTTTACTGTCCTGCTTAATATTCTTTACCGTACCGCCGTCTCCATCTACATAGAACTTCAGCGTATAAAAATCAAGTCTGGCAATTGGCTTCGATACAACAATCGTATTTGGAAAACCATTTCTATCAATAGTGGAGAGCAAAAAAGAACTACTACTTTCTATCAGCTTGCGAATTTCTTCAATCACAATTGCTTCCCCCTTGATGTTTTTCTTCATTATACACAATACGATAAGAATGCGATACAATAATCAACTTCACATATCCATCAATCAGACATATTATAAGTTCACACTAACACAGAAAGAGAAATAGTTGTTTTCATCGTACATCTACCTACAAAATTGAAGCCCAAAATTTATTTTACCATCATCGCCAATGTTAACACTAGAAATATCATTTATTATCACTTACTTTCAACCAAGTGCTCAATTCTGGCTCTATTCCCTCATCTTCCTGAACAATCACCATCAGCTTTCCGGAAAACAGGCATTTTTCTTGTATATTATACCCCGATAAATCAGCTGGATTTCCATTGGCTAGGCCAATAATCGTTCCGCCGCTTACTGAAACCACTACCTCAGACTCTGCTGTCGGTACAAAATTTCCTGCTCGATCCACACCATTGATTTCAAATAACCTATATTTTTCACCGCTATAGCGTTCATTGATCGTCACATCTGCTATTCGTCCACTCGTTATCCTGAAATCTTCAACACGCTGATTCGCAGCATAGCCTACAGCTTTCAAGCAACCCGCTTCAAAGGGAACCTGCCATGTCGTATACTCTTTTCCTGCTTGTTTTTTCCCATAGCTTTTCTCATTGATAAACAGCTCAACCTCCGGGCAATTTGAGAATACCCGAACTTCTGTCCGACCATCCTCAGTCAAAATTAATCCTTCTATATTCCAATGAGGCATGACATGAATCATCGGTGTAGCTGACCATTTCGATTGGTAATAGTAAAAATAATCCTTCTCGAATCCAACTGTATCGGTAATACCAAACTGCGAGCTGATACCCGGCCATGAAAACGGTGCAGGTTCACCATAATAATCCATAAACGTCCATAAAAAAACACCGCCCATAAAAGGATACTTTTCCAAAAACTGCATAACCTCTTCCGGATATGCCGTACCACCAACTCCCGGCTCTCCTCGTTTTCGCTCCCCAGGAAGCACCATCGAATACAACGAACCAAAATTGGAGGTCTGACAATTTTCACCAGCATCTTTATACTTTCCTCTAGTTGAAAAATAGGAAGCACTTTCCGTGCTGAGGTAAGCGTATTTCGGATGCTTTTCCTTTACTGCGATTAAGCCCGTTCCATTAACTCCGGCTTCCGGATAGTTTACACCCTTGATGTCAAAGTTGCTCATATAGCTTTCGTTCACGACACCCTCCGGATTCAGCAGCTCAGCAGAGACGATCAGACTTTGTGTGGTTGCTTTACGGAGAACCGCTGTTAACCTTCGAGCGATTCGATCAGCAAGTGGTGTATTGCCGATCACCTCTTCATTGCAAAGCGACCAAAAACAAACAGAAGGATGATTGCGTGTCTGCTTGACCATTTTTTCCAGTTCAGCGACCCGCCATTCACTGGATTCAAGAATTCGGTTTTCATTCATTACAATCATTCCCAGTTCATCACACAGCTCTAACAATTCTTTCGATGCAAAATGATGCGCGCTGCGATAGGCGTTTACACCCATCTCTTTCATTTTTAAAAGCTTGTAACGCAAGATGTCTTTGTTCAGCGCGACCCCCACACCACCAAAATCTTGATGCTCACAGACACCTCTCAGCTCTGTTCGTTGTCCGTTTAGATAGAAACCAGTTGTCGTATAGTCGATCGTTCGGATGCCAAATGTTTGTCGATATATATCGACCACTTGATTTTCCAACAACAATTGGATTTCAGCAGTGTATAAATGAGGCGACTGTACAGACCACAGCTTGGGCTCACTCACTGTTTGAGAGTAGGTAAAATCTGTTGTGGTCAATGCCTCAAGTGTAAAATCGAATCCCTCTGTTTGACCAACAACACTAGCTCTGACACGTAGATTCCGTTGATCGATAAAGCTTTGATTGGTGACTCCAAGCGTAATTTTCAGCTGCGCTTGGTGCTCTGTTATGGCAGTGGTTTCTATGAACGTCTCAAGTCGGTCGATTCGAATTTCCGGTAAAAATTCTAAAAAGACCTCTTTATAGATACCGGCACCTTCATACCACCACCCCTCGGCTCCCGTTGTTGTATCCACTTTTACCAACAAAACATTGGTCCCTTCTTCTCCATATCGGACCAGTTCTGTGATATCAAACGAGAAGTCTGAATAGCCGCTATAATGATCGCCCAGAAATACGCCATTCAGCCATACAGAAGCCATTCGCATCACACCCATAAAATGGATAAAGACCTGTTTATCGGCTACCTGCTCTTCGTCTAATGTGAAGGTTTTACGATAATAGCCGATACCATCAGGCTTAGAACCACTCATCAACAGTGCCGGCTCATTGACGTAAAGAAGCTCATTCTTCCAGTCATGAGGCAAATCGACCATCGTCCATTTCTCAGCAATACTGCCAGTCAGCTTTGTCCCCGCCAGTATTTCCAGTCCCTTGTCACGTTCACCTTGTGCAATCAAGCGTAAGAAATGCTCTCCACCTGCTCCGGTTAGAACCACTTCGCCCTCTTCATTCGTAAGAGGTGCCGTTAGTCCGCCAATCGCCGCAGCTTTTCTAACAGTTTTCATAGGCTCCTCAATTGCACCTAAATGAAATTGCCAGCCCTCATTTAACAACTGCTTTGTTCTCATTTTTCTTTCCCCTCTCTTTTCTCGTTTCATCTCTTGCTCAAAACTGCGATAAAAACTCCCCACAAAAAGGATCGATTGGACTGATCCCTTCAAAGGCCTCTTGACCAGTGATTTTTCTGACTGTTGCTTCAATCGTTGCCGGATTTCCCGTATAGGCATTGATAAATGTTGAAACATAAGGGATGTCAAATAGATGATACGGATTTGCAGTGGAAATAAAAACCGTCGGAATATCCTTTTCATACCAAGGTGCGTTAGCAGCCATCAAATGATTCCAGCTTAATCGTGTAACAGTTTGATTGCTTGCTGTTTCGATATTGGCAACATACAAGGCCAAATCAAATTTATTTTGGAGGTCTTCGATTCCTTCCTCAAACACCTCATGAAAATCCAGCTTTTTATTGTCATAAAGCTGTACCTCAAAGCCTGCTTCCTCTAGCTGACGTTTAAAAAGCGGCCCAACTTTTCCCCCTTCTTTAAAGCCCCCATCGTCTAAATCGCCAAGAACAACTAACCGAATCCTAGGATAGCGTTGTGGTGATATCGGTAAATACTGTTCACGATCCTTGACCAGTGTAACCGATTGTTTCGCTATGGCTTGCGCTACCTGTTGATGTCCTTTTACATCCAACTTAGAGGGTGCCTCAGAATCAGCAAGTCGCTCACTTTCGTCAGACAATACACCTTGCGCCAGCTTTGTTGCCAAGATTCGGGTAACGGCCTCCTCCAATCGTTCCATACTAAGCCGACCATCTTCCAGCGCCGCATAAATCGCTTGATAATCCTCGTCAATATTCTTATTAAAAAGCAACATATCGATTCCGGCGTTAATAGTGGTTACCAATAGCTCGCTACGAGACATGATCGTCGTGTAGCCCAACATCGGAGTCGCATCTGTGATAGCAAGACCATTGAACCCCAGTTTTTCTCTGAGTAATCCCTCCACCAATAATTTGGAACAAGAGGCCGGTAGCAGTTCGCTATCTTTGATTTTGGGCGAAAGCTTCCGTTCCCATGCTGGCTGATAAATATGTCCCACCATGATACAGCTGACGCCTGTTTGAATAAAGTCATGATAAAGCTTCCCGTAGCTGTCCATCCACTCCTCCGCAGAAAGCGAATTGACCGAACTCAATAGATGCTGATCTCTTTCATCTACCCCATCTCCTGGAAAATGCTTGATGACCGAAAGAATGCCGTTGTCTGAAAACCCTCTGATTTGTTCCTGTGCCATCACTCGTACCCTCTCAGAATTATCTCCAAAGGTTCGTGTATTTGTAATAGGATTTCTGAAATTGTAATCAATATCAACGATTGGTGCAAATGCCATATTAACGCCTACTTGATGAGCTTCAGCGCCAGCAACATGGCCTAGATGATACGCATTTTCCGGATTATTTGTTGCAGCAATTTGCAGCGGCATCCCAACCCAGGTTCCCTCTGTAACAATTCCATTTCCACCAGACTCTATATTAGCAGCGATAAACATCGGAATTGAACTGGCAGTTTGCGCTGTATCAATTTGACGTTTGATTTTTTTATACGTAGCAGGACGATACATCATTCCTCCCGGCTGATATTTTTGAACAAAAGCCGCAATATCCACCATTGATTCATCCTGCCCAATGACAAAAAAGAGCTGGCCAATTTTCTCTCTGACAGTCATCGTTCTAACCATTTGTTTGATTTTCATTGTTTGACCCTTCTTTAAATGATATGGTGCCTTCATTAATTCAACCATGTGTATTCCTCCTGCACTCTTCTTAATGAAATGAGCGCAAGACGATGCATTGTGCCTTGCGCTCATCCCTATTATTTTGTTATGTCCTAACCGCTCTTTTAGCTATTGCTGCACCGCTTCTTCCTGTGCTAGATTTTCTTCCTTCACAGCTTGATTGTCTAGTGTTTTAAAGAATGGGAAGTAAATCAGCATGGATATCGCTGTTGCAAACAGTTCATATATACCAAATGAAAGACTGCCTTGAACCAGCCCATGAACAAGTGGCGGTAGAGCCCCTGCACCCAAGATGCCTATTGGTGCTGTGATAATTCCCAAAGAAATCAATGCATACCCAAGCGCAGTGATTACTAATGGTGTTAATAAGAACGGCACAAGCAGCATCACATTCAGCATGATCGGCATTCCAAAGACGACAGGCTCGTTGACACCAAATAAGCCGCTAGGAAATACAATTTTAGAGAACGCTTTGTATCGTTTACTTTTTGAGAAAAAGAACATGTTCGTCACTAGTCCAATCGTCGCACCGCTTCCTCCCAAACAAGCCAAATCATATAATCCAAAGTTGATTGCATTTGGTACCGCTTCGCCCGCAGCTACAGCGGCGCTATTGTCAGCTAAATAACCTAAGAAAATAGGCATCAGGATCGGTAACACGGTCATTGATCCATGAATACCGAAAAACCATAATAAGTTAGAAACTAGAATTAGAATCAAAAAGGCTGGCAATGAGCCTGTTAACGACTGTAAGGGTTCTTGAAGTAGCGTATAAATGAAATCCGTCGCTGTATCAAAGCTAGATAAGCTAAACAGAAGCTTGACGATGCCAAAGAATGTAGCGATCACTACAGCAGGAATCAATGAAGTAAACGACTTCGTTACCATTTCCGGAACCCCTTCCGGCATCTTGATCGTAAAGTTCCTATTAACAAACACCTTCATCAGTTGAATCGTGATCAACGAGACAAAGATTGCCACAAAGACGCCTTTAGCTCCTAGGTAACTGGTATTGAGAAACGCAGTTCTTTCTTCCGGATTTTCAGTAAGTGGACTCAATAACAGAAAACTGACCAATGAAATCAAGCCTGTTCCCAAGGCCTGTTCCTTAATACCAAAAATTCCTGCACCGCAATAAGCTATACTAAATGCCATATATAGTCCTAAAAGATCGATCGTAAACGCTGGAATATAGTTCAACACGGTGCCAATATTGGTACTGACTAAGAAATTCTGATAGGGTTCCCAACTAAAGCTAGAGATAACTGTAAAGATAGACCCCAACATAATGACACCCAATAAGGACATCGACCCCGTACTCACACTTTTCAAATATCTATTGGAAGAGATTTTATTAGCAACTGGAATAAAGCGTTTTTCCATAAAACGAATAAATGCATTCATTAGACTTGCTCCTTTTTATTAGTAATTTTCTTTTATTTTTTTCTGGTACCAGTAGTAACTGTCTTTAGGAATTCTGCGACATTCTTTCACATCTGTATCGGTTCGATCCACATAAATCAGACCATACCGTTTTTTGAAGCCTTGATGGGAGCTGACCAAATCTAATAAGGACCAAGGACTATACCCTAACAAAGGATAGCCTTCTTCGATAAAGCGTTCACATTGCTTGATATGCTGGTTTAAATAATCGATGCGGTAGTCATCATGAACCGTTCCATCTTCCAACACATCAGAAAAAGCAAGACCATTTTCAGTGACGATCATCGGCAATTTGTATTTTTCATAAATAGCTCGCATCCCAATATACAGACCTTCCGGATCAATACCAAATTCCATCCATTTTGTTTTAACTAAATGCGGGTTATTCCCCAAAGTAAATAACTCATTACGATAAAAAGGTGGCAGTTTGCTTGTATCTTCACCTTTTTCAACTGCGCGGATACAGGTACTGCAATAATAATTGATCCCGATGATATCAGGCTTGTTACTCTTTAGAATGAGTCGATCTTCTGGCTTTGTTTTCGGAAACCAGCCCTTAGTATGCAGATAATTGCTATAGCTTTTAGGATACTCGCCGTTCATTGACATATCAAGGAAACAATTTTGCAAAAAATCCTCTGCGTTTTTTGAAGCCAAAATATTTTCCGGTGAGGGGCTTTCTGGGTAAACGACTTGCATCGAACAAACCGGTCCGATTTTTCCATCCTTTACGATTTCTCTAAACCGCTGTATCGCTTTTTTCTCTGCTAAAGACATGTGATAGCTCATTTGATACATCTGTTTCATTTTTTCGTCCACGTCTGTTTCATGGTTACCATTCAAATCTGAGGCCGCACTGACAATCAGCTGTTCATTGATCGTTCCCCATAGCTTCACTCGATCTCCGAAATTTTGAAAGCAAACTTCTGCATAATCCACAAACCGATCGACGCATTCTCTTGATTTCCAACCACCAAAGGCTGTAACAAAGGCTTGCGGCATTTCAAAATGATAAAGTGTAGGAAACGGGGTAATCCCTTTCCCTATACACGCATCAATCAATTGATTATAAAACTGAATCCCTTCTTGATTCGGTTCCATTCCTTCTCCCATTACCCGTGTCCAGTTGAACGAAAAACGATAAAGATTGATTCCCAACTCTTCCATGAGCGCAATATCCTCTAACATATGATAGTAATGATCTGAGGCAATTTTTGAATCAGCGATCCCATCAGGTACATTTCGGACATCGGTTGTCGCCACGCCCTTTCCTCCTTCACCGAAACCTCCTTCTACTTGAAATGCTGAGGTTGAAGCGCCCCAGTAAAAATCTTTTTTTCCCATTCGTACATCCGTCCTTTCTTTATAAGAAAACGATACCATGATTGATTTACTCGGACGACAGCAAAACAAGACCTCTGGTTTCAAATCCAGAGGCCTTGTTTCAAAATATGAAACTATGTCGTTAAATAAATATTTCGCATATAATAATAAATCAACAGCTCCATCATATATAAGATAGAAATTCGCCCTTCCGTATTATCATTGATTTCTCCGCAAACAACGATTTCATCTGCACTTCGCTCAATGATTGGCGAATTTTTGAAAGTAAATGCAATAATGGTGACATTCTTTTTCTTTAACGCAGAAATAACTTTTTCACTAAAATAGAAGAAACCGCCCTCCATTGAAAAAATCAGCGCCAAACCGTTTGGTTGGATATTTTCCACGAGTTCTAATTGCTCCTCCATCGTAAAGCCCATTTGGATAAGCTTATCCATACTTGCCATTTTACTTTGAAAATGTTGCCCCATAAAAGCCGCAAACTCCAAGCCTAATACAGCCACATTCTCTGCCGAATGAATCGCCGACACGATTGTTTCAATTTGTGAAACTGCGACATGCTTCTTCACATATAGCAAATTAGTGAGAATGTTTTCCGTATAGTCATTGATAAACTCAGCTGTTTCTCCTTCAGAGGGCTGCACCAGCTTTTTCGAATAGTCACTGACAATATCGATCTCCTTTTCGACCGCGCTCTTGAACTCTGTATAAGAAGAGAAATCGATTAAACGGATAAAACGTGAAATAGCTGACGTAGAGACAAAGCATTTCTCCGACAAATCATAAATCGTCATCTGAGGAATTTCCGTAAAGTTTTTTAGAATTGCTTGTGCAATAAAGTAATTGTTGTCCTGCTTCTTTTGATTATTTATATAACGCAGTACAATACTTCTGACAGAGGTCCCTCGATTATCCAACCTCTCCACCTCCAAAATGTATTCTCTCCTAAATATACAATGAAAAAAGTGAGATTTAAAGCCTTATCTCTATTTCATGAAAAATTCAAACAGGAAATGTAGGTGCGCTCATGAGAATTCAAACAGAAAAAAGACCTCTGTAAGAGATCTTTAGACTGTTAAAATATGAATTTATTGGACATAACTTTTCTGCCGCTATGAAACTGACTTACGCACAGAAACCTCTGCACAGACTAGATCAGCTATATGTTTCGCACTTTCATTCGTTAGCAGAAAAAACATTCCGGCATTCCGGCATTTTTTATGTATATCTCCATTCAAGACATAAACAAAACCTTTAACACAGGTAGGGCTACAAGCACTAGGGTCAATAAGTCTCTTGCAGTCACGAGAAGCAGTCATTTTATTCTGCATATCAGCAGGCAAAGAAGCGATTATGTCCTCATACTTGCTTGCATGATCCCCATAAACTCTTGCCAAAATACCTGACTTGCGAAATACCCAATTCATGACTGTTTTTTTCTTCAGTTGGTATGAAGCAGTATAACCGCTTTTTACTTCTTTAATTACAAGGTCACATCCCTGTTTAATAAGTATGTTATTAAGCTTCTCCACAAACCTTTGGTGTTCCGGCGCAACTGCCAGTAAAAAGTCTTTAAATGCCCCCTTTTCTTTTGCCATCATATTTTCCCATCCTCAAATTTTAATTTAGTAAATTGTAGCATGGTTAAAAGCGAAAGAACAATTTTGAATAATTATTACTGTTCTTTATAGTTTGATTTTGTCTACAGTCTGAAGGCCTCAATTAAGAGGCCTATACTATTTAGCTATTTCACTTTTGCATTTTGGGCATCGAAACACCCATTTATCTCCGTTTCGCTTACATGACACCACATCAATCTCTCGAGAAATAGCATTCCTAGATTTTTGTACTTCAAAAAGGTTGACTCCAGTAAAATTATGTCCACAATTACATTTAATTTCCATGCACATCAAATCCTTCTTTTTTTGATTTGATTATACCACCAAATGAAAGCGTTTCAAACATAATTTTTAATCAAATTATAATCTTTAGATTAGAAATAGTTATAGCTTCAACTTGAATAAAGAAATTGAATACACTAACAGTGACTTATTGAAGATGAAATGCTTTCTTTACAGCTAAAAAACAATTAATTGAACACTAAAAAAACTAGTTAACATCAGCTAAAGTAAAATATGCCAGGCATCTCTTTCTGTGTATTCTTCAACAAAAAACTTCTGATTTAGTAGTAGCCGTTGGATCTGGCCTCTGCTAAATCAGAAGAAATTCTTTTTATTCGAGCAGTGACTTTTGTTGGTTTAGCTGAATAAAGGATTACTATTAGTACAAATAATAGCTTTATACTAGTGCTTAATGCAACAAATTATTGAAAATGAACCAGATAATACCACCAAGAATACTTGCTGCTCCTAAAAGTCGACCAATTAATTTAAATCGTGAGTTTTTACGCCGTCTGCGAGAATAGCTTCCATCCTTCGAGGTTGAACGCATCGACTGAGCAATTAATAATAGAATGCCCCCTAAAACAACCAATGCCACACTTATAGCATTTTCAATAGTTAGTAAATCTGTTAACTTAGATTTTGAAGCGGGCTTTGCGACACTTTCTTTTGAATCAGAAGCTGTTGGCTCACCCTTGTCCTCTGCAAGTGGTTGGTACGTAATTGCTAATGTTTGTAGCTTATCCGAAACGATTTGCAGACCGTTATCAACAATCATTTGATTATCCGCTACTCTTAAATTTGGTGTACTACCCTTCTTGGCAACACCATATAAATCTTGATCCAAGGTAACTTTTTGTCCATCCACTTCATGCAAACCAGCTGGTACTAGCTTTTGGTACTCATATTCTGCAAACATTTTTTCCAGCAACGCATTTCCGAAAGGATGACGATAATATTCTCCATCTTGATCAGACCAGTCACCTACACCCATGATGACCTCGATCAATCGAGTCTCGCCACGCTTGGCCGTAGCAATATAGTTAAATCCAGCAGCCGGACTAGACCCCGTTTTCAGTCCATCAACACCTTCTACCCCGTATTGAGCTCCCGGAATGGAATAATTATACGTTTCAAAAGTCTCTTCATAAGGTGTTCCTTCCATCGTCTTGACAACTGGTTGACTGGTAAATTCAAGAACCTCAGGATAATTGTTGATCAAATGATAAGTCATTATCGCTAAATCACGAGCAGTTGTCTGGTTTCCTGTAGATTGATCATAGCCTTCCGGGGTGTAGTAGCCCATAAAGCTTTGAGCAGAAGCCCCACTACAATTGAAGAATTTCGTATTCGTCATGCCCAACTCTTGTGCCTTCGCATTCATCCTATCGATAAATGCACCGGCATTTTGCTCAGAAATCTGATTTGCCAACATCACTGTAGCGACATTCGATGATGGCACTGTCACCATATAAAGAAGATCACGGACTGGATAAGCAACTCCGGCAACAATATCATTATTGCTTATTTCAAAAATTTGACCAATTGCCTGATCCGTCTCACTAGCAACAATTTCTGTTTCCATGGACAACTGTCCTTGCTTAATTGCCTCCAAAACTAAATAAACCG